>JBEGVM010000107.1:0-22136 GCA_041178365.1 Gemmatimonadota bacterium | reverse complement strand
TCGATCGGATCGAGCGAGGTCTCGCGCAGGATCGCGAGCCCACGGTCACCGAGGAGATCGAACTGCCGCGCGAGCACCTCGTGTCCGAGCGCGTCCTTCGATTTGAAGTAGTGATAGAAGTGACTCTTGCCACTCAGGCCGGCGCTCGCGATCACGTCGTCGACCGACGTCTGCACGAAGCCCTTCTCGGCGATCAACTCCGCCGCGGCATCGAGGATCTGGATTCTGCGCTGGGTCACACCCCCAATATTGGACCAACCGGTCCTAATTGCAAGGGGTATTTTGACAAAACTCTATAACGCTATCAGTGACAACGATTTATAAGCTAGACAATTCGTTGGATGCAACAGGGAATCCCTATCGTAAGGTCAAAAAGGGGGGGCTGTTAGTACCGAAAGTCCACCCTACCGCCCGCGCCGGCCCCCTCGGCCCTTCGGCCCCGGTGTGCCACGCCGCGGACCACGCCCATCGTGCCGCCCTCGCATGGGCCGCTCCTCCTGCGACCAGGGCTGACGCAACGCCTCCTGCACCTCCGCCAACGAATCACCGCGCACCGACCCGCGCGCGCCGCGCGTCACCACAAACCGCAGGGGACGATCCAGCACCGGCAGCTCCTCCTCCACCAGAGTGCGGGCGACCTTCTCCGGCACCTGCAAGCGGACCACGCCGCGCGCCCCCCCCTCGGGCGACTCCTCCACCTCGTAGTGCAACGCGATCGTACGATCCCGGATCTCCACCGCGCCGGGCAACGTCATCCACCGCGCGCGCTCCGCGCGCGTGACGAACAGGTCAGGATCGAACCGCAACGCGGCCGCGCGGAAGCCGTGGAGGTCGTGCACCTCGGCGAGCTGCGCTTCATACCACGCCGACAGCTCGGCCTGCTGCAGGCGAGGGGTCGCCCCACCGGAGCGGCGCCAGGCCTCGCGGACCTCGTCGATCCCCTGCCGGTTCCGCGGGACCGCAGGATGCCGCGCCTCACCACGCGCGAGCGCCTCCGCCAACACCCGCCGGATCTGTGGGGCGAAGTCGGGGGTGAAATCGTCGAGCGGCTCACGCTCCCGTTCGAGGGCGAAGCCGAAGTAGGTGAGCCCACGCTCCAGCGCGAGGGGGCGCTCCCGCTTGCTCGGATCATAGGCCACGCGCGGCGTCTCACGCGTCGCGTACCGGCGCACGAGATCCATCGGGAGCTGCGTCCCCTCGATCGCGGCACGGGCGATCCCGAACTTGTCGGCGAAGTAGCGCAGCGTCCCCGCCACCGCGCCCCAACTCCCACAGACACTCGTCTTGGAGACCCGCGCCTCGTCCCCCGTCACCGTCTCCTCGTCGATCACGAGATTGAACGGCATGATCCGCGCGACGAGCTCGATGAAGCGTCGCTCGATCGCCGGCGTCGTGCGTGGCATCGACGACGGGAGCGGGAGTCCGACCGAGCGATAGATGCTCGCCATCGCCAGTGCCGCATCTTCGATCGACTTCACCAAGACCCCGCGTCCCTCCGCCCACCGATGCACACTCTCGTCGAAGAGCTGACGCGGGAGCCCATACACCTCGCCGAGATACCCGCAGGTCTCGAAGGCCTCCGCATACGCGTTGTAGGTGGTGAGGTGGTCTGACCCCGCGACGACGAGTCCGGCGAGATCACGGTCCTCGCGCGTCATCCGATGCAGCGACTCCACACTCGCCATCACCGCCACATACGGCAGCAAGGCATCATCGCAGTGCACGAGGAGCTCCGCCCAGGAGCGATCGACCGGCATCGCCTCGACCTTCTTGCCATACTCGGTGAGCCGTCCCCCTTCGATGATCCCGCGTGATTCGAGGAACTCCACCGCATTCCGATACGAGCGCCGATCGAGCGGGACGGGGAGGTCGAGCTCATCTGCCGCGACGCTGAGGGCCGCGCAGGTGAGGGCGACCCGCTCGGAGTCCCCGGCGAGTTGGAACTCCGGCGCGGTGGGGGTGAGATCCTGAAATCGGATCTGGCGATCCGAGAGGATGAAGACACGCCCACCCGCGACGCGTCCATGCACGCGCCCCGCCATCTGCAGGAGCTCATTCGCCCCCAGATGGAGTCGCATGAGGACATTGCGCCCACGCTCGACGATGTTCGTGAAGCGCGTGTCGTCGATCACCACCGTGTCGAGCCCGCGCACGTTGAGGGCACTCTGCCCCGCCGCCGTCATCGCGAGAAGGAAGGGCTTCTCTACCTCTCCCTCGAGGAAGGGGCGGATCGCGCGGATCGGTTCGCCGCCGTGATAGAACGCCACCTGCATCCTGGGATAGCGGGCCCCGACATCAGCGGCGACCTCCTCCACCGCCGCACGCGTCGGCAAGAAGACCCCGATCCCGCGCCGCTCCTTGATCGCCTGCTGCATGAACCGATCATCAAGGAACGAGGTCGGCTTCTTGCGCTCGACGACGACCTTCGCCGCCTTGTTCGGATCGAACGCGCTCGATTCGATCACCGCCGCCGCATGCAGATAGCGGGCGTAGAAGGTCGGGTCGACCGTCGCCGAGAGCCAGATGAAGCGGCACCCCGTGCGCTTGCCGAGGGCGAGACAGAGCTCGAGTTCGGCCGAGGTCTGATGGATCTCGTCGATGACCAGCGTGTCGTGCGGACGGATGTCACCGTCCTGGAACCAGCGACGCGCGATCCCGGTGGTCACGATCACCACATTCCAGCTCGGGGTCTCCGGGGTGGCTTCGCGCTCGCGATTCACCACGCCCACGCGCAGCGTGGTCGTGTCGAGCAGGGCGTGCGCGATGGGGCGGACGGCCAAGGTCTTCCCGGTGCCGGTGCCGGCCACGATCCCGAAGCCGGGGCGCGGGCGCTCAGGGGCGACGGCGATCCGCTCGGCGAGCGCGGTCAGTTCAGGGCCGCGCGTGGACCAGAGAAGGGTCTCGATGTCGAGCCCGAAGCCGAGCTCGATGGTTTCACAGGCCGCACGCGTGGGCGCGATGACGATGAGGCGCCCACGCGCATCCCCCGACCGGACGAAGGCCTCGTGGTCGCGGGGGAGATACGGGTCGCGGACCGCGCGGAGCGGTTCGCCCGGCGATGCGCCGGAGGGCGTTACGGGCCGTCCTCGCGCGGCTTCCGCTCACGCGGGGCCACCGGGGGCTTCGCCTCGGCCCACGGACGGCTCTCCTTCCCCCGCTGCTCCCGCGACCTCTGCTCGAACCGCTCCCCCGCCTCGTCGCGCTCCGACGGGCCGTAGAGGATCGTCCCATTCGCCGGCTTCTGTCGGAGGGCGGTCGCACAATCGGTCGGCGCGGGCTGCTGCTGCGCCGGCACCCCATCGATCCAGATGCGGCATCGTCCCGCGGGAGGGAGCATCGAGACCGGGACACTCACCGCGGCCGGGGACGCGGGCGCCATCGCCTTGGCGGGGACTTCGACGGAGACGGGACGGACCTGGGCCTCCGCGAGGGAGGCGGTCCCGAACAGCAGGCAGGAGAGAAGCAGTGGTCGCACGGGATCAGGCAGAGGGTGACGGAGAATCTTACCCAAGAGACGCGCCAGGGTTCACGGGGTCAATGGCCCAGGGCCGCTCAGGTCCTGGGGTCAGTCCCCGAAGCTGATCCCGCAGGACCGGGCGGTCAGCACGGCATCATGGGTCGGGTCCACCCGCTTGGGGGTCGCGATCGCCTCCCGGATCGGCACCGTGACGATATGCGGACTCTGGAGCGCCACCATCTGCCCCCACTTCCCATCCGCCACCGCCTGGGTCGCCGCCGCGCCGAAGCGCGTCGCGAGGAACCGATCATACCCCGTCGGCATCCCGCCGCGCTGCAGGTGTCCGAGCACGAGCGCCCGACACTCCTTCCCCGTGCGCTGCTGGATCGACTTCGCCAGCTGATGCGCGATCCCCCCGATCCGCGGCGCCTGCCCCGGCATGGACTCGCCGATCAGCGAGCTCTCCCCGCGCTCATCCATCGCCCCTTCGGCGACGACGACGATCGCGAACTTCCGCCCGCGACGGTCCCGATCCATGATCGCCTCACAGACCTGCTCCAACCGCCACGGGATCTCGGGGATCAGGATCACGTCGGCGGAGCCCGAGAGCCCGGCATGGAGCGCGATGAACCCCGCCTCCCGCCCCATCACCTCAAGGACGAGCACGCGATCATGACTCTCCGCCGTGGTCTGCAACTTGTCGATCGCCTCGATCGCCGTCTGCACCGCGGTGTCGAAGCCGAAGGTCGTGATCGTCCCCGCCACATCGTTGTCGATCGTCTTCGGCACGCCGACGATCCGCATCCCCTTGTCGACGAGTTGCTGCGCGATCGCGAGCGACCCATCGCCTCCGATGGAGATCATCGCCTGGATCCCGAAATTGCGGGCGTTCTCGATCAATTCGTCAGACCGGTCGATGCGCTCCCAGCTCCCGTCGGGACGTTGGCGCGGGAAGTCGAAGGGGTTCCCGCGGTTGGTGGTGCGGAGGATCGTCCCCCCCTGATGGCCGATCCCGCGCACCGACTCCGCCGTGAGGGGGATGATCTCGTCCTCACCCAAGAGCCCGAAGTACCCGCGCTTGATCCCGAGCACACTCCACCCGCGCGAGAGCGCCGAGAGGGTGGCCGCGCGGATGACGGCGTTGAGGCCGGGGGCGTCGCCGCCACCCGTGGAGATCGCGATCCTCATAGCAGAGCCAGGTGACAGGTGACAGGGATCAGAGCACGGACTCGATCAATCGCAGGATCTCACCCGGGTGGGCGTGGCGCCCGAGGCGCTGCTTGGAGAAGAGCAGCCGATCATCGAGCGTCACTTCGAATACCCCACCGCCGGAGGGGATCATCCCCACCTCGGCGTCGGGCCAGCGTTCCCGCAGCGCGGCCGTCAGACCGACGGCCCGTGGTTCGTAGTTTCAGACGGTGCAGTATTCGATCGTGATGCGCATCGGCGAGAGCGGTCAGGGGGTGTAGGGCACGCCCGCGAGATTCGCGAGCGCTTTCAGCGTGGTGTCCTGCCGCGCGATCACCCCGCGCAGGGAATCGAGCGCGAACTGTAGCTCGGTGGTACGACTGCCGAGGTCCTCGAGCGTCGCTTGGAGGGCGAGCGTCTCCTCCATCGCGTCGAGCTTCGCGTTCGGGTCCTGGTAGCATCCCAGGCCCGACATGGCGACGGCGACGAGGATGGCGCGGATCCGAGAGCGCGGCATGATGCGGTACCGGTGGCAGGGAATCGGTGAGACCTCTCCAGGGAATCTACCGAACATGCGGGCATGATTCCTCTCTCCCCTCCCCCGCGGCGCGGCTTCACCCTCGCCGAACTCATCGTCGTGAGCACCCTGATCGGCCTGCTGGCGTCGGTCGGGATCCCCAAAGGCTCACGCCTCCTCGATCACCTCAGGGTCCGGCAGGCCGCCCACGAGGTCTGGGGGGCCCTCTCCCTCGGCCGAAGCGCCGCGATACACCGCGCCGGGTACACGCGGGTCATCATCGACGAGACCGCCGGGGCGCTCCATCTCCGCCACGCCGCGGACACCTTGCGGCGCTGGCCCGTCGGGACCGCGCACGGCGTCACCCTCCGAGCCTCCCGCGATACCCTCACCTTCGCCCCCACGGGACTCGGCTACGGGGCGAGCAACACGACGATCGTCATCTCACGAGGGGCACGGGCCGATACGCTGATCGTGAGCCGGCTGGGGCGCGTGCGCGCGAGCTGGCAATGAGGCGCGTCAGGTCCCGAAGTCGAACCCGGGGATCGAGATGCGTGGGATCTCCTGCCCGATCACTCGCTCCACGGTGCGCACCATCCCGATCTCATCCGCGCACATGAAGGTGAAGGCATCCCCCTCCTTCGCCGCGCGCCCCGTGCGGCCGATCCGGTGCACATAGTCCTCGGCCTGCTGCGGCACATCGTAGTTGATCACGTGTGAGATGCCGGAGATGTCGAGCCCACGCTGGGCGATATCGGTCGCGACGAGGATCTTGGTGCTGCCGGCCTTGAAGCGCGCGAGCGCCTGTTCGCGCTGCCCCTGCGACTTGTCGGCATGCAGCGCATCGGCGGAGAACCCCGCCTCGGCGAGGTGCTGCACCACCCGATCGGCCCCATGCTTGGTCCGCGTGAAGACGAGCACCGAATCCTCGGCGCCGAGGGTCTTCACGAGATGGACGAGCAACTCGGTCTTCTTGTGCTTCGGGACGGGATACACATAGTGGCGTACCGTCGCCGCGGCCTGCGAGCGGCGCCCCACCTGCACCACCTGCGGCTTGCGCAGGTATTTCCGTGCGAGCGCCTCGACCTCGGGCGGCATGGTGGCCGAGAAGAGGAGGGTCTGCCGATAGGGGTGGATCTGCGCGACGATCTTGTTGATCTGCGGCGCGAACCCCATGTCGAGCATGCGATCGGCCTCATCGAGGACCAAGACCTCGAGGTCGTCGAAGATCACATGCTGCTTCTCGAGATGATCGATCAACCGGCCCGGCGTGGCGACGATCACATCGACGCCGGCGCGGAGCGCCGCGGTCTGCGGCTCGTACCCCACCCCGCCGTAGACCGAGATCACGTCGAGTCCGGTCCCCTCCCCATACTTCCGGAAGCTCTCCTCGACCTGCTGACAGAGCTCACGCGTGGGGGTGAGGATCAGGGCGCGGGTGCGCTTGGGCCCGCCGAGCAACCGCTCGATGATCGGGATGGTGAAGGCGGCGGTCTTCCCGGTCCCCGTCTGCGCGAGCCCCATGAGGTCGCGCCCCTTGAGTGCGAGCGGGACCGCCTGCGACTGGATCGGGGTGGGGCGCGTGTAGCCGGCACGCACGAGCGAGGCGAGCATCGGTGCGCTCAGCCCCAGATCCGCGAAGGTGATCTCTGATGTGCTCGCCTCGGCCTGGGCGAGGGTCAATCCGGTGTTCATTCCTTAAATCAACTCCACCGGACGTCCGGAGCAGCGGGCGATGAGTCCGATACGGAAGGTCACATCGGTCCACCGCTCCTCACCGCCCTGTACCTGCTCGAGCGGGAACATCGGCCACACATAGGGATGGGTGCTCTTGGGGAGCGTCGTCCCCTTGTTGTGCGGGTGCCAGATGCCGCGGCGATCGCAGTCGTCCACGAAGCGCTCGTACATCTTGGACCAGATCTCATTGCGACGGAGGAAGCCAAGGCGCGCCATCAATTCGAGCCAGGCGAGCGCCGCAGGGATGTCGGCCTCCACCGCATTGCGGTGCGGGAGATGATCCCCGAGGACGACGTTCGGCACCGCGACAAGCTGCGTGCCGACGAGCTGCACCGACTCCTGTCGCGGTAGCGGCCGGGAGAGGTAGGCGAACAGCAGCTCCATCGCCTCGTGGTACTCCCCCTGGAAGAGGGGCATGTGGGCGATGAGATGGAGCGCATGGAAGGTCGGCGGGGAGGCCTCGGGGTGAAGCACCTGCTTGTTCCCCACGCGAATCCAGGGCTTCTCCGCGAGGGGAGAGCGCAGGAATTCCGCGATGCGTTCGATGGTGCGGCGAGCGAGTCCACGAAGTCGCGGATCCCCCTCGAAGCCGGCGCCGGCGAGCGCGGCGCCCGCCGCCTCACGCACAGTGCGCCGATGCGCCAGGATGAGCTCCTCCTCGACCCTGGCCTTGGTCGGGGCAAGCTCGAAGAGATTGGCGCGATCCGCGTCTTCTTGAAGCAGCCGGAAGAGGACTCGGCGCGAGTGCACCAGCGGCGGGGCGTCCTTCTCCCAGCCGTACTCGGTCAACCGCCGGAAGGCGGGGACGGTCCCGACCCCTTCGAAGTGGGCTGCTCGAATCGAGGGGGTGGTCAGGATCGACTGGTTCCAGACCCCGTTGACGTCGGCCTGCAGGGCGAGCTCGATAGCCGGCCGGTAGGTGTATGGGATGTTGGTCCAGCCTGTCCCAGCCCTCTCACCAAGCTTCGCAACATCATTGATGGCGCGATACTGTATTGGTGGTGACGCGTTGTTGAGAATCCACTCTAGCGGGAAATCGACCGCAGGTGGCGGAGGGGGGGGCGGCGCGAAAATCGAGACCGGGGTCACGACCGAGGTAGGCACTTCAGGTTCTATTTGCATAACGCCATGAAATACAATGAGATGACAGCGCAGATCCCCCAGAACGCTCGGAGGTCCTATAAGGTTACACCGCTCATGGCATTTCGCTAGACTTTTCGCCTCCTGTTCGGGTGGAAATTCATCGATTCGCCTCCGCCCAACCGCCCTTAGGCATCAGGGGCCGGAATCCTGACCCGCAAAACTCGGCGCCTGATCCCTGACCCCTGCCACCTGCCCCCTGTCATCGTGCCATTTCGGCGCCTTCCCTAGCGACTGCCGCCACCCTGTCGTAATTCCACACGGAACGGACCTTGCACCCAAGGGTCTGATATGGAACACACACTTCCCGTCCCATCCAGCAGCCCTATCGTGAGCACGCGCCAGACCCTCCCGGTCCTCCCCCTCCGGGGCACCGTGATCTTCCCCGGCCTCACCGCCCCCATCGCGGCGGGTCGGCCTGGGACCCTGCGTGCCATCGAAGCCGCCCTCAAGGGCGACCGTCTCGTCTTCGCCGTCGCCCAACGCGACAACACCGAGGAGCCCGACCCCGACATCCTCTACTCGATGGGCGTGATCGCCCGCATCGGGCAGGTGCAGCGGGGCTTGGGCGGGGTGCAGCTCCTCCTCCAAGGGGAGCAGCGCGCTACCGCGCTCCAGTACAACACCACCGAGGGCTACCTCTCGGCGGTCATCGTCCCCGTCGAGGAGCTCGCCCCCGTCGAGGAGAAGGACCCCGCCTTCGTCGCGCTCCATAAGGAGATCCGCGAGCGTGCCGCGGAGCTCGGCGAGCGGCGCGGCCTCCCCGAGGAGGTCGTGCATCAAGTGCTCGACTCCGTCACCGAGCCGGGGCGCTTCTCCGATCTCGTCGCCGGCTACATCGAGCTCCCCGTCCCCGAGAAGCAGGGGCTCTTGGAGACCCTCTCGATCGAGGACCGTCTCCGGAAGGTCCTCGTGCATGTGCAGCGACAGATCTCCCTCTTGGAAGCCCAGGAGGAGATCAAGACGCAGGTGCAGGAGGAGCTCGGGGAGCGGCAGCGCGAGATGTTCCTTCGCGAGCAGATGAAGGCGATCCAAAAGGAGCTCGGCGACGATGACTCCTCCAAGGAGATCGAGGAGCTCCGCGCCAAGCTCGAAGCACTCGATCTCTCGAAGCAGGCGCGCACCGAGGTCGAACGCGAGCTCGGTCGCTTGGAACGCGCCGGCCGCGAGTCCATGGAGGCGCAGGTCATCCGCACCTACCTCGAGTGGATCGCTGAGCTGCCATGGAACAACGTTTCCGACGATCACCTCGACCTGACGCGTGCGAGCACCCAACTCGACGAGGACCATTACGGCCTCGGCGATGTGAAGGATCGCGTGCTCGAGTTCCTCGCCGTGCGGCAACTCCGGGCCGTGCAGGCCGCGGCGACGGAGTCGACCGATGACGCCGAGACCAAGTCGAAGAAGGCACGCGCGATGGCGAAGGGGCCGATCCTCCTCTTCACCGGCCCACCGGGCGTCGGCAAGACCTCGATCGCGAAGTCGATCGCGCAGTCGCTGGGGCGCGAGTACGTGCGCGTCGCCTTGGGTGGCGCGCGTGACGAGGCCGACATCCGTGGGCACCGACGCACCTACGTCGGGGCGATGCCGGGCCGCATCATCCAAGGGATGAAGCAGGCGGGGACCAAGAACCCCGTCTTCCTCCTCGACGAGGTCGACAAGCTCGGGCAATCGTTCCAGGGGGATCCGTCGAGTGCGCTCCTCGAGGTGCTCGATCCCGGGCAGAACGACTCCTTTACCGATCACTACCTCGGGGTCCCCTTCGACCTCTCCGAGGTGCTCTTCATCGCGACAGCGAACTACGTGCAGAACATCCCGGGGCCGCTGCTCGACCGCATGGAAGTCGTGGAGTTCGCGGGATACACTGAGCGTGAGAAGCAGGAGATCGCCAAGAAGTACCTGATCCCGCGGCAACTCGAGGAGAACGGCTTGGGGGATAAGGCGGTCGTCTTCAGCGACGAGGCGGTGGCCTCGCTCGTGAGCCAGTACACCCGCGAGAGTGGGGTGCGGCAACTCGAGCGCGAGGTCGGCAAGGTCGCGCGGAAGGTCGCGCGGCGCATCGCCACCAAGGAGGGGGTCGATCCCACCACCGACGGCGTGATCTCCGCCGATGAGGTGCGCGATCTCCTCGGCCGGCCGAAGGTGCACCCCGAGAAGGCGAACATCGCCCACGAGGTGGGGATCGCGACGGGGATGTACTACACGCCGATGGGGGGCGACATCATGTTCGTCGAGGCCTCGGTCCGCTCGATCGCCGCGGCGTCAGGCGGTGAGGGTGGGGCCCCGGTGTCGCTGATCCTCACCGGACAGCTCGGCGATGTGATGAAGGAGTCGGCGCGCGCCGCCTTCACCTACGTCACCAAGAACGCCGAGCAGCTGGGGATCCCGCGGACGCGCTTGGGCGCGGTGGAGACGCATATCCACGTGCCCGCGGGCGCGATCCCCAAGGATGGGCCGTCCGCTGGTGTCGCCATCTCGACGGCGCTGGCGAGTGAGCTCTCGGGTCGCCCCGTCCGCAAAGACCTCGCGATGACCGGTGAGATCACACTCCGCGGGCGCGTGCTCCCGATCGGCGGGGTGAAGGAGAAGGTCCTGGGTGCACTCCGCGCCGGGATCACCGATATCATCCTCCCCAAGGCGAACGAGGCCGACGTGGAGGATGTCCCTGACGAGGCGCGCGGGAAGCTCCAGTTCCACTTCGTGGAATCGCTCGAGGAGGTGCTCGCCATCGCCCTCCTCCCCGAACCGGGCCGGACCACGGGGGAACCGCTGGCGGTCGTGGCGTAGTATCCTCGACGGGGACCTCGCGCTAGGATGCGGGGTCCCCGTCTCTCTTTCCCACTCGGAGTCTCTTCCGTGCGTCGTGCTTTCGTCGCCTCTCTGATCCTCGCGCTCCTCTCCGGCGCCGCGCTCGGCCCCTCGGCGCTCCATGCCCAGCCTGACCGCGTGACCATCCAGGTCACCGACGTGCAGGGGAACGCGATCCCTTTCGCCTTCGTGCAGATCACGAAGGGGGTGAGCCGCGTCGCCGACGATTCGGGGCGCGCGGTCTTCTCGATGAAGGGGGTCGATTCGCTGAACCTGCAGGTGCGGCGCATCGGTTTCGATCCCTTCTCCGGGTGGGCAAAGCGGAAAACCGAGAGCGGCGCCTTCGTGGTGGACCTGATCCCGCTCCCGCGCACCCTCGATCCAGTGACGATCGCGGGCCGCCGAGACACCCCACTCGCGCGCACCGGGTTCTATGATCGCGTCGAACGGATCCAGCGTGGATCGTACTCCGCCCGGATGATCACCCCTGAGGAGATGGATCTCCGGAATCCGATCCGCCTCTCCCAGGTGTTGGCCGGCGAGAGCATGGTGAAGGTCACGCCGCTCAATGGGAAAGCGGTGTTGATGGGGCGCGGGATCGCCTGTGCGATGACGATCATCCTCGACGGGCAGCGGCTCTCCGGGACCTACGAGGAGGCGGTGGGGAACCCGAACCCGCCACCGATCTCCTCCCTCGCCTCGATCGACGAGATCATCAACGCGCAGTCGGTCGCGGCGATCGAGGTCTACGGGAGCGCCGCGGCGGTGCCGGCCGAGCTGCAGCGTGTGGCGGGCGGCCGACTGGCGCAGGGCTGCGGCCTCGTCGCGATCTGGACGGGTTCGCGCCGCTAGGCGCCGCGTTCAGCGAAAGCGAATCGGACTCGTCCGACCGAGCTCGTCCACCACGAAGCGTGGCGCGAGCGGCGGTCCCAGCACGGTGAGCTCTTCTGCCGGCGCTCGGAGCGCCGCGCTCGATCCACCGGCGGTGAGTGCGACCGGCGGTGTGGGGACGGTGTACGGCTCCGCCGCCGAAAGGCTCACGATGTAGCCGAGGTCGGCGAGGGACTGCAAGGTCATCTTGGAGAGCGGGTTGTTGGTCTGCAGGTACCCGGTCATGAGTTCACCTTGGAAGACGCTCTCCTTCCAGTGGGAATCGATCGTCCCCACTCCGCAGGTGAGGGCCGCGTCGAGGTTGAGGCAGTTCTCTGCCGGCACCGCACCGCCTGGACAGACGGACGCGCCCCCATGGTCGTTCACGCAGGCACTCGCGGCGAGCGGGCCGGTGACGCGCACCGTGGCGAGTCCGCTGTCCGCGAGGATCCCCTTACGACGCCAGAGGGTGCCGACCCCGACGACGTGCAGCATCTCATGCAGCACGACGGCGTTGAGGCGCCCCTTGTTCGCGAGGTCCGTGAGATCGGCACTATCGAACCGCATGATCCCGAGCACGGTGAGCCCACCGGTCACCCGCGTGAGACAGGGACCCGCCGAGCCAAGGGTCTTCCCCACGCCATCGATCGCCTCGACCTTCGCATAGATCACGAGGTCATCGACGATCTCATCGAGCGAGGAGACCCCCGTCATGGACGCACTGCACTTGGTGAGGTCGAACGGGGCGTCCTTGGACCCGACCTTCGCCGCCTGCAGATCGTTGAGGATGATCTGCCCGATGCGCGTCGCCGCCGCATCGAACGCGGCAGCGACGGCCCCCGTGGGCTTCGTCCCGACCCAGCGGAGTTCGATGTCGAAGGTGGTCTCGTTCTTCGCCTCAGGCGCGGTGGAGTCTTTGCAGGCTCCGAGGAGGAGCACAGCGAGGAGCCCGAGGCGATGGGGGAATCGGCGGGTCATGGCTTCCGCTTCTTGAGAGGGATGGGTCGACCGGCGGAGTCGAGTTCGTAGCTCGGCCCGAAGGCGGAGTCGTACCCGATGACTGTCCCACCCGCCGGGCCGCCCACGGTCGGCGTCTTCCCGGTTGGCGTCGTTCCGGTCGCCGGCGGCGGGGTCGCAGGGATACCAGGGGTGGTGTCTGACGCCGCCGCACTCTCAGCGACGATGTCACCGGGCGCCGCCTGAATCGTGGGCGAACCGCCCTCCCCCTCCGCCGGTGGTATGTCAGCCTTCGTACCGCAGGCGAGGGTGAAAAGGCACGCCGAACCGATGGCGAGGCGGACGAGGGAGCGATCGCGAAGGGTCATCGCAGAAGTATGGGCGGCGCCATCGCCTGAGGGGAGATGGTCCATTGGGTCGGCACCGGTGTCGGGTCGGGGGCTGGGGGGGGCACCTATCCACCAGCATGAGGGCCTCACATCTTGTCTCCTCATGACTGACCCCCGACATCCCGCATCGTTCCGTGCGGCGCCAGCGCGCCTGATGCCTCTCCTCCTCACGATGGGGCTGGCCGCCTGCGGCGAGGGCTCCCCCGCCGGCACGGTCGCCGTCGACGGGAGCTTCGCGCGGATCGTGAACGAGGTCCTCACCCCCTCCTGCGCGACCGGGGGATGTCACGTCGGTGGATCAAATGAGGTCAACCTGACCGGCACCGATGCCTATGGCGCACTCGTCAACGCCACCCCGACCCATCCCGGCGCGCGGCTCGCCGGACTCAAGCGGGTCGTCCCAGGTCGCCCCGATAGCTCGCTGCTCTACCTCCGCCTCCTCGCCCCGACGCATCCCCTGCCCATCGACCTCGGTCCCGTGATGCCGGAGGGGCGCGCGCCCCTCTCCGCGGGTCAGGTGGAGTACATCCTGCAGTGGATCGCCGCGGGCGCCCCACGACGTGGCGAGGTCGCGGACGTCGCCCTCCTCACCGACAAGACCGCACAGGCGCAGGCCCCCTTCCAGCCGCTGCCGGCCCCCTCGGCCGGCGAAGGGATCCAGCTCCGGGTCGAGCCGTTCACCGTCGCACAGGATTTCGAGCGAGAGCTCTTCGTCTATCGGCGCGTGGCGACCTCGACCGATCTCTACGTCCGGCGGATCCACTTCCGCATGCGCCCCAACAGCCATCACTTCGTCCTCTACGGCCTGAACGCGACGATCCCGAGTTTCCTCGTCCCCGCGTACGATGCGGTGCGCGACATCCGGAATCCCGATGGGTCGATGAACACCACGAACATGATGACGATGGGCTACCACGTCTTCTTCGGTGGGTCGATGCAGTCGGAGTTCGCCTACGAGCTCCCCCCCGGGGTGGCGCTCAAAGTCCCCGCTGGCACGGGATTAGACCTGAACGTCCATTACGCGAATCACACCGATGCGCCGATCAGTGGCGAGGCCGCGGTGAACCTCCACACCATGCCGCTCGCGCAGGTGACGAAGGTGGCGCGTACGCTCAACTGGGGGAACCAGTCGATCACCCTCCCCGCGGGCCAGCGCACGACGATCGAACGGACCTTCACGGTCACCGACTCGACGACGATCATCGCCCTCACCTCACACACCCATCGACTCGGGGAGCGCTTCGTCATCAAGGTCGTCGGCGGGCCGCGCGACGGTGAGGTGGTCTACGAGAGCACCGATTGGGAGCACCCCGCCTTCCTCCTCCTCCCTCAGCCGGTACGGCTCGGCCCCGGGCAGGGGCTCAAGTCGATCGTCACCTACAACAACTCGACCACCGCGACCGTCCGGTTCGGCCTGCAGAGCACCGACGAGATGGGGATCATCTTCGGCTACGCCTATTGAGGGCAGGGCCGCGCGCTAGCGCACCACCGGGACCGGATAGGCCGATCGCAGCGCGGTGAGATACTCGCTGAAGAGGGCGCGGGTCGCGGTGAATTCCTCGCGGACCTTCGCGCGGAATCCCGCATCGGTGGCGAAGTCATGGAGGAGCGCCGCCATCGCCATCGCATCGATGCGGAACCCGGTATGGCCGATCTCGGTGAGGGCGTCGGCCTCCATCTCGTAGGTGTGGAACCCCCCGCTCGAGGTGTAGGCGCTGAATCCGACCCCGGGGAGATCGCGGGAGACGCTCCCCGTCTCCTCCCACCCCTGCGGCTTCTGCGGAGTCTCACGCACCCGCGTCGCCCCGTAGCGCCGGACGTAGGCGAAGGCCACCTCATTCAGCGCCCCGACCGAGATCCCGTCGCGCATGCTCCCATACGGTTCGATGCGCACCTGCGTCCCGGTGGCGAGGGCCGCCGCCCGGGCGGCGTCATCCACCATCTGCCGCACCTGCGCGAGGTAGACCTCATCTGGGTAGCGGATGTAGAAGTCGGCGACTGCCCGATCAGGGACGACGTTCGGCGCCTTCCCCCCCTCGGTGATGATCCCCTGGATCCGCGCCTCGGGACGGATGTTCTTGCGGATCCCATCGACGTTGCTGAAGAAGCGGACCACCGCCGTCAACGCATCGCGGCCCTCCCAGGGCATCATCTGATGCGCCGGTGCCCCAGCGAAGACGTAACGCACCCCGTCGATGTTGAGACAGCAGGAACCGAACCCTGGGGCCGGGCGCTGTGTGTCGGTGCTCGAGTGGGAGCGGACGGCGAGATCGAGCCCCGCGAAGACCCCGCGCGCATGCATCACCGTCTTCGACGGCGGCGGCATCATCTCCTCGGCGGGGGTCCCGATCACCGTCACCGTCCCCGGCGTTCCCGTCCGGGTGAGGAACTCCGCCACCGCGACCGCGGCCGCGAGTCCGATCGGCCCCTGCGCGCTGTGCTGATCCCCGTGGTAGTCGCGGATCGTGCCCCGGAGCGCATCGTATTCGACGATCACCCCGAGGTGCGGGCCAACGGTTCCGCGACGATACGTGGCACGGAAGGCGGTGGGGAGGTCGGCGACGCCGACGGTCACCTCGAAATCATGTGCCCGTAACCAAGTGACGAGCCGCTCCACCGCGCGGCGCTCCTGGAACCCGATCTCGGGGTCACGCGTGATCGTGTCCGACATCGCCTGGAGCTCGGTGACCCAGAGCTCGCGCGCCCGCTCGACCACCGCATCACGCGTCGTGCTACGAGCGGTGGTGAGACGTCGGGCGAGCCCGGCCGCGTCAATCCGCGTGTGGAGCGCCTCGAGGCGCACAAGGACATCTGCCGCCGCGGTGCGTTGGGTAGCCGTCTCTTGTGCCGTGGCCGTCCCGGCGACGACGACGGCGAGGAGGAGGGAGCGAAGTGGAGAGCGACGTGAGGAGCGCATCGGGGGAAGGTACCGCTCCCCTCCCGCGCCGGGAGGTCTCCCCTGTGCGACTCAGAAGCCGAGCAGCGCCCCGACCCGTAAGAGCCGCCGCGCATCGACCCGGAGCGGCGCAGGTTCGGTCCCAGGGACGAAGTGTTCGACCACGCGACGCTCTGCCGGTGTGTCTGGCTCCGAAAGCTTTCCGGTCGACCGATCGAGTTCGGCGGTGATCACCGTCGACGGCGGATCCCAGGCGTCCGGGGTGAGCCCACCCCAGCGCGCGAGCATCTGCCCGAAGATCGGTGCGGCGAAGGTCCCACCCGCCGCCGACGGCGTGATGGTCTTGGGCCGGTCGAACCCGATCCAGACCCCCGCGACGAGATGCGGGACCATCCCGATGAACCAGACATCGGTGTTGGCGTCGGTCGTCCCCGTCTTCCCCGCCACCGGGATCGTCGCGGGGATCGCACGGCGCACCGCGGTCCCCGTCCCAGACTCCACCACATCCTGCATGAGGTCCCGCGTCACCCAGGCCACCGCACTATCCATGGCGGGGGCATTCATCATGACGGGCTCACTGTGGATCTGACGTCCCGAGGGGTCATCGACCCGTAGGACGATGCGCGGCTCCACCGAGGCGCCAAGATTGGCGAAGGCGGTGAAGGCGGAGATGAGATCGATCGGGCGCACCGCCGAGGCGCCGAGCGCACTCGAGGGGAAGGGGGCGATGGGGGCGTCGATCCCCATCCGCTGCGCGAGCGCGATGATCGAATCGGCGCCGAGCTGCTCCCAGAGGCGGACTGCCACCGGGTTGCGCGACTGCGCGAGCGCCTCGCGGAGCGTGATGTCACCCAAGAAGGTGCCGTCGGCATTTTGCGGCGAGTAGGTCGTGCGATCGTACCGCACCGTGATCGGCGCGTCAGAGACGATCGCCGTCGGGGGGACCGAATCCATCAGCGCCCGCGCATAGATGATCGGCTTGAAGGATGAGCCGGGCTGTCGCGTGGCATTCACCGCGCGGTTGAACTGCGACGCCTGATAGTCGCGCCCGCCGACCAAGGCACGCACATCCCCAGAGGCGGACTCCATCGCGACGACCGCCCCCTGGAGATAGTCGGTCGACCCCTTCGGGCGATCGACGAAGGTCGTATGCCGGTACCCGCGCTGCGACTCGATCGCCCGGAGGCCATCGCGGAGCGCGGCGACCGCGGCGCGCTGCAGTTGAGGATCGAGCGAGGTCGTGATGCGATACCCCCCGCTTCCCACCGCGACATTGGCGCGCTCAAGGCGCACCCGTACCACATCCAGGAAGTAGCGGACCTGCAGATCGGTAGTGAGATCTGGCGCGGTGCGCAGCGGCTCGGCCCGCGCTGCACGGTACTGCGCGGCCGTGAGGAACCCTTGGTCGCGCATGAGCGCGAGGACGGTGTTCCGTCGATCGCGGTTGCGTGCCGCATGGATGATCGGATCGTAGAGCGCCGGCCCCTTCGGCATCGCCGCGAGCGAAGCTGCCTCCGCGATGGTGAGACGCGCAGCCGACTTGCCGAAGTAGTACCGCGCCGCCGACTCAATCCCGTAAAACTGGCGCCCAAAGTGGATCTGATTGAGGTACGCCTCGAGGATCTGCGCCTTGGAGTAGCGCCGCTCCATCTCGCGCGCCGCCGTCTGCTCGCGGAGCTTGCGCCCGAGGCTTCGGTCAGAACGATCGATGAGCGTGGGGTGCATGTTCCCCACGAGCTGCTGTGTGATGGTGCTCGCCCCACGCGAGGCGCCGAGCAGGTTGTCCTTCACCGCGGCGGCGATCCCGACCACATCGACCCCGTCGTGCTGATAGAAGCGGCGGTCTTCGACGGCGATGAAGGCCTGCGCTACGTATGGCGGCAGTGTGGCGAGTGCGATGCTCGTCCGCCACTCCCGGCCGATCTCCCCGATCAGCGTCCCCTCGCGCGCGAAGACCTGCGACGACTGCGCGGGCCGCACGATCCGCCACGCCTCCCCGATCTGGACGGGTGGCGCGGTCTGGGGGGGCGGCGCGGCCTGCGCGCGACCGAGATCGGCCGTGGCCAGGAGGAGCGCAGGCAGGAGGAGCAGGTGGCGCATGGGACCCTCAATTCTACACCCCGTTCCCTCTGGGGAGCCGCGGCGGCACCTTTCACAGATGCTGACGATGGCGATCGCCCAATGCCGGCCCCGAAAGGGGGACCTCGCGGGGAACCTCGACCGAGTGGGGGCGCTCCTCGCTCAGGCGGTCGCCCTCGAGCCGCGCCCCGCGGTCCTGGTCCTCCCTGAGACCGTCCTCTCCGGGTACTTCCTCGAGGGCGGGGTCCGTGAGGTCGCGCTCACCGCCGAGGCGCTCCGCGAGGCGATCGAGACGCGCTATCGCGCCGCCGTCCCCGCCGGCACGCCGATCGATCTCGTCCTCGGCTTCTACGAGTCGCTCGACGGGACCCTGCACAACAGCGCCGCCTACCTCTCCCTCCGCGGCGATGCACCGGCCACCCTGGTGCACGTGCATCGCAAGAACTTCCTCCCCACCTACGCCCTCTTCGACGAGGAACGCTTCGTGGAGCGCGGCTATGGCGTCCGTGCCTTCGACACCCCCTGGGGACGCGCGGCGATGCTCGTCTGCGAGGACGCCTGGCACTCCCTCACCGGGACGATCGCCGCGCTCGACGGCGCCCAGATGGTCTTCGTCCTAGCGGCCGCCCCGGCACGCGGCACCGCCCCGCGCGAGGACAACGTCCCCGGGCCGGCCAGCGTCGCCCGCTGGGAGCGCCTGAGCCGCGACATCGCCGAGGAGCATGGGGTCTTCTGTTGCGTGGCGAACCTCGTCGGGAGCGAAGGGGGGAAGATGTTCCAAGGGGGCTCGCACCTCGCGGGACCGCGCGGCGACCTCCGCGTGCGTGCCCCCGTCTTCGAAGAGGCGCTCGTCACCACGACCATCGACCTCGCCGACATCGGCCGCGTACGCGCGGAGATGCCGTTGCTCTCGGACCTACGCACCGCGCTCCCCTTCCTGCGGCCTGAACTTGACCGGGTGCTTGGCGGTGCCACACCAGTCGCTACGCCAGTCACGGCTCCGGCGATGACCCCCTCGAGTCCCACGCTGGCCCGCAGCACGGCCATCGCGCAGCCCCCGCTCGGGACCGTCACCCCCCTCCCGGTGATCACCGCCGACGCCGCCGGACGCGGTGCCCCGCCCTCGCTCACCATCGACGCCCCCCTAGTCGAACGCTGGCTCGTCACCTTCCTGCGCGACGAGTTCCAACGCCGCGGCTTCACCGATGCCATCGTCGGGCTCTCGGGCGGGGTGGACTCCGCCGTCGTGGCGGCGCTCGCCGCACGCGCGCTCGGGCCCGAGCATGTGCACGCGATACGGATGCCATACCGGACCTCGAGTCCCGATTCGCTCGCGCACGCGCAGCTCGTGATCGATCAGCTCGGCCTCCAGTCTCGCACCATGGAGATCACCGGCGCCGTCGATGCCTATCTCGCGCAGGAGCCCGATGCCGACGCCGCACGTCGCGGGAACATCATGGCGCGGATGCGGATGATCACCCTCTTCGATTGCTCCGCGAAGCATCGCGCCCTCCCCCTCGGCACCGGGAACAAGACCGAACGTCTCCTCGGCTACTTCACCTGGCACGCCGATGACTCGCCCCCCGTGAATCCGATCGGCGATCTCTTCAAGACGCAGGTCTGGGCCCTCGCCCGTCACCTCGGCGTGCCGCAAGCGATCATCGACAAGCCCGCGAGCGCTGATCTCATCGAAGGCCAGACCGACGAAGGGGATTTCGGGGTGCGCTATGCGGTCGCGGACGAGATCCTGAACTGGTTGCTCCACGGGTGGAGTGCGGCGGAGCTCGTCGCACGCGGGATCGACGCCGAGGCGGTCCGCCTCGTGACCAAGCGCCTCGACTCCACCCACTGGAAGCGGCGACTCCCGACGGTGGCGATGGTGAGTGGCGCCGCGATCGGCGAGAGCTATCTCCGACCGGTGGATTACTGATGCCGCGCATGCCGCGCGCCGACAGCTCGGCGCCTGTGATCCACTATGGCTTTCACCCCACGCCCTACGGCGAGGGGATGATCGCCACCACGGCGCATGGGCTCTGTCGCCTCACCTTCGTCGACGGCGGACGCCGCGCGACCCTCGCGCGGGTGAAGGCGGAGTTCCCCGAGGCGAGCTTTGTCGAGGATCTCGCGCGGACCAAGACACTGATGCGACAGGCATTCGACCACCAGCGCAATGGCGCGCTCGCCCTCGATCTCACGGGCACCGCCTTTCAGCGGCGTGTCTGGAGCGAGCTCCTGCAGATCCCGCGCGGCGCGACCACCACCTACGGCGGACTCGCCGCGCGCATCGGGGCGCCGAGTGCCTCGCGTGCGGTCGGGAGCGCGGTCGGTGCCAACCCGGTTTGCTTCGTGGTGCCCTGTCACCGCGTGGTGCGCAGCGACGGGACCCTCGGCGGCTACGCCTGGGGCCCGGAGATGAAGGCGGCGATGCTCGCTGCGGAGCTCGGCGTCACGCCGACGGCGCCTAGGCCGCCTGCGCGAAGGCGAGGCTGACCGCGCGACGGGCCCCGCGCTTCAGCTGCCGGTGCACCGCCCGGGCGAAGCGCATGAAGTTCTGCCCCGCGAGGGGATAGCGGGTGAAGAACTCCTGTGGGAGCAACGCCCCCTTGAGCTGATTACAGGGCTGACAGGCGGCGACGAGGTTCCCGGGATGATGCGTCCCGCCCCGGGAGAGCGGGATCACATGGTCCAGGGTGGCGCGCTCCAATCCCAGGCAGGTCCCACAGTAGACGCATCGACGTCCACAATCCCGAAAGGTCGCCCGCTTGACCTGACGCTTGAGCTGCTGGTGCTCCACGCGGCGAGCGTGACGGGATAGCCCGCGGGGGGAACGGGCGAGCGTGACATGGTGGAGGTGCCGACCGGACATCGAACCTCGCCTGAAATGGCGACACCCCGCGACGGGACGAGGGGCCCGGGCGGGGTGTCAGCGGTGGAGGTAGGGAGGCGGCCGATCGTGGTCGCGTCGAGCGACCAGGGCCACTGCGGCTGGAGCGACGGTCCATAGGTACCGGTCACAGGCCTCCCGTGCGGTGGGTCGTGACTCTGAGCCACGACGTCCTACAGGTATGACGCCCTTATAAGTGCAGCGTCACGTGAAAGGGCGCAAGAGCGCCCGCGGGCCCCATCGGCAGGGCCCCGTCGCGATGCTATGTTCTATGGTCTCCGGACCATGCCCTCGCCGTGCGAGGGTCGGTCCCGTCCGTCCCGACTCAGCCGGTATCCCCCGATGGCCACCTCCGCCAAGGCCCGTCGCTCGACCCTCGGCCTCTCCAAGGATCAGCTCCTCGCCGCCTACCGCACGATGCTCCTGTCGCGCCGCGTGGACGACAAAGAGATCCAACTCAAGCGGCAGAACAAGATCTTCTTCCAGATCTCCGGCGCAGGGCACGAAGCGGTGCTGGTGGCAGCCGGGATGGTCTTCAAGCCCAGCCACGACTGGTTCTACACCTACTATCGGGACCGCGCCCTCTGCCTCGAGCTCGGGATGACCGCGGCGGAGATGCTCTACTCCGCCGTCGGCGCCGCGATCGATCCCAACTCCGGTGGGCGCCAGATGCCGTCGCACTGGGGCCACAAGAAGACGAATATCGTCTCTGCCTCCTCCCCCACCGGGACGCAGTTCCTGCAGGCCGTCGGCTCGGCTGAGGCGGTGGTACGCGCCAAGGCGCTGGGGATCGATGAGGGCTTCAAGTCGGACGAAGTCGTCTTCGTCTCCACCGGCGACGGCACCACCTCCGAGGGGGAGTTCTGGGAGTCGCTCAACACGGCGGCGAATCTCAAGCTCCCCGTGGTCTATCTCGTCGAGGACAACGGCTACGCCATCTCCGTCCCCGTCGAGGTGAACACCGCCGGCGGCTCGATCTCCAAGCTCGTGAGCGGGTTCCCGAACTTCCTCATTCAGGAAGTCGACGGCTGCGATTTCCTCGCCTCGTACGAGGTGTTGCAGAAGGCGGTGGACTACGCCCGCGCCCGGAAGGGTCCCGCGCTCGTCCATGCCAAGGTGATCCGTCCCTATTCGCACTCCCTCTCCGACGACGAGGTGATGTACCGCCCCGATGCGGAGCGTGAGGCGGATGCGGCGCGTGACCCGATCACGCA
>JBEGVM010000106.1:0-3513 GCA_041178365.1 Gemmatimonadota bacterium | reverse complement strand
TCGGGTTCGGGCGCGTGGCAGCCGATGCCGCCCCACTGAGCCCAGGTGACACCGTGGAGGTGGAGTTCCAGCTGACCGAGCTCGCCTCGCTCGACGAGGTGCGGGTGACGGGGATGGCGAGCTTGAATGAACAGCGGCTGGCCGACGCGCAGCGTCGGGGATGGCGCGTCTACGCGCCGGATCTGGTGGCCTCCTATCGTGACCGTGCCGCCGACTTCCCACAGCTGTTGCGGATCATCGGGACGCCGAGCCTGTACGTGCCCCGGCGGTCGGAGGAGTGCGTCCGCAGCAGCCGGAACAACCGATGCCTGACGTACATCGTCGATGGGCAGGTGGTGGGTCAGACGATCTTCGTGCTCCCGAACGACGTGCACTTCTTCGCCATCCTGCAGGCCGCCGAATCGCGGGCGACGTATGGCAACCGTGCGCCGGACGGAGCGATCGCGATCTTCACCCGAAGTTTCGGGGACCGTGCGGGGCCACCGCCGCGGTAGGCGATGCAACTCTTGGCGTGCATCGCCGTACTATTAGTGATGGTCCCCCGCTCCCGACACGGCATCCTCGGTCTTCGTCAGCTTCGCCTCGCGCTCGGGGTGCTCCTCGGGCTGTGGGGACTTCCGTTGCTCGCGCAGCCTCAGATCCCGGCGCCCACGGGGCTCGTCTCGGACTTCGCGGGCGTCCTCCCCGCGGCGGACATCGACCGGATGACGAAGCTCGCCGAGGCGGTGCGCGCAGCGACGGGCGGAGAGATCGCCGTGGTCACCCTCCCCGACATTGGGGGGCGCGAGGCCTCCGAGATCGCGCTCCGGATCGGTCGTGAGTGGGGAGTCGGGGCAAAGGCGGGCATCGGCGACCGTGCCCGCAATGCGGGGGTCGTCATCCTCCTCGTACCGAAGGAGACCGCGAGCGACGGCAGCGGCCAGATCCGCGTCGAGGTCGGGCAGGGCGCCGAGGGGTTCCTGAATGACGCGCTGACGGGCGACTTCGTCCGCGAGGCGACGCCCGAGTTGCGGCAGGGGGCGTACGGCCCAGCGCTGACGCGGATCACGGCACGGGTGGCGGAGCGGTTCGCCGGCGAATTCGGGTTCGCGTTGGATTCCGCACTCGTCCCCGCGCGAGCGGTGCGTCGGAGCGCGGAGGGCGGGGGCGGCCGCTTCGTCCTGTTGATCGCCCTCGTGATCCTGATCTCGATCCTCCAGTCGCGGGGCCGGCATCGCGGCGGGATGGTCGTGGTCCCGTTCCCGATGGGGCGGGGCGGTGGGTGGGGCGGGGGCGGGTGGGGTGGTGGGGGATTCGGCGGGGGCGGATTCGGTGGGTTCGGTGGCGGCGGCGGATTCTCCGGCGGTGGCGCCGGTGGGAGGTTCTGAGATGGCGGCGATGACACTCGATAGCTTCACGCAGGCACTCCGTGACGCGCACGGCGACGCGCTCCGCGCGGTCGTGCTGTATGGCTCTGCGGCGCGCGGGGAGCCGGTGGCGAAGCATGCCGACCATAACGTGCTCGTCCTGGTCCGCGCGCTCACCCCAGCCTCGCTCCGGGCCTCCGCGCGTGCCACGCGCGAGTGGCGTGCGTTGGGGAACCCGCCGCCGCTGATCCTCACGGAGGCGGAATGGCATGCCAGCCGCGACGTCTTCGCGATCGAGGTCGCCGACATCCTCGCCACGCATCGGGAGTTGTGGGGAGAGCTGCCGCACGGGACGCCCGTGGAGGCCGCGAACCTGCGCCACCAGCTCGAGTTCGAGGCGATGGGGAAGTTGCTGGCGCTCCGGCAGGGGCTGCTCGCGGCGGATGGCGATGCCGATCGGGAGATCGCGCTGCTCGCGGCGACCCGGAGCGCGGTGCTCGTGCTCTTCCGCACCCTGCTGCGCGTCCACGGCGAGCCGGCGACGGACACGCCGGCCGAGGTGGTGCGTCGCGCGGCGCGGCACGCCGGCTTCGACCCCGCCCCGTTCCTGCGCGTCCTCTCGCACGTGGATGGCTCGGCGAAGATCGTTCGCTCCGAGGCGGATGCCCTGCTGGCTGCATATCACGCGGGACTCGAGCGCTTCGTAGCGCATGTCGATTCGATCGTGCACCCCAAGAGCAGGTGACAGGGGTCGGGTATCAGGGCATACGGCTCTGATATCTTCCACCTATCGCTGACCTCTGACTCCTCACCCCTGACCCCTCAACCCTCTGATGAAGCCCCGTACCCTGATCCTCATCGCCCTCCCGATCCTTCTCGTCCTCTTCGGCGTGGGCAGCTACAACAGCATCCAGACCAAGGATGAGACCGCGCAGTCGGCGCAGCAGCAGATCGAGGTGCAGCTGCAGCGCCGCGCCGATCTCGTGCCGAACCTCGTCGAAACGGTGAAGGGATACGCCAAGCAGGAGATGACGATCTTCACCGAGGTCGCGCAGGCGCGGGCCGGGCTCGCGGGCGCGGTGCAGGGGCGGAACGTCGGCGAGATGGCGCGCGCGAACGACGCGATGACGGGCGCGCTCGGCCGGCTCCTCGCGATCTCCGAGAATTATCCGCAGCTCAAGAGCGACGCGAACTTCCTCCGCCTGCAGGACGAGCTGGCGGGGACCGAGAACCGGATCGCCGTCTCGCGCACCGACTACAACGGCGCGGTGCGGGACTTCAACACGTACATCCGGAAGTTCCCCGCGGTCATCGTCGCCAAGCTCTCTGGGGCGGCGGCGCGGGAGTACTTCGAGGTCCAGAGCGAGGCCGCACGCGAGGTGCCGAAGGTCTCGTTCTGACGTCGCACGGGCGGTGATCGGCCGACGGGGGTGGTGCCGCCAGGCGCCACCCCCGTCGACGTTCCGCGCCACGACTCAGGCGCCTGTTGGGGGCTCCGGCCGCGGGAAGAGCCCCTCACCCTTCGTGACGCGCCAGCCGGCGCAGTCGAGGGTGTCAGCCGTGGTGAATGTGGTGCCACCGGCCGTCCCCGGGCCGCCTAGGGCCTGCCAGAGCGCCTCGGCCTTCTGAGGCATGAAGGGGGCGAGATAGACAGCCTGGCGCGCGAGCTGCCGGGCGAGTGTGGCCAGGACCCCGTCGAGCGCCTCGTGCTGGGCGGGGTCTTTCGCGAGCACCCAGGGCTTGGCGTCCTGGATGAGCTGGTTGGCGCGGCTAACGGTGCGCACGATGGCCGCGAGGGCCTCGTGGACGGGGAAGCCCTGCCCGCCGGCCATCGCGGCGCGGGCCTCGGTGTAGTCCGCGAGGTCGGCGTCGTCCGTGGCGCCGCGGGGACCGGCGGGGACCACGCCATCGCAGTACTTCTCGAGCATCGCGGTGGTGCGGCTGGCGAGGTTGCCGAGTCCGTTGGCGAGCTCCGCGGTGTACACGGCCTCGAAGCGCTCCCAGGAGAAGGCGCCGTCACCGTCGAAGGGGACGTCGCGGAGCAGATAGTACCGGAAGGCGTCAGCGCCGAAGCGGGCGACCGCGTCGGCGAGCTCGAGCTTCACGCCCGCGGACTTGGAGAAGCGCTCCCCGCCGAGCGAGATGAAGCCGTGCGCCCAGATCATTC
>JBEGVM010000105.1:0-5692 GCA_041178365.1 Gemmatimonadota bacterium | reverse complement strand
GCGCGCTCCTCGCGGATCTGGGCGCGCTCAATCGCGACGGACGCGTCACCGCACATGGGCGCGCGATGGCGGCGCTTGGCGTGACACCACGGCTGGCCCATCTCGTGCTCGCAGGGGCGGCGCGCGGGGAGGGCCAACTCGCCTGCGAGATCGCCGCGTTGCTCGCCGAACGGGATGTGCTCCGGCGCGACGCGGCGGATCTCGATCCCGATCTCACGACGCGAGTAGAAGCAGTGCGCGGGATGCATCGTGCGAGTGTCGATGGGGCGCGACTCGAGCGGGTCCGCACCGAGGTGCGGCAGCTCCAACGGGAGCTTGAGCGAGACCGATCGGCACAGGGTTCGCGCGAAGACCCCATCGACCCGATCCTCATCGGAGAGCTGGTTGCGCTCGCCTACCCCGACCGTGTGGCGGCCAGGCGTGGTGGTGACGGAGCCCGCTACCTGCTGCGCAACGGCCGCGGTGCTCGGCTGGACCGCCCTGGGCACCTCGCGCGTGCGCCCTTCCTCGCGATCGCGGATCTCGACGGGGAGGCGTCGGAGAGCCGGATCTGGCTCGCTGCACCGCTCGATGAGGCGGCGGTACGTCGCTCCGCCGGGTCGGGGATCACCACCGAGCGCTCGGTGACATGGGAGGCCGCCTCGCAGCAGATCTGCGCGATAGAGCGCGAGCAGCTGGGCGCGATCGTGCTCAAGGAGCGTCCCGCCTCCGACGTCTCCTCGGAGGAGCTCACCACCGTCTGGATCGATGCCGTACGAACGGAGGGCATCGGTCTGCTCCTGTGGAGCGAGAGCGCGACGCGACTCCGGGCGCGCCTCGCCTTCGCGCACCTCATCGACCCTGTGACCTATCCCGACGTCAGCGAGACCGCCCTGCTCGGGACTCTGGAGACCTGGCTCGCGCCGATGCTCCACGGTGTGAGACGGCGGAGCGATCTCTCGCGTCTGGACCTCACCGCGGCGCTCGTTGACGGACTCCCGTGGGCCGCGCGAGCGCGACTGGACGTGCTCGCACCCACGCACATCGAGGTCCCCAGCGGCTCACGGATCCCAATCGACTACGCGGAACCCGGCGCTCCAGTGCTCGCGGTGCGTCTGCAAGAGGTCTTTGGTTGGACCGAGACCCCGCGCATCGGAGAGAGTCTGGTGCCACTCACCCTGCACCTCCTCTCCCCGGCCCATCGCCCAGTGCAGGTCACGAAGGATCTCGCGGGGTTCTGGCGGACGACCTACTTCGAGGTTCGGAAGGACCTGCGAGGACGATATCCCCGGCATCCCTGGCCGGAGGACCCGCTCAGCGCGCCCGCGACGCGACGCGCGAAGCCGCGTGGAACCTAAAGGTCCATGATTGCGGTGTTCAGCCACGCCCACCGCGCATCGAGCCAGGTGCGCAGCGCGGTGATCTCGGCCGTGTAGTCCGCATCCGTGAATAGGGCGTCCCGATCCAACTGCCGGACCTGAGGCAAGGGAAACATCACCTCGTCCAACCGGAGCGTCGGGGTCGGCTCATACGGGGACCACTTCGAATGCGACAGACGCTGGGACAGGAAGACCTGCTGCGCATAATTGCGGACATATGTATCAAAGGTGGCACGCTTGGTATACAGTGCCTGCCACTGGACTTTCAGCCGATTGATGAAGACCCGATCGTCGAAGAAGCGTTCGATCCACGCGGCATTCCGGATCCGCCATCCGGTCGGAGCCGAGTCAAATCCGAATCGACCGAATGCGAGGTCGAAATCCCACACCGGACCAAAGGTGATCTTCCCCGTCGCGGTCCGATAGATCTTGACCCCATTGAAGAAGGTGGCGTCGTTGTTCTTGGCTAACTCCATCACGAGATACCAATCGATGACCGACTCCACGTCGAAAAGCGCGGCGTATCCCGTATCGGGATGCGCGAACCCCGCACCGTAGAGGACCGTCTCCGCACGGAGCATCTGTGCCTCGATCGTGGCTCGTTGCGCCTCCGACGGAGGATCGGGCTGCTTGTAGACCCAGACCGACGTGCCCCACTCCTGACTGTACTGCGAAACGAGCGGCGTCGGGAAGTACACCTCGTCCGACTTCAGTCGACGAAAGGAGGTGAGCTCAAGATGCCACCCCGCAGACCCCGCCGGGATCCGGTTGGTGGCGACCTCTTGGTGCTCACAAAGCTGGTACGCGCCCTGATGTGTCCCATTCAGGACCAGCTCTACCGGCGTACACCGGGGGGTATAGGCCATCCCCGCCTCCCGGGAGAATTCAAATCCCAAGGCATTACGCGCGAGCGAGAGATCCCAGTAGTTGGCGAGCAAGGCCCAATCCCGATCGGCTGGAAATCCGAACATGGCGGCCGATGTTGTCAGCTTCAGCCGGTAGGGTTTTTTCGGAGCATACCAAGTGGAATGACCGCGACCACGAATCTGCGTGGTGCTGCGTGACGACCATTCGGGTCGACTCTTGCCGCCGTACACGTCGATCGTGGCGTTGACATAATCCTCACGGGTGAGGATCGGCGCGCCCCCATCGGTCGTGATGGTGATGACCGGGAGGCCGGTGAAGACCACCACATCGACCACATACCGCCGCTCAGCCCCAGACCGGGCGACCACCGTGTAGGTGACGGGGGCGGTGAAGTTGACTGCGGTCTGCCCACTCCGCTGCACGGCTGTCCCAACACGCACCGTCACCTCCGAATCGTTCGCCGCGAAGGTCGGCACGAGTGAGTCGACTGCGATCACCGACGGCGTGACGAGGCGAATCGTGTCACCGCGGATCTCACCGACGAGACCCGCCGGCAAACTCGGGTTCACTCCACGGGAGAGAGAGAAGGCCGTGAGTTCCGGCGCCACCGACTCCACCGGCTCCGTCGAGCTGGAACACCCGATGAACAGCAACGCCATCCCCGAACCTGCCACAAACCACCGAATCGAGCGCGGCGCCATCGTCTCCCTTGCCTCTCTAAAGGTCTCTTCTCGTGACGCGGGAAATATGGCAGAAGTCACAGGTCTAAAGGGATCTATCCGGCCCGCCGCACCCCCGCTCGTCCATGCGTCACTCGCCACGCACCTGCCGTGGTCACGGGCGCCCCTGGCTTCTCCACGAATGGGACCTCTCGATACGTCGCGGTCCACGCACTCGGCGCCACCTCATGCATCACATAGCCACGCCGTGCGCTGTGCCACTTCACCTGCGGATTATCAGCCGCAAGCTCCGCCGCCCCCTGCCAGGTGGCACTTCCGTCGCCGCCAGAGCTGATCGACGTCCCGATGAACTCGGCGGCGACCACTGGACCCTCCCGACGATCGGGCACCCGCGTGAGTTCATTCACGAAGTTGGCATGCACATCACCGGTGAGTACCACCGTCCGGTTCGGCGCTCGCTCCGCGATCGCCTGCATCAGACGCCGCTGACTCGCAGGATATCCGCCCCACCCGTCCATGTAGAGCGCCTGCCCCGGGCCAGCCAGATTATCAAACGAGGCGACAGGGACCTGCTGGCCGATTACCTGCCACCGACTCCGCGAAGCGCCGAGCCCCTCATGGAGCCACCGCTCCTGCTCGGCGCCGAGGATCGTGCGCGCCGGGTTCTCCCAATCGCCGCACGGGACTTTCTGCGTCCCATCCCCGCACGCCTGATCGTCCCGATACTGCCGCGTGTCGAGCATCCAAACCCGCGCGAGCGACCCCCACGCCATGGATCGGCGGATGGTCAGATCGGCCCACGACTTCGCACGCGGTACCCGCACCGGCTGGTGCTCCCACCACGCCTGATACGCCGCCGCGCGACGCGCGCGCATCTGGTCGGCTGACTCCATCACATTCTCGCCGACGTCGTTGGCGTAGTTGTTGTCGACCTCATGGTCATCCCAGGTCACGAGCCAGGGACAGAGCGCATGCGCCGCCTGGAGGAGCGGATCGAGCTTGTACTGCGCATAGCGTGTGCGATAGTCGTCGAGTGACCGGATCTCGAACCCCCGATGCGGACGGACCGCACCTGCCCGCGCACTGTATTCGTAGATGTAGTCGCCAAGGTGCGTGATGAGGTCACACCGTTCCTGTGCGAGATGCTGATAGGCCGTGAAATACCCCTGCTCATAGTTCTGACACGACACCATACCAAAACGCAGCGGCGTCAACGCACCATCGGCCGGCGCGGTCCGCAATCGCCCCACCGGGCTGACCGCCCCACCGGAACGAAACCGATAGAAATACCAACGATCCGCCTCGAGCCCCTCGACGTCGACATGCACGGAGTAGGAAAGTTCAGGGGCTGCCGTATAGCGCCCCTTTTTCAAGATCCGCGCGAACGCCTCATCGTCGGCGACCTCCCAGTCGACGATCGGTCGCGTCCCCGGCATCCCTCCTTCCGGCTCGAAAGGGCGCGGGGCGAGCCGCGTCCAGATCACCGCCCCCGTCGGCGTGGGATCCCCGCTGGCGACACCGAGCGCGAACGGGTCATCCACGAAGCGCGGATGCCAGGTGATCTGCCAGTCGTTCGGGACGACGGCGCAGAGCGCCGCCATCCTCGAGAGGTCCGAGAGGAACCGCCGCCGTTGCATCAGTTAAATCAGGGCCAGGGGAGTGGCAAGACGGGGAACCGCGTCCGCGAGGCAGGATCATCCTCGCCTTGGAAGTACTGCAGGATCTCACGCATGGCCTGCATGCGCAGCGCCTGATCGGGATAGAGCCCACCCGACATCCCCTGCAACTGCTCGGCGAGCCGGCGCAGATGCGACTCGGTCACCGCGCGCACGTCGGGCATCGCCTGCTTGTCGCCGGCGCGATCGAGCATGGTGTTGAGCACCACCCGTTGCGCCAGACGCCGCAGGGTCTGCGTCTGGAAATCGGTGGTCGGCGCCGCCCCCCAGGTGCGATCGAGAATCGTTCGATAGACCTCATCGAGGGTGAGATCGGTCGCCCCGCGGGAGCGGAAGAGCACCACGCGTGCCAACCGCTCACGCTGCAGGAGCCCCTCGATCACCTCGGTGACCAACCCACCAGCGAGCGTGACCTCATCGAACGCGGTCCCGGCCGCGGATGGCGCCCAGGCCATACTCGGATCGCCCCCCATCGGCACCGGGGGGATCAGCGCCTGCACGCGCGGCGGCACCGCGAGCTGCTCCGGCTCCAGCGCATCGAGCACCATCGCGAGCGCCTTCCGCTGCTCCGCCGCGGGCACGACGGTGGTCGGGGCCTGCCCATCACCACGCATCGCGTAGCGGAAATCCATCCCGCCGAGCGTCTTCACCAGTCCCTCGAGTGAATAGCGGTGGTGCAGATAGAGATGCGTGAAGCGCATGTTGAGCAGATACATCGGCTCACCGGGCTCGATCGCCCGCTCGTCGAACTTCGCGATCCCCAGCTTCCGTACCGCGCTCGTGCGCTCGACTGCCTCGAACGCCGTCGAACCTTCCACCCAACGGGTCACGACGGGGATCGACCCCTCCGCCCCAGCATGCTGATCCGCGACGAACCGGAGATCCCGCGTGAGCCCTTCCTTCACGATCTTCGCCAGCCCCTCCCGCTCAGCCTGCGCCGAGGGATACCAACTGTAGCCATACCGGATCGCGAGCGAATCCCACGCCCCGGCGAACGGGGCATACGCCTTCGAGAAATCCAGCTGCCCCTTGGCATCGACGGAGATCAACGGGAAGGGATAATCCATCACCGAGGAGCGACCCTGCGCATGGGCGATGTAGTTATGCGAGA
>JBEGVM010000104.1:0-5180 GCA_041178365.1 Gemmatimonadota bacterium | reverse complement strand
CGCAGCGTGTAGATCTTATCGATCTGCTCCGCCTTGTAGAGCTTCTCCTCGCGACGCGTCCCGGAGGTCGCGATGTCGAAGGCGGGGAAGATCCGCTTCTCGGCGAGCGAGCGATCGAGCTTGATCTCGCAGTTGCCGGTCCCCTTGAACTCCTCGAAGATCACGTCGTCCATGCGCGAGCCGGTCTCGACGAGCGCCGTCGCGATGATCGTGAGTGAGCCGCCGCCGTTCGCCGGCGCGATGTTGCGGGCCGAGCCGAAGAAGGCCTTGGGACGGGCCATCGCGGAGGTGTCGAGGCCACCGGAGAGGGTGCGCCCGGTGCCGCGCTCCGAGGTGTTGAAGGCGCGGGCCATGCGCGTGAGGGAGTCGAGGACGATGACGACATCCTGCCCCATCTCCACGAGGCGGCGGGCGCGCTCGATGACCATCTCCACCACTTCCACGTGACGCTTGGCGGGCTGATCGAAGCTCGAGGCCACGACCTCGCCGACGCCCCATGAGATCGCCTCGCTCACTTCCTCAGGACGTTCGTCCACGAGGAGGATGAGCAGGGTCGCCGTCGGGTGATTCTGCGCGATCCCCTCGGTGATCGCCTGCATGAGCATCGTCTTGCCGGCGCGCGCCGGGGCGACGATGAGCGCACGCTGCCCGAAGCCGATCGGGGCGATGAGGTCGATCGCGCGGCGGGTGAGCTCGGGGCCAACCTTCGCCGGGCTCCCGGTCTCCAGGCGCAGATGACGCTCGGGATATGCGGCGGTGAGCGCTTGGAAGTCGGTGCGACGCACCCCTTCCTGTGGTTCGTTGCCGTTGACGGAGGTGATCTCCGCGACGACGATCCGTCCGCGGTGGTCATGCCCGGTGCGCGCGCTGATGCCATCGCCGCGACGGAGTCCGAACTGTCGGACGAAGTAGGCCGGGATGTACGCATCACCGGGCTCGTTCAGATAGCTGAACTCGGGGCGACGGATGAAGCCCGCATCGCGCGCGGGATCGAACCATCCGGTCGTCTCCCCATCCACGACGAGGGGCTGCGGCGGGGCGTGCGGCGCCGACTCGCGGAACTCACCACCATCCGGCGCGGCGCCATTCCCTTGGCCATTGCCCTGCCGCTCGAAACGCTCGAATCCGCCACTGGTGCGTCCCCCGCGACCGCGGCCGCGCTGGCGCCGACCCCGACGCCCATTGCGATCGGTCCGGTCGTTGCGATCGAACCGATTCCCACGATCGCCACCACGGTCTCCGCGCTCTCCGCGGTCCTGCCAGGGGCGTGCGGGGTGTCCATCCTGCGATGGCTGGGCGCCCTCCGTTCCCTCCGCGCGGGACCCATGTCCTTCGGGGCGCGGGGCAGGGGTCTCAGGCGCAGCGGATACCGGCGGCGATGCCACGGGGGCATTTGTGCCGGTCGCACCCTCTTCTGGCGGGCGCACCTTCCGCGGACGGCCGCGGGGGCGCTTCACCGGAGCCTCTGCCGCGGGGGCAGGGGGCTCCGCGGGCGCGGCGGCGTCGCGGTAGGGATCGATGTCTTGCGGCGGAGCGTCCGAGGTGGTCCCGGCTTTCGGGCGTGCACCACGCCCACGGCTGGGCGGACGACGACGTTCGGTCATGCAGGGTGGATAGGGACCCAGAGGGTCGTTGCGGTACGGCGGCCGCGATCCAGCGAGTGAAAAATGTGGAGCGTGCGTCCTGACGGATCCGGCCGGAACCCGGCATCGTCGCCGGGGGTCGCCGCGCGAACTGCGCGGGCGGGGGATTGTCTGGGAGCGCAACCGACGGGGTGGGCAACGGCCTCACCGCATCGGGCGGTCACTGGAAACTGGGGCGCCCCGAAGCGAAGCGCAACCCTCTCCATCGCCGACGGGGTCGGAAACCCGCCATCCCCGCTACCTTCCTCCCATGTCCGCCAGCACCCCGAAGCCCGCGGTCGCCGCCATCGTGCGCGACTATCATGCCGACGCCGACATCCCCACGCTCCTCGCCCGCCTCGACACCCTCTGTGCGGAGACGAGCGATACCGCCGCCCTCATCGCCGCCGTCGAGCCGTTCCGTGACATGCATGAGGTCGCCGGCCCGGTCTATGAGCGCGTGGTGGAGCGCGAGCCGGAGAACGCCGCCGTCCTCGTCGCGCTCGCCAACGCCTACTGGCTCACTGGTCGCGGCCCCGATGTGGTCGGGGAGATCGCCGCCCGCGCGATGGCAGCGGACCCCGCGAATCGTGGGGCGTGGCATCTCTGGGCCCTCACGGAACCCGCGCCGCGCGGCCGTATGCAGCGCTGGCACCAGGTCACCACGCGCTTCCCCGACGACAAGCTCGCCCACGCCGCCCTCGCTGACAACGCGGCGAGCGTCGCGAGCGCCGAGAACGATCCGGTGGCGATGAAGCTCGCGGTCGGGACCTACGAGATGCTCTTGGCGACCGCGACCTCCGACGAGGAACGCAGCGCGCTCGGCAGCGCACTCGGGACCCTCAAGCAGTGGAAGCTCTAACGCCGCCTCGTCGCCGGCCCAGCCACAAAGCGCCTCCCGTTCTTCTCGAGCCGATCGAGTAACCGCTCGAGGTCGTCTCCCACGACCTGCACGCGCGGGATCGACATCGGGTCGAACGTCGGATCGAACGGACTCGGCGACGGCCCTCCCGCCACCATCAGGATCGCGTCGAGTTGGTAGCGCGTGGTGCGCTTGGCACGCGGATCGGTCCAACTCCCTGCGCGGAGGAGGGCGCGATTCTTCGGCCAGACCCCCAACGGGAGGGCGAGGGTCCGCATCTGCACCCCGGTCCCCGCGGAATCCACGGCGACCTGCGCGCGCGCGATCTGCTCCTGCACGCCGACGTCCGACATCTTCCCGAGGTTCGCGTGCCAGAGGGTGTGGCTGCAGAGCTCATGTCCCTGCTCGGCGAGGTAGCGCACCTTCTTCAAGCGCCACGCCGTCTCCTGGCCCTGGATCCCCTTGTCGCCGAAGAAGGCGTGCCCCTCGGTCGCGGAGGGGAGCATGCAGAAGACGGCGCGCCCCTTCCACTCGGGGTGCTTCGCGGCGAACGCCTCCCAGATCCCCAGCGCCGAGGTCGGGTCGACCGCCAGGGTCGCACCGCGCTTCAGATAGCGGAACTGGCCCGGCGAGGCGTCGTCGAAGGTGATCACCACGGGGGAGAGGCCCGGACCGACATCGATCCGCTTCTCGACGAGCTGTCGGACGGTGATCGGGCGGTAGCCGCGTGCATGGAGGAGGGCGAGATCCTGTGCGAAACGGTCACGATGGCGCGACCAGCGGCCCTCACGGTCCCCGACGAGGTGGTACTCGAGGACGGGGATCACCCCCATCGGATTGGGTGCGCGGGCAGGGGACGGCGTCTGTGCCGACAGGGTCATGCCCAGGGCCCCCGCGGTCCCCATGGCGCCGGCGGCCAGGAGGGAGAGGATCGGCCGGATGATTCGTGACGTTATCGAGACGGGACGGACGGGCATCGTGTGACCACGCGTGGTGACATTTCGACGAATACAAGGGTAAGCAACAATAGTGCAGGGTCGATCGAAGACGGAGGGAGCCGTCGTCGCGCCTGTGCGTCACGGGCCAGTGGAGAGTGGTGATGTTAGAGATCATGGTGAAGCTCGAGGAGGACGAGGCCGGCGCGTCGCCGATCGCCCGGGTGAACTCTATCGCCTCGGCCGAGTCACTCGAGACGCCGAGCCGAGAGGTCGTGACGCTCTACGGCACGCCGACGGCGGAGTCCCTCGCACTCGCGGTCGCCGCCTCGCTTGAAGCGCAGCGGGTGCAGCATCGCCCCGACGCCCTGCGTGATCTCACCATCTCGTCGGAGACCGGCGCCGTTGGGGATGCGGCGTGGCGCGATGCCTCCACCGGCGAGATGATCCGCGCCGATCTCGCGATCCCGCTCACCGTGCTCAAGGAGACCGCCGCGGAGTTGCTCGCCGAGGGGGGGCAGGCGATCCGTCGAGCGATCGCAGGGCTGTTGCAGGTCGACTGGCCCGAGGGGACGCGGCGTGCGCTGCACGTTCAGCTCCCCCTGACCCGTCCGGGCCGTGGCTCCGATGCGCTGCGCGCGATGCGCGAGGCCGACGGCGCCGACGGCGCCGACTACGAGGAGTGAGCGGGGCTCAGACCTTGTGGTAGACGATGCGCGCGGCATCGACCCGATCGGCTGCGCCATAGATCTCGAAATCCGAGAAGAAGGCCGGCGCCTCCTGCTGGAGCACACGGAGCGTCGCGATCGCCATGCGCCGGATCTCGAACTCCGCCGCCTCACTCGAACGGAGCTCGAGCATCGTCCGCCAAGCGCGCGCATTTCCGGTGACGACGATCTTCGTCTCCGTGGAGTTGGGGAGCACCCCCCGCGCGGCCTCCCGCGCCATCTTCCGCCGGTGGACCTTGTCGTCCACCCACTGATAGCGCGTCATCAGCTGCTCGACGAGCGCGATGTACGTCGTCTGCGCACTCTCGATCTGCGTCTTCCAGGCGGCGAGGAGGGCCTCGTCACCGATGATCGCCGGCGGGACCACAAAGGCCGCCTCGGATTCATCCACGTAGCGCTGCGAGAGCTGTGAGTAGGCGAACCCCGCCCGGTGCCGCACGAGCTCATGCGTCAGCGACCGACTGACCCCCTCCAGGAGCAGGGAGTAGTTGGCATGTTCGAGCACCGAGCCATGCCCCTGCTTCTTGATGTTCTCGAGGTAGTCGCGCGTGCTGCGATTCGCCGGGTTCTTCTGGCTCATATAGCAGAGCCGCCCCGCGAACTCCGCGAGCCGCTCGCCATCGGTCCCCTCGCCGATCCACTGCACGGGGAGATGGGCCGGCTCGGCGAACTGTGGGCGCGCGAGGACGGTGATCCGGGGCTCGGTATAGAAATGCGGCATCGCGAGAGAGGCTGAGGTCGAGCGGGAAAGATAGCGCGCCACCGGCATCGGGTCGCGGGGCGGCGGCCTGTGTGCTACGCGTCTGCGGCGGGGATCAGGTCGAGCCGATGCCGCGCCCACCCACGCTCTCGCGTGATGGCATCGAGGGCGGCACGCGCGGGGGCCGGCAGGGGGGCGAGGGCGGGGTCGACCTTCATCGCCTCCAGCGGCCGGGCCCCCGGTATGGGGACCTTCACCCCGGGGTTCAGGATCCCGGCGGGATCGAAGGTCGTCTTCACCGCGGCAAAGAGGGCGAGCGCCTCGGGGGACCAG
>JBEGVM010000103.1:0-4018 GCA_041178365.1 Gemmatimonadota bacterium | reverse complement strand
GGCCGACGTCGCCACGCTCCACTTCCAGGTGGTCGGGGGGACGATGGCGAGCATGATCCGGCTCACGATCACCCCGGTCACGTACCACCCGATCCAGTTGGAGATCGGCATCCCGTAGAAGATCGGCTCCACCAACCACCCCGGCACCCAGGCCGGGACGCGGTCGAGCTCCCAGACCCAATGCGGCGGGGTGACGTTGGTCATATGGACCTCCATCGGCACATCCCACGCCGTGAGGACCGCGCCGGCCACCAGCGCCCAACGCCAGCGGGTCATGGACGAGTCATCGGTCGCCATGATGCGCCCGCAGATCGCGAGCGAGCCGTAGAGCATGTAGTACCACGAGATCGGGATGGGGTAGGGGACATCCCCCATGATCCGGTAGCCGAGCATCTCCGTATAGCGATACGGGCCGAAGGGGAGCCCCACGTTGGTCCCCCCCAACTCGGAGAGGAGGGCGACGCCACTCGCGACGACCATCACCGCGACGGCGCGCCCCCAGCCGAAGCGTGGCCCCGAATGCAGGAGCACCGCGACGGTCCCGAGCAGGATGTAGACCTGGCCCGAGTACGTCCACCCGAGGGTGTAGACCGTCTGCGTATACGGCCCCTGCATCCACATCGGGAACTCGCCGGCGAGGATCGTCACCATCGCGAAGGTCGCGAAGACGATCATCGCGAGGTGGCCATACATCAACCCGTGGGCCACCCGGTCGAGTGGGGTGGTGGGCTCCGCGGTCGCGGTCAGGCGCATAGCATCATCTCCTCAGGGCGTGTCAGGGCCCGTTCGCCCCATTCGATCACCGGACCACCGGCCGGGGGCTGCGCATCCTCCGCCCCACGCCAGACCGACCAGAGGAGGCCGGCACGGGCGAGGGGGCCGACGCGGGCCCGCACGGTGATGGAGTCATACCCATTCTGTTCGATCGCCCCCAGGATGGCGGCGTAGCCATCGGCACAGGCGCGGGCACAGCGGCGGGCATCGGGTTCGAGCAAGAGGATCCCTGGCGCCGCGGCACGGTAGAGCGCGCGGGCCCGAGCGATCTCATGGCGCATCAACCGCGCCCACTGTGGGTCGTGGCGCAGCGTGGGATCGTGCAGCACTCGCTCCGCGTCGAGCCCGAAGGCGGCGAGCACATCATCGGGGAGATAGCACCGCTCCCGTGACGCATCCTCTCCCACATCGCGCAGGATGTTGGTGAGCTGCATCGCCACCCCCAACGTGCGCGCGTAGCGCATCGCACGATCCCGTGTCGCCGCCTCGTTCCCGAGGACACCGAAGATGTAGGTGCACATCGAGCCCACGGACGACGCGACCCCTTCGCAATAGCTCGTGAGCTGACGCCACGAGTCATAGCGCGCGGGGTGGAGGTCGCACGCCACCCCGTTGAGGAGCTCCTCGAGCACATCGCTCGGCACCCCATACTCGGAGACCGCCCGCCAGAGCTCGCGGAAGACGGGCCCATCGGGGTTGCCGTTCAGGGCCTCGGTGACCCCGATGCGGTACTGCGTGAGTTCATGCGCCACGGCCTCAGGGTCGCGCGCCTCCGCCATCCGATCCACGATGTCATCCGCCAAGCGGCAGAAGGCGTAGACCGCGAACGCCCCGCGCCGCTTCCGCGGCGGGAGGAAACGGCTGGCCAGCGCGAAGGTGCGCGCATAGGTGCGCGTGATCGACTCGCAATGCTGTGCGTCGGCGCGCGCGAGATCGGCGTCCGTGGCCTTCAGGATGCCGGGCAACATCGTCACGCGGCGGACCCGATCAGGTCCGCGACGATCTTCCCCGAGCTGATCACGCCCGGCAGGCCGGCGCCCGGATGCGTCCCCGCGCCGGCGAAGTAGAGGTTCGGGATGTCCTCACTCTTGTTGTGCGGACGGAACCAGGCCGACTGCAAGAGCGTCGGCTGGACCGAGAAGGCGCTGCCCAAGTGGCTCGAGAGCGTATCGCGGAAGTGCAGGGGGTCGATCCGATGCTCGGTGACGATGTGCTTCGAGAGCCCCGGGAGGTAGCGATCCTCGAGGTACTGCATGATCCGGTCGCGGTATTCCTGCGCCGCCACCGTCCAATCGGTGGGGCCGCCGAGATGCGGGACCGGCGAGAGGACATACCAGGCATCGCATCCCGGGGGAGCGAGGGAGGGATCGGTCGCCGTGGGGCGATGCAGGTAGAGCGAGAAGTCCTTCGCCAACGTCTTGGTGCCGAAGACCTCATTCAAGAGCCCCTGGTAGCGTGGGCCCATGATGATCTCGTGATGCGCGATGTCTTCGTACTTCTTGTCGGTGCCGAAGTAGATCACCATCAGCGACATCGAGTAGTCGAGTCCGTCGATGCGCGCGTCGGTGTTCTTCTTGCGCCACTTCGGTGCCACGAGATGCTTGTAGGTGAAGGCCACATCGCTGTTGCTGACCACCGCATCGGCGGGGAGTACCTCCCCTGAGGCGAGCCGCACCCCGTTTGCCTTTCCGGTGCGCTCATCCACGGTGATCTCGGCGACCTGCGTCGAGAGGCGCAGTTCGCCGCCGATATCCTGGAGCAGCCGAACGAAGGCGTCGACCAGCGCGCCCGTGCCACCCATCGCGAACCAGACCCCCCACGTCTTCTCGAGATGGTGGATCAACGTGTAGATGGACGTCGTCTGGAAGGGGTTCCCCCCGACGAGCAGGGGATGGAAGGAGAAGACCTGGCGCAACCGCTCGTCGCGGAGGTGACGCTTGGTGAGCGCCGCGACCGAGCGATCGGCCCGGAGCCGGATGAGGTCGGGGAGGACCTTCACCATGTCCATCAGCGTCGTGAACGGCTTATCGATCAGCGCCATCCCAGCGCCGAAGACCCGCTCGCTCTGCTTGAGGAAGGCACGGTAGCCCCGCACATCGTCGGGGTTGAGCTTCCGAATCTGCTCGATGATCGCGTCGGTGTCGCCATTGTAGCGAAAGACCGTCCCATCCTCGAACCGGATCTGATAGAACGGATCGATCGGGACGATCGTCACGTAGTCCGCGGTCTTCTTCCCCGCGAGCGCGAAGAGGTCGTCGAAGAGCCATGGGGCGGTGATGATCGTTGGGCCGCCATCGAAGGTGAACCCGTCTTGCTTGTAGACGTACGCGCGGCCGCCGGGCTTGTCCCGCTGCTCGACGACGGTGACCTCGTGGCCCTGCGCCCTGAGCCGAATGGCTGCGGCGAGTCCGCCGAAGCCGCTACCGATGACGATGATTCGCATTTGCGGTTAACGCTCTCCGTCACCCGAAAGGTTGCCGACCATGCGAGAGGTGGGACTCGAACCCACACGCCTTGCGGCACAGGATCCTAAGTCCTGCGCGTCTACCAATTTCGCCACTCCCGCCGCCGGACGCCGGAAAGATACGACCCGAGGCCCTCCAGTGAGGACCCCGGGTCGTCTCGACATCGCTCGGACTCCCCTACTTCCCGTCGCGCACGCGGAGATTGACCACAGTGGTGCTTCCCGTCCCGCCACGCACCGGGCGGTACACCAGGAGGCTCACGTACGCCCCGCCCTTGATCCCCTCGAGCACCCGATAGAGATCGCTCGGCGAGCCGATCCGCTTCTTCGCCGGCAGGACCTCCGCGATGATATCCCCCACGGCGAGCCGACCTTCGGCCGGACTCCCCGCCTCGATCTCAGCGACCCGCACCCCGCGATACGCCTCGGGGATCTTGAGCCCCTGGATGAGCTCGCTCGAGAGTGCCTCGACCGAGACCCCCACGCGGGCACTGCTGACGCTCGTCCCCGCCGTCGGTGCGACACCCGCGTCCGCGACCACGCCATTGTCCTTGGGCGCCGCCCCGAGGCGGATCTGGAAGTTCTTCTTGCTCCCGTACCGCATCGCCTCCACCGTGACGACATCGCCGGGCTTCTTGGCGCGAATTACCCGCTGCAGGGAGCTCACGCGGTCCACCGGCTTCCCATCGGCCTTGATGATCACATCGCCCGGCTCGATCCCCGCCTTCATGGCGGGGGAGTCCTCACCCGAGAAGCCCCCGACCTTCACACCGGCGATCT
>JBEGVM010000102.1:0-9434 GCA_041178365.1 Gemmatimonadota bacterium | reverse complement strand
ATCGGCGCGATCATCGCCGAGGCCGTCGAGCTCCCGGGCGAGGCCACGGCGGAGGACGCACCGAAGGCCAAGACCAAGAAGGCGCGGGCCGAGCGCGAGCGCGCCGAGGCCAACCTGCTGGTCAATGAAGGGGATGAGCTCACCGAAGAGGTGTTCAACCGCCTCCGCCGACAGAAGATCGACAAGATCAAGGTCTTCGCCTCGTATCAGACCGTCGACCTCCGTGAGGAGCTGACCGCATTCGAGAGCGACGAGCGCCCGCAGCCGCGCGCGCTGGCGATGGACGTCGTCGATCCCACCACGGGTGAGATCCTCGCCGAGGTCGGGCAGACGCTCAACGTCACGCTCGTCAAGCGCCTGCGGAAGGCGGAGATCGGGCACGTCTCCTGCTTCGTGTCCTCGGGGCGCGCGGAGAGCATGCTCGTCCGGAACACCCTCGTGAAGGACCCGACCAAGTCGAACGACGAGGCGCTCAAGCAGATCTATTCGCTCCTCCGGCCGGGCGATGCCCCGAACAAGGAGACGGCGAAGCAGGCCCTCGAGCGCCTCTTCTTCAGCCCCAAGCGCTACGACCTCGGGCGCGTCGGGCGGTACAAGATCAATCAGCGCCTGCGTCTCAACACGCCGGCCAACCATACGGTCCTCACCACCGAGGACTTCGTCGCCATCATCCGCTACCTCGTCGAGCTCCATGAGGGCCGCGGGCATGTGGACGACATCGACCATCTCGGCAACCGCCGCATCCGCTCGGTGGGCGAGCTCATCGCCAACCAGTTCTCCGTCGGCCTCTCGCGCATGGCGCGTCTGGTCAAGGAGCGCATGAGCATCAATCAGGACAGCGAGAAGATCTCGCTCGACGACCTCGTGAACGCCCGCACCGTCTCGGCGGTGATCCAGGCCTTCTTCGGCTCGTCGCAGCTCTCGCAGTTCATGGACCAGACCAACCCGCTCGCCGAGCTGACGCACAAGCGTCGCCTCTCGGCGCTCGGACCGGGCGGCCTCACTCGCGAACGGGCGGGTTTCGAGGTGCGCGACGTGCACTTCTCCCAGTACGGGCGCATGTGCCCCATCGAGACGCCGGAAGGGCCGAATATCGGCCTGATCACCTCGCTCGCCTGCTTCGCACGCGTCAACGACCTCGGCTTCGTCGAGACCCCGTATCGCATCGTGAAGAACGGCAAGGTCACGAACGAGCTCGCGTGGCTCGACGCGACCCGAGAGGAACAGGCGGTCATCGCGCAGGCGAACGCGCCACTGAACCCCGATGGCACCTACATGGATGAGCTGGTGCTCTGCCGTCAGCAGGCGGACGTGCCGCTCCTCCCGCCGTCTCGTATCGACTTCATGGACGTCGCGCCCGAGCAGCTCGTCTCGATCGCCGCGGCGCTCATCCCCTTCCTCGAGCATGACGACGCAAACCGCGCGCTCATGGGCTCGAACATGCAACGCCAGGCCGTCCCCCTCCTCAACCCGCAGACGCCGTTCGTCGGCACCGGGCTCGAGGAGAAGGTCGCGGTCGACTCCGGCGCGGTCGTGATCGCCAAGCGGAACGGCGTCGTCACGCGCGTCACCGCGGACGAGATCGTCGTCGATGCCGCGACCAAGGGATCGCGCGATGGCGGCACCCCGCTCGCGCGGCTCACGCAGCAGGATCGCTACAAGCTCAAGAAGTACCGCCGGACCAACCAGGACACCGCGCTCAACCAGCGGCCGCTCGTCACCCTCGGGCAGAAGGTCAAGGCCGGGGACGTGCTCGCCGATGGGTCGGGCACGCAGTTCGGGCAGCTCGCGCTCGGGTCCAACGTGACCGTCGCGTTCATGCCGTGGTACGGCCATAACTTCGAGGACGCGATCGTCCTCTCGGAGCGCCTGGTCAAGGACGACGTGTATTCGTCGATCCACATCCAGGAGCACGAGCTACACGTGCGCGACACCAAGCGCGGGCAGGAGGAGATCACGCGCGAGATCCCGAACGTCTCGGAAGAGGCGCTCGTCGACCTCGACGAGCGGGGCATCGTGCGCATCGGCGCCCATGTGCGCCCAGGCGACATCCTCGTCGGCAAGATCACCCCGAAGGGGGAGACCGAGCTCTCGCCGGAAGAGAAGCTCCTCACCGCCATCTTCGGTGAGAAGGCGAAGGATGTGAAGGATTCGTCCCTCAAGGTCTCGCCAGGCGTCGAGGGTGTCGTCATCGACGTCAAGATCTTCTCGCGCGTCGAGGACCAGGTGGTGGAGAAGGACCGCGGTGAGCGGATCGGCGAGGTCCGTCGTCTCGAAGGGGAGGAGAAGGTCCGCGTGAACGACGTGCGCGACGAGGAGATCAAGGCGCTCCTCGCCGGGCAGAGGGTCGCACTCGCGCTCCAGAACGGCACGGTCGAGGAGGCGATCCCCGCGGGGACCGTCCTCACCGAGGCGATGCTGCGCGACCTGCGCCTCATCACCTTGGACCTCAAGACCTTCCGCGTCGAGGACAAGAAGGTCAACGCCGCGATCCGTGAGATCATCGACTCGGCCGACGCCATCAAGGCGAAGATCGAGGAGCATGCGGAGGAGCGGATCGACCGCATCCTGCAGCCCGATGAACTCCCGCCGGGCGTCATCCAGCTCGTCAAGGTCTATCTGGCGGAGAAGCGCAAGATCTCCGTCGGCGACAAGATGGCGGGGCGTCACGGCAACAAGGGCATCGTGGCTCGCATCGTGCCGGAAGAGGACATGCCGTTCCTCCCCGATGGGCGGCCGGTGGACATCGTCCTCAACCCGCTCGGCGTGCCGTCGCGCATGAACGTGGGGCAGATCCTCGAGACCCACCTCGGGTGGGCGGCGAAGATCCTCGGCTTCTACGCGAAGACCCCGGTCTTCCAGGGCGCCAACGAGCGCGAGATCGGGCTCTGCCTGCGTCTCGCCGGTCTGGAGTGGGTGAAGGGTTCGCTGCGTCTCGATGCCGCGACCCCGGCGCCGTCCTCGGATGAGCTCCGCGTGATCCTCGATGCGCTGCGGCCCTCCCCTGAGGAGGGGGAGAAGGTCGAGTTGCTGCATGATGCCTCGATCAACGATCTCTCGGCGCGTGGGATGAACGCCGAGGCGAAGGCGGTCTCGGGGCGGATCTATGATTATCTCGTGGCGGCAGCGAAGGAGCTCGCCGAGCGTGAGGTGGTGGCGACGCGCCACGCCATCACGCATCACGAGGCGGAGCTCGCCAACGACGAGGCCTCGGCCGCGCAGAAGACCGAGCTCAAGAAGGCGGTGAAGGAGCTGGAGAAGCGCGCGGCGTTGGATGCCGCAGAGCTGCTCGAGGCCATGGGGCACTCGGCGCTGGCCGCGATGCTCGGCAAGAAGAGCGAGGCGGACATCGATGCGGCGGCGGTCGAGCTCATCACCGCTGGTGGGTTGCTGACGGGTGGGAAGATCCAGCTGCGTGATGGGCGCACGGGGGAGGGCTTCGGCAACCCCGTGACCGTCGGGCAGGTCTATATGCTCAAGCTCAGCCACCTGGTGGACGACAAGATCCACGCGCGCAGCATCGGCCCGTACAGCCTCGTGACGCAGCAGCCGCTCGCGGGCAAGGCGCAGTTCGGTGGCCAGCGCTTCGGTGAGATGGAAGTCTGGGCACTCGAGGCCTACGGGGCCGCGCACACGCTGCAGGAGATCCTCACGGTCAAGTCCGACGACGTGAACGGTCGCAGCCGCGTGTATGAGGCGATCGTGAAGGGCCAGAACCTCCCGGAGCCGGGCACGCCGGAATCGTTCAACGTGCTCGTGAAGGAACTGCAGGCGCTTGGCATCCACGTGACCATGGATTCGCACGCCGAGGGCGGCGCGTTCTCGGCCCAGGGCGAGGAGTAAGACAATGATCGACTTCCGAACGGCACGTGAGAAGGCGTCCACCGCCTTCGACTACATCCGGATCCGCATCGCGGCCCCCGAGGAGATCCGTGGACCCCGGGACCCGAAGGAGCGGGAGCGGCTGGAGATGGCCGGCCTCCGCAGCTGGTGGTCCTGGGGCGAGGTCACCAAGCCGGAGACGATCAACTATCGGTCGTTCAAGCCCGAGAAGGATGGGCTCTTCTGCGAGCGGATCTTCGGCCCGGTCAAGGACTGGGAGTGTCACTGCGGGAAGTACAAGCGGATCCGCTATCGCGGCGTGATCTGCGACCGCTGCGGCGTGGAGGTGACCCTCAGCAAGGTCCGGCGCGATCGCATGGGCCACATCGAGCTCGCCGTCCCGGTGGCGCACATCTGGTTCTTCAAGACGTTGCCGAGCCCGATGGGCAACCTCCTCGATCTCACGCTCCGTGATCTCGAGAAGGTGATCTATTATTCGAATTACGTGGTCGTCGATCCGGGCGAGCAGGAGGTCCGGCAGAACGACCTCCTCGACGAGGAGCAGTTCCTCACGCTGAAGCAGAAGGCGAAGGCCGAGGGCGACGCCGCCTTCTTGGCGGACATCGGGGCACCGGCGGTTCGCGAGCTGCTCAAGCGGATCGACGTCGACACCCTCGCCGAGGAGCTGCGTGCGGGCATCCTCGTGGAGACCTCGCAGGCGAAGAAGAAGGCGATGCTCAAGCGCCTCAAGATCGTGGACGCCTTCCGCAACTCAGGCGATGCCGAGGGGCTGCGCAACAAGCCGGAATGGATGATCCTCGACGTCGTCCCGGTGATCCCACCCGACCTGCGGCCGCTCGTGCCGCTCGATGGGGGGCGCTTCGCCACGTCCGACCTCAACGATCTCTACCGGCGCGTCATCAATCGCAATAACCGGCTCACCAAGCTCATCTCGCATCGCGCGCCGGAGGTCATCCTCCGGAACGAGAAGCGCATGCTGCAGGAGTCGGTGGACGCGCTCTTCGACAATGGGCGTCGCTCCAAGGCGATCCGCGGGCGTGGGAAGCGCCCGCTCAAGTCGCTCTCGGACATGCTCAAGGGCAAGCAGGGGCGGTTCCGTCAGAACCTCCTCGGCAAGCGCGTCGACTATTCCGGCCGCTCGGTCATCGTCGTGGGCCCGGAGCTCAAGCTCCATCAGTGCGGGCTCCCGAAGGCGATGGCGCTCGAGCTGTTCAAGCCGTTCATCATCCATAAGCTCGTGGAGCACGGCATCGCCGAGACGGTGAAGCGTGCCAAGAAGATCGTGGAGCGCGAGTCGTCGGAGGTCTTCGAGATCCTCGAAGAGATCATCCGCGACCATCCGGTGCTGCTCAACCGTGCACCGACGCTCCACCGCTTGGGCATCCAGGCGTTCGAGCCGGTGCTCGTGGAAGGGAAGGCGATCCGCATCCATCCGCTCGTCTGCGCGGCGTTCAACGCCGACTTCGACGGCGACCAGATGGCCGTGCACGTGCCGCTCTCGCCCGAGGCGCAGCTCGAGGCGCGCGTGCTCATGCTCTCCTCGAACAACATCTTGAAGCCCTCGGACGGTCGTCCGGTGGCGGAGCCGTCGCAGGACATCGTCCTCGGGTGCTACTTCGCGACCAAGGCGCCGGCAGGCTTCGATGCCCTCGTGAAGGACGCGAAGGCGCAGACCAAGCTCCGGACCTTCGGGTCAGCGTCGGAGATCGAGATGGCGATGGCCCTCGGCCAGCTCCACGTGCACTCCGCGGTCCGATACCGCGCGCGCACGGCGGAGGGCGGCACGGCGTGGGCGACCACGACCGCGGGGCGCGTGCTCTTCGACGGGATCGTCCCCCCGGAGCTGCCGTTCCAGAACCGCGAGATGAAGAAGAAGGTGCTCGGCGAGCTCGTCTTCGACTCCTACCGCAAGGCCGGGCTCTCGGGTACCGTCGCCTTCCTGGACCGCTTGAAGGAGTTCGGGTTCCGCCACGCGACCCGTGGTGGCGTGTCGATCGGTATCGAGGATCTTGAGATCCCGGTCGAGAAGGAGACGATCCTCGAGGAGGCCGCGGCGCGCGTGACCCGGTTCCAGAAGGCGTATCAGACCGGGAACATCACGAACGGCGAGCGCTACAATAAGGTCATCGACACCTGGACACACGCGAACAACGACATCGCCGATGCGATGATCAAGCGCATGCGGGAGTCGAAGGACGGCTTCAACACCGTCTTCATGATGTTCGACTCGGGCTCCCGTGGCTCGCGTGACCAGATCCGTCAGCTGGCCGGGATGCGCGGCCTGATGGCCAAGCCGCAGAAGAAGCTCACGGGTGGGATCGGCGAGATCATCGAGAACCCGATCAAGTCGAACTTCCGTGAGGGGCTCTCGGTCCTCGAGTACTTCTCGTCGACCCACGGCGCCCGGAAGGGCCTCGCGGACACGGCGCTCAAGACGGCCGACGCCGGCTATCTCACCCGCCGTCTCTGTGACGTCGCGCAGGATGTGACGATCACCGAGGAGGATTGCGGGACGGTGATGGGGCTCGAGATCGCCGCGCTGAAGGAAGGCGAGGACATCATCGAGCCGTTGGCGGAGCGCATCGTCGGGATCGTCGCGGCGGAGGATGTCATCGATCCGCAGCTGCTCGACGAGGCGGGTCGCCCGCAGCTGCTCGTCGAGGCGGGACAGATGATCGACGAGGAGACGGGGCAGGCGATCGAGGAGGCGGGGATCGAGACGGTGAAGATCCGCTCGGTGCTCACCTGCGAGGCCAAGCGGGGGCTCTGCCGGATGTGCTACGGTCGCAACCTCGCCACCATGGCGATGGTCGACATCGGCGAGGCGGTCGGTATCATCGCCGCCCAGTCGATCGGTGAGCCGGGCACGCAGCTGACGCTCCGCACCTTCCACATCGGTGGCACGGCGGCGCGTATCGCCGAGCAGACCGCCCGGAAGTCGAAGGTGGCAGGGGTGGTTGAGTTCTCGGACCGACTCATCAGTGTCACCGATCCGGAGGGACAGCAGGTCGTGACCTCCTATGAGGGCGAGCTCTACGTGCGCGCCTCGAAGGACAAGAACGCCCCGATCATGGCGCGTCTGGCGGTGCCGCTGGGTGCCGTGCTGATGGTCAAGGACGGCGAGATGGTCGCGAAGGAACGGGTGATCTTCACCTGGGACCCGTACACCAACCCGATCATCGCGGACGTCGGTGGGCAGCTCCGCTTCGTCGATCTCGTGGACGAGGAGACGGTCTCCGAGGAGCTCGACGAGCTCACGGGGCTGCGGCAGCGCGTGGTCGTCGAGGACCGTGAGAAGAAGCTCCACCCGCACATCGAGATCTGGAGCGCGAAGGGCGGGAAGGAGAAGAAGGTCCGTGACTTCGTCATCCCGGTGGGCGCGCAGCTCATCATCGAGGACGGCGCGGACGTGGCGGCGGGTCAGACCATCGCCAAGATCTCACGTGAGGCGTACAAGACGCGCGACATCACCGGCGGTCTCCCGCGCGTCGCCGAGCTCTTCGAGGCGCGCAAGCCGAAGGATCCCTCCACGATCTCTGAGATCGATGGTGTGGTCCGGTTCGGGGACATCAAGCGGGGCAAGCGCGAGATCTTCGTGCAGCCGATCGATGCCAGCGGCTCGCTCGATGAGACGCAGCAGCCGCAGCTGTACGAAGTCGCGTCGGGGAAGCATCTCCGCGTGCACGAGGGCGACCGCGTGCGGGCGGGTGACCGCTTGAGCGAGGGGCCGGTGAATCCGCACGACATCCTGCGGATCAAGGGCCCGCGCGCCGTGCAGGAGTACCTCCTCAACGAGGTGCAGGAGGTCTATCGCCTCCAGGGCGTGAAGATCAACGACAAGCATATCGGCGTGATCGTGCGTCAGATGCTCCAGAAGGTGCGGGTCGTCGAGTCAGGCGACACCGAGTTCCTCGAGGGGGAGAACGTCGACAAGGCGGTCTTCCGCGACGTGAACGACAAGGCCAAGAAGAAGAAGAGCCGTCCCTCCGTCTCGGAGCCGCTCCTCCTCGGCATCACCAAGGCCTCGCTCACCACGCAGTCGTTCATCTCGGCGGCCTCCTTCCAGGAGACCACGCGCGTGCTCACCGATGCGGCGATCCGTGGCGCCAAGGACAACCTCCTTGGCCTCAAGGAGAACATCATCATCGGGCACCTGATCCCTGCGGGCACCGGGATGTACCGGTACTCGGACGTGGAGATGGACATCGAGGCGCCGCCGGCGCCGCCGACGGTGCCGAGCTTCGGTGCCTTCGAGGCGTTGCCGGACACCTTCCTTGCCCCGCCAGCGGAGCTGGAGGGCGGGTTCGCCCCGCTCCCGGACGAGGAGTAAGCGCGGACCGTAGGACAGAGGGGGCGTCAGCCAACGGCTGGCGCCCCCTCGGCGGTCGTGGCACATTCCGACGTTCCTCCATTACTCCCCCAACCCCCGGATCCTTTCATGGCTGAACACAAGGAAGAGTGGGGCTCCAAACTCGGCGTCATCCTGGCCGTCGCGGGCTCCGCGGTCGGGCTCGGAAACTTCCTCCGCTTCCCGGGCCAGGCGGCCGCGAACGGCGGTGGCGCCTTCCTGATCCCCTACTTCTGCGCCCTCGTCCTGCTCGGCATCCCGATCGGGTGGGCCGAGTGGACGATGGGTCGGTACGGCGGCAAGAAGGGGCTCCATGGCGCGCCGATGGTGATGGGTGCCGTGGGGCGGGGGAGTCTCGCGCGCTATCTCGGTGTGCTCGGTGTGCTCATCCCGCTGGGCGTCTCGACCTACTACGTCTTCATCGAGACCTGGACCTTCGCCTACTTCCTCAAGTATCTGACGGGTGGGATCGGGATCGTGCAGGGGACGCCGATCACCGAGCAGACGGCGGCTGCCGGGCAGTTCTATAACTCGATCACCGGGGCGCTGGCGGACGGAACCCTGTTCACTGGGGATTCGCGGTACACGGTGCTCAGCTGGGTCGTGGTCTTCGCGATCAACATCTACTTTGTCTTCCGCGGGCTCTCCAAGGGGATCGAGAAGTTCGTCTCCTTCGCGATGCCGGTGATGGCGGTCTGCGCCCTGATCGTCTTGGCGCGGGTGCTCACCCTCGGCACCCCAAACCCGGAGATCCCCGAGCAGAATGTGATCAACGGGCTCGGGTACATGTGGAATCCCGACTTCGCCGCCCTCGGGAACTTCAAGACCTGGCTCGCCGCGGCGGGGCAGATCTTCTTCTCGCTCTCGGTCGGCTTTGGCGTGATCATCAATTACGCCTCCTACATGAAGAAGAACGATGACGTGGCGCTCTCGGGGCTCACCGCGAGTGCGACGAACGAGCTCTTCGAGGTCGGCTTCGGTGGGATGATCACCCTCACCGCCGCCTTCGTCTTCCTCGGTGTGAGTGGCACTGCCGGGGCGGTGGCCACCGGATCGTTCGGTCTCGGGTTCAACACGCTGCCGGTCGTCTTCGCGCAGATGGGGGCGTTCGAGAACATCATCGGTGCACTCTGGTTCTTCATGCTCTGGCTGGCGGCGATCACCAGCTCCCTTTCGATGTATGCGCCCGCGGTCGCGCATCTGAAGGAGGCGACAGGGTGGACGCACGCGAAGTCCACGGCGG
>JBEGVM010000101.1:0-5479 GCA_041178365.1 Gemmatimonadota bacterium | reverse complement strand
GCCCCGATCGCCTCGAGTCGCCGGCGATCCGGATGCACGATGTCCTCTCGCCGGTCGATTGGTCGATCGCGGTGAGCGAGGCGGCGCGCCTCGCGGCGGGGCGGCGCGCCTACGTGGTGGCAAGCCCACGGCTCTCCAACGAAGCCCTCTTCCTGCTCAAGCGGATCATCGCGAAGACGGGGGGCGAGGGAGCGTTCACCTGCGCGACGGGGCCCGAGGCTCCGCTCCCGGGCGTCGCCGATCTCTCGCTACGTGCCGATCGCGCGCCGAATGTCACTGGGGCCGAACGCCTCGGCTTCCTCCGGCGTGATGCGGGGGTCCTCGCAGGGCTCCGCGACGGCGACCTCCTGATCCTTGCGGATGATGCGCTGCAGGGGCTCGATCTGTGGCCGCTCACGCGCGCCGGTGCGGTGATCGTCATCGGGACCTCACTCCCCGCGGGAATCGGCGCGCCGAATGTGGCGCTGCCGATCGCGAATGTGGCGGAAGAGGAAGGGACCTTCACCAACCTGCGCGGGCGCGTGCAGCGCTTCCTGCAGGCCAAGGCGGCACCGGGGCTCGCGCGTCCCAGCTGGTACGCGCTCGCCGATCTGGCCACGGCGCTCGGTTCGCCCAGTGAGGACTGCCACCTCCCGAGCGCGGCCTTCGCGGCGCTTGCGACGGCGGAGCCGGCCTTCCGCGGGCTCTCCTATGAGGCGCTCGGGTTGCGCGGCGCGCCCCTTGCCGACGCCACGGTAGGGGCGGCCTGATGCCACTCGATCCGATGCAACTCGAACCGGCCTTCTGGCCCTTTCTCCTCGCCACCGTCGTGAAGATGCTCGTCGTCTTCACCCTGTACATGGTGGTCGTCGCCTACTCGACTCTCGCCGAGCGCAAGGTCTCAGCGTGGATCCAGGACCGGCATGGCCCGAACCGCGTGGGCCCGTGGGGGCTCTTTCAGGTCCTCGCCGACGGCGTGAAGAACTTCGTGAAGGAAGAGTCGATGCCGGGCGATGTGAACAAGCCCACCTTCCTCCTCGCCCCGGCGATCGCCTTCACCATGGCGCTGATCGCCTGGGCGGTGATTCCCTTCGGTGCCCCCCTCCCGACACCGTGGGGGAAGGTCGACCTGATCGTGGCCAACGCGCCGATCGGCGTCCTCTATCCCCTCGCGATCACCTCGCTCGGGGTGTACGGGATCGTCCTCGCCGGTTGGTCATCGAACAACAAGTACTCGCTCCTCGGTGGATTGCGCGCCTCGGCGCAGATGGTGAGCTATGAGGTCGCCATGGGACTGAGCGTGGTCGCCGTGCTGTTGCTCATGGGGAACGTCTCGCTGCCGCACATGGTCGCGCAGCAGCAGGCGGGGGGCTGGAACGTGGTGCTCCTCTCGGTCGCGGCCTTCGTCTTCATGGTGTCGGCGTTCGCGGAGACGAATCGCGTGCCCTTCGACATGGCCGAGGCGGAGTCTGAGCTGATCGCGGGCTACCACAGCGAGTACAGCGCGATGAAGTTCTCGATGTTCTTCATCGCCGAGTATGCGAACATGCTGACGGCGAGCGCGATGTTCGTGACGCTCTTTCTGGGTGGCTGGGATATCCCATTCACCGAGTGGGACACGGCCGGGCCGGCGACGGTGGCCAAGTCGCTCGCGACCTTCGCGATCTTTGCGGCGAAGATCAGCGCCTTCATGTTCTTCTTCATCTGGATCCGGTGGACGCTGCCGCGGTTCCGGTATGACCAGCTGATGTCGCTCGGGTGGAAGTTCATGCTCCCGGTGGCGCTGGCGTACATCGTGATCGTCTCGACGGGGATGTTGCTGCTCGACGTCGCGGGGATCGCCCGCGGGAGCGGGGCCTACCTGCTCGTCTTCTTGGGCGTGAATGTGATCCTCATGGGTCTGCTCTTCGTCATCCTCGATCGCGGGCGGCTCATCAGCCCAGCCTCGTCCCGCTTGGAGCGCGTGCGGGTCGAGCGGCTCCGCGCCGTCGCCGCGGGTCGGTCGTCTATCGCTGCAGGGGAGGTTCGCTAAATGGCCATCGGAGTGAAGGTGATGGAGCGGCCGGTCGGCGAGGTGAGCTATGTGCGTGCCACGCTGAAGGGGTTGGCGCTGACGCTCAAGCATCTCGTGGACCCGCATCGCGTCACGATCCAGTACCCCGAGGAGAAGTGGGATCTCTCCCCGCGGTGGCGTGGCACGCATCGGATGCTCACCACCGAGGATGGCAAGGCCAAGTGTGTGGCCTGCGGCCTCTGTCCGACGGTCTGTCCCGCCAACTGCATCAAGTTGGTGCCGGGCGAGGATGAGGTGGGGAATCGGTATCCCCTCGTCTTCGAGATCGACGAGTTTCGCTGCATCTTCTGCGGCTATTGCCAGGAAGTCTGTCCGGAGGAGGCGATCCATCTCGGCCGGCACTATGAGAACGCGGAGTTCAACCGCGCGCAGTTCGTCTATGACCTCGAGCGCCTGACCGCGCAGACCCATCCGGTGAGCACCCTGTGGGATCCCGCTGACCCGCGAGGGGAGTGAGATGGAGAACACGTTCCACCCGCTGTTCTATTCGTTCCACTTCTATCTCTTCGGGCTGATCGCGATCGCCTCCGCATTGCTCTTCGTGACGCGGAAGAGCCCCGTGGCGGCGGCGCTCTGGCTCGTGAACGTCATGTTCTGCCTCGCGGCGCTCTACCTGATGCTCGATGCGCAGTTCATCGGGGCCATCCAGGTCTTGGTCTACGCCGGCGCGATCATGGTCGTCTTCCTCTTCGTCGTGATGTTGCTCAACCTCGGGCATCCGAGTGAGCTCGCGGACATCCGTGGGCAGGGGGGGCGGCTCGCGGCGGGGGCGGTCGGATTGGCGCTCCTAGCCGAGGTGGCGGTGTTGGTGCGGGCGCGCTTCCCGGCCCAGCTCACCCCGCGTGCCGCATCGGCACTCGAGCAGGTCGAGCAGCCGGGCGGCGTGATCGCTCCGATCGCCGAATCACTCTTCCGGGAGCATCTCCTGGCCTTCGAGCTGACCTCGATCCTCCTCCTCACGGCGATCGCCGGTGCGGTGGTGCTCGGCCGCAAGCGGGGGGCGACCGATGCTCGCTGAGTCGCTGCTCCTCTCCGCGGTGCTCTTCACGATCGGCGTGGTCGGGGTGCTGACCCGTCGGAACGCGATCATCCTCTTCATGTGCATCGAGCTGATGCTCAACGCCGTCAATCTGTCGTTCGTCGCGCTGTCCAAGCTGTACGGCGCCACCGGGCAGGTCTTCGTGATCATGGTCATGACGGTCGCTGCCGCCGAGGCGGCGGTGGGGCTCGCGATCATCATCTCAATCTTCCGGCACCGCCAGACGGTGCACCTCGACGACATCAACCTGCTCAAGGGCTGATGCATACCGATCTTCCCCCCACGGGGCACCCCTTGGCTGATACGGTCGCGCGTTTCGCGTGGCTGATCCCGGTGCTCCCGCTCCTCGGCTTCCTCGTCAACGGATTCCTCTCGTTGCGGGCAGCGGCCACCCCCGGGCCGGCGGATCCGTCGGCTGGTGGGCATGACCATGGTCACCATGCGGACGCGCACCACGCCCAGGGACAGGACGACGCGCATCATGCGGCGCGGCATCCGGCGGCGGGTCTCGTCTCGCTCATCGGCCCTGGCGTCCTCCTCGCGGCCTTCGGCCTGACGCTCGCGGTCTTCCTCGCGATGCGTGGCGCGGGGGACGGGATGCATGCCCCCTATGTGATGACCCTGTTCCAATGGATGCCGACCGGGTCGCTCTCGGTCGACGTCGCCTTCCAGCTCGACCAGCTCTCCATGGTGATGATGCTGATCATCACGGGGATCGGGACGCTGATCCATCTCTTCAGCGTCGGCTACATGCAGGACGATCCGGGATATCCGCGCTACTTCGCGTATCTCAATCTCTTCGTCTTCTTCATGTTGATCCTCGTGATGGGGTCCAGCTACCCGCTGATGTTCGTCGGGTGGGAAGGGGTGGGGCTCTGCTCGTATCTCCTGATCGGCTTCTGGTTCAGCGAGCAGGCCAATGCCGATGCGGGGAAGAAGGCGTTCATCGTGAATCGCATCGGCGACTTCGGGATGCTCGTCGCGATGTTCCTTCTCTTCGCGAACCTGGGGACGATGAGCTACGAAGGGGTGCGGGCGGGAGCAGGGGAGTTGATGTTCGGTGGGGCCTTGGTGACCACGATCTGCCTCTTCCTCTTCTTGGGCGCCGCCGGCAAGTCGGCGCAGATCCCGCTCTTCGTCTGGCTCCCGGACGCGATGGCGGGTCCGACCCCGGTCTCCGCGCTCATCCATGCGGCGACGATGGTCACCGCCGGCGTGTACATGATCGCCCGCAGTGCGACGCTCTTCTCGCTCGCGCCGGTGGCACAGCTCACCGTCGCGGTGGTCGGGGTCCTCACGGCGGTCTTCGCGGCGACCATCGGGCTCAAGCAGTGGGATATCAAGAAGGTGCTCGCCTACTCCACCGTCTCGCAGCTCGGCTACATGTTCGTCGGGGTCGGGGTGGGGGCGTACACCGCGGGCGTCTTCCACCTGATGACCCACGCCTTCTTCAAGGCGCTCCTCTTCCTCGGGTCAGGCTCGGTGATCTACGCCATGCACCGCGCCTACCATGCGACGCACACCCATGCCGACGCGCAGGACATGCGCAACATGGGTGGGTTGAAGGCGTTCATGCCGGTGACGGCGACCCTCATGTGGATCGCGACGCTGGCGATCGCGGGGATCCCACCGCTCGCCGGCTTCGTCTCCAAGGACGAGATCCTCGCCGCGGTCTTCGCACGGACCCATCACTCGACCCTCGCCGAGGCGACCTGGCTCGGGATCCCCGGGGATCTGGTGCTGTACGGTATCTACGCGCTCGGACTCGCGGCGGCGCTCATGACGGCCGTCTATATGACGCGCATGATGCTCTACACCTTCCATGGCCCCAACCGGACGGGAGCGGCGGAGCGTTCGCACCTCGCCGAGGCGCCGTGGATCATGACCGGCCCGCTCGTGGTGCTCGGCATCCTCTCGGCCGTCGGGGGACTCGTCAACCTGCCGAAGCTCTTCGGTGGCGGGATGGCGGAGATCCTCCATCACTGGCTCGAGCCGGTCGTCGGCGAGGCCACCCTGCAGGTGACGTTGGGTGAGACACCGCATCTCTCGCACGCGACGGAATATGCGCTGATCGGGACGGCGGTCGCGATCGCGATCATCGGGATCGCACTCGCGTGGGCGCGGTGCAAGCCCGCGGCGCTCGTGCCGGCGGTGGAGTCGCCGGCGGAGATCGGGTTGGAGAAGATCCTCGCGAACAAGTGGTATGTGGATGAGGCGTACGACCGCGCGGTCGTGCAGCCGACCCTCGGGATCTCTCGCACCGTGCTCTGGAAGGGGCTCGATACGGGGATCATCGACGGCTTGCTCGTGAATGGCAGTGCGTTCCTGATGCGTGGCCTGGGGTGGGTAGGGTCCCAGCTCCAGACGGGCCGCGTGGGCACCTACGC
>JBEGVM010000100.1:0-5675 GCA_041178365.1 Gemmatimonadota bacterium | reverse complement strand
ACGAGATCCATCGGTTCAACCGCGCGCAACAGGATGCGCTCTTGCCCCATGTCGAGAGCGGGCTCCTCACCCTGATCGGCGCGACGACGGAGAACCCGAGCTTCGAGCTCACGGGGGCCCTATTGAGCCGCCTGCGCGTAGTGGTGTTGCAGCCTCTCACTTCCGCCGACATCGGGACCTTGCTTGATCGCGCGATGGACGACGCCGAGCGTGGGTTGGGTGGGCTTGGGGTGCGGCTGGACCCTGACGCGCGGGAGACCCTGGCCCAGTGTGCCGATGGGGATGCGCGCCGCGCCCTCACCATCCTCGAGGCCGCGGCGGCGCTCGCGACCGACGTGATCACGCTGGCGCTGATCGAGGCGGCGATGCACCAGCGGATCGCCCACTACGACAAATCCGGTGAGCAGCACTTCAACCTCATCTCCGCGTATCACAAAGCGCTGCGTGGCTCGGATCCGCAGGGGGCGCTCTACTGGCTCGCGCGGATGATCGAGGGCGGGGAAGACCCGATGTACATCGCGCGGCGGACCGTCCGGTTCGCTGCGGAGGATGTGGGGCTCGCGGATCCGCGCGCGCTCTCCCTCGCCATCGCCGCGCGCGATGCCTTTCACTTCCTCGGCGCACCCGAAGGGGAGCTGGCGCTCGCCGAGGCGGCGGTCTACCTCGCGACGGCGCCCAAGTCGAATCGCGTCTACATCGCGTGGGCGGCGGCGCGCGAGGCGGCGCGTCGGACCCCCGCCGCGCAGGTGCCGCTACAGATCAGGAACGCACCCACCGCGCTGATGCGGGAGCTCGGGTACGGTGCGGGGTATCAGTACGCACACGACGTGCCGGACGGGTACCTCCCGCAGGACTACCTGCCCGAGGAGGTCCGTGGGGCCTCGTTTTACGTGCCGGGTCCACACGGATTCGAGAAGGAGATCGAGAAGCGCCTCGCCTGGTGGCGATCCCTCGCCGATCGAGTCGTGAGAGATGATGGTGCCGCAACCCACGAGGGAGCACACGATGCGTGATCGCAGGTCAGGGGTGGTGGGATGGGGGGCGTTGGTGGTGGTGATGCTTACGCTCTCCGGGTGTCGCTCACTCGCGCGCGCGGCGTTCATTCCGCCGGAGGTCGCGGTCGCGGACACGAAGGTGCGGAACATCAGCCTTCGTGGCGGGGCGCTCGACGTGGTGCTGCGGGTGGACAATCCCAACGACTTTCGGCTCGATGTCTCAGGGGTCCGTTATGTGGTCTGGGTTGACTCGACGCAGGTCGCGACGGGGACCGTCGAACGGCTGGTCACCCTCCCGCCTCGATCCTCAACAACGGTCGAGGTCCCGGTCGAGTTCGTCCTGGATGCTCTGCGCGTCGTGATGGTGCGCTTCGTCTCCACGGGAAGCGTCCCCTATCGGGTCACCGGAGAGTTCCAGTACGTCACCCCCTTCGGTCGGATCACGCGGCCGTTCGAGAGCGGTGGGACGGTGCGGCGATGAGTAAAGGTCTGATTGAGCTGGCGCCGCCGCAGGAGCGGGCGATTCTCGTCGGCGCCCCGCTGAAGCGGGGAACCGATCGCCATCACGTCACCGAGCATCTGGAGGAGCTAGCCCAACTCACCGACACCGCCGGCGCGATCGTGGTCGGGACGTTGACGCAGCAACTCGATCGCCCCGATCCCTCGACCTACATCGGGCGCGGGAAGGTCGAGGAGCTGAAGCAGCTCGTGAGCGCGACCGAGGCGACCCTCATCATCTTCGATGACGAGCTCTCCCCTGCGCAGGGGAAGAATCTCGAGGGTGAGGTCGGCAAGCGGGTGATCGATCGCGCTGAGCTGATCCTCGACATCTTCGCGGTGCGGGCCCGCTCTGCTGAGGCGCGGATGCAGGTGGAGCTCGCGCAGCTAGAGTATTCGCTGCCGCGGCTCGTCCGCATGTGGACCCACTTGGAGAAGTTCCGCGGAGGGATCGGGGTGCGTGGCCCCGGTGAGACCCAGCTCGAGACCGACCGACGTCTCGTCGGCCACCGGATCCGCTTGCTCAAGGAGCGTCTCGAAGAGGTCACCAAGGCGCGACATGTCCAACGCGCCGGACGGACGGGGGCGTTCAAGGCCTCACTCGTCGGCTATACGAACGCTGGGAAGAGCTCGATCCTCCGAGGGATCTCTGGGAGCGCGGAGGTCTTCGTCGAGGATCGCCTCTTCGCGACCCTCGACCCGCTCACGCGCGAGGTGGACCTCGGGGACCATCAGTCGGTATTGCTTACCGATACCGTCGGATTCATCCGCAAACTCCCGCACCATCTCGTCGCGAGTTTTCGGGCGACGCTTGAGGAGGTGCAGGAGGCAGACCTCCTCCTGCATGTGATCGATGCGAGCCACCCCTCCTGGGAGGAACACCGGTTGGTGGTCGATCAGGTGTTAGCGGAACTGGAGGCCAGCGAGATTCCCATGGTCTACGTCTTCAACAAGACCGACCGGCTCGAGCCCGAGGTCCGCGGCGCCCTCGAGGCGCGGATCGCGAACCTCGCCCCCGGGAGCGTCTTCACGAGTGCGGCCTCGCCCGAAGGGCTGGAACCCCTGCGCGACCTCCTCCGCGAGGCGCTCCGTGGCCGGCGCCCCGAGGTGGTCCTCGCTCTCCCGATGACCGACGGCAAATTGATCGCCGAGGCCCACCGGGTGGGCGAGGTCCTCGCGAGCGAGTCGGACGACGCGGAAGGGGTCTTGGTCCTTCGTGGACGCTTTGATGCGCCGGCGTTGGCGCGGTTGGAGCGTGGGGGCGCCGTCAGGCGATAGCTCCCCAGTGCTTCACCCCCGATGGGGTGGCGCCCACCCCGAGGGCGCTGATGGGCCGACCCGTGTAATTTTCCCGAGATGCACGCCTCTGAGATCCGCCGTCGTTTCCTCGACTACTTCGCCCGGCAGGGACATGTCATCCGCCCGAGCTCCGCGCTCGTGCCCGCCGATGACCCGACGCTGCTCTTCACCAACGCTGGGATGGTGCAGTTCAAGAAGATCTTCCTTGGGCAGGAGGCGCCCCCCGATGGGCAGCGCCGCGCGACGACGAGCCAGAAGTGCGTGCGCGCCGGGGGCAAACACAACGATCTCGAGCAGGTCGGGCACACCGCGCGGCACCACACCTTCTTCGAGATGCTCGGCAACTTCTCGTTCGGCGATTACTTCAAGCGCGAGGCGATCCGCTTCGCCTGGGAGTTCGTCACCGAGGAGTTGAAGCTCCCCAAGGAGCATCTGCGGGTCACCGTCTATCACGAGGATGACGAGGCGCGGGAGCTCTGGCAGGCGGTGGCTGGCGTGCCGCCCACGCGGATCTATGGCCTCGGTGAGCGGGACAACTTCTGGCAGATGGCCGACACCGGTCCCTGTGGCCCGTGTAGCGAGATCTACGTGGACCTCGCCCATCTCACACAGGACTTCGCCTTCCCCAAAGACGCGACGGGGGAGTGGACGCGCACCGATCTCGCCGATGTCTCCCTCGATGCCTTCGTGGAAGGGGCGGAGGCGGGACGCTTCCTCGAGATCTGGAACCTCGTCTTCATGCAGTATGACCGGCAGGCCGATGGCACGCTCGTGCCGTTGCCGAAGCCGAGTGTCGATACCGGGGCCGGGCTCGAGCGCATCGCCGCCGTGTTGCAGGGCGTGTCGAACAATTACCACACCGATCTCTTCACCCCGCTGCTCGATCGCGTCGCGGAGGTCACCGGCGCGCCCTACGCCTTCCATCGCGAGGATTCCGTCAGCTACCGCGTCCTCGCTGACCATGCGCGGGCGGTGACCTTCCTCCTCGCGGATGGCGTCTTCCCGAGCAATGAGGGACGTGGCTACGTGTTGCGGCGCATCCTGCGCCGTGGGGTCCGGCACGCCTGGTTGCTCGGCCGTCGCGAACCGACCCTCGTGCACGTTGTGGAGCGCGTGATCGAGCTGATGGGGGCGCAGTTTCCCGAGGTCGGGAGCCGACGCAGTCATATTCTCGACACCACGCGTGCCGAGGAAGAGCGCTTCTTGGCGACCGTCGATGGGGGGATGTCTCGCTTCGAGCAACTCGCGCCCCTGGGGTCGACGCAGGGATCGACGGCGATCCGCGGGACGATCAGTGGGGAGGATGTCTTCAAACTCTACGACACCTTCGGCTTCCCGGTCGATCTCACAGAGCTGATGGCGCGCGAGCGGGGCTATGTGGTGGACCTCGCGGGGTTCGAGGCGGCGCTCGATGCGCAGCGCCGGCAGAGCCAGGAGGAGCGCAAGAGCCGCCAGCTCGGTGTCGCGATCGATGATCTCGCCGACCCGTCGCAATGGCGCACGGGGCCGGAGGCGCTGCGCGGACGGTTCGTTGGCTACGATCGCAGTGAAGTCGACACGGAGGTCGTCGCGATGCGGACGATGGACGACGGACGGATCGCGCTCATCCTCGCCGAGTCCCCCTTCTACGCCGAGTCCGGCGGGCAGGTCGCCGATCAGGGGGAAGTCGTCGGCGAGGGGTGGCGGCTCGAGGTGGCGGACGTGCGGAAGGTCGATGGCCAGGTGGCGGTGATCGGACAACCGACCGGGACCGTGCGGTTCGCGCGCGCGCGTGCCCGCGTGCCCGCAGACCGTCGGCGCGATACCGAGCGGAATCATACGGCGACGCACCTCCTGCACGCGGCACTCCGCACCGAGCTTGGGGATCATGTGCATCAGGCGGGGTCGCTCGTGGCACCGGATCGGTTGCGCTTCGACTTCACCCATCATGGTCCGGTGACACGAGAGCAGCTCGACCGGATCGAGCAGCTGGTGAACGAGGGGATCTGGGCCAATGCGGACGTCCGGATCAGTGAACGGTCGTATCAGGAGGCGATCGCCGCAGGGGCGATGGCGCTCTTCGGCGAGAAGTACGGTGATGTGGTCCGCGTGGTCGATATCCCGGGGCTGAGCACCGAGCTCTGTGGCGGGACGCATGTGCGCAACACGGGCCAGATCGGGGTGCTCCGCATCGTGGGCGAGAGCGGGGTCGCCGCCGGCGTGCGTCGCATCGAGGCGGTCACGGGCCGGCGCGCGCACGCCTTGCTGCGCGAGCGCGAGGCCACGCTCGTCGCGGTTGCGACCAAGCTCAAGGTCAACGCGCTCACCACGGAGGTGCTCACCAAAAAGGTCGATGACCTCCTCGCCGAGCGGAAGAAGCTCGAGCGGCGCGTCGAGGAGGCGCTGGCGGGCGGTGGAGCAGGGGGCGTGGACCTCCTCGCCGGTGCCGAGTCGATCGGCGCAGCCCGACTCCTCCTCAAGGAGGTCACCGTGCCGACCATGAAGGAGTTGCAGGGCCTTGGCGATGCCGTCCGCGCGGCGCTCGGCAGCGGGATCGGGCTCCTCCTCGGCACCTTCGAGGACGAGAAGCAGGGCTTGGTGGTGGTCGTCACCGACGACCAACAGGGTCGTGGGATCACCGCGGGTACGTTGGTGAAGGCCCTCTCGGCGGCGACGGGGATCAAGGGGGGTGGGAAGCCCCACATGGCACAGGCCGGTGTTGCCGCCGATCAGCGTGAGGCGGTCCGCACCGCGGCCCACCGCCTCGCGACGACCGCGCTGGAGGGAGGCGCATGACCTCACGATGGATCACGGCCCATGCGCAGGAGGTGCCCCCGGCGCTGGTTGCGCGCGTACAGGGGCTGGTGCCTGAGGCGGATGGGGTGCCGGTCGAGCGATTGATCG
>JBEGVM010000099.1:0-6691 GCA_041178365.1 Gemmatimonadota bacterium | reverse complement strand
CCGCGCATACGGGGCATCCGACTGCACGGAGAGGGAGCGCACATCGCGCACCGCGGTGGCAGCCACCACACCGGCGAGTCCCGCGAGGAGGAGTATCGGTTTCATGCCTCGATTCTGCGGGGGAATGTGTCCTGCCGCAAGAGTGGCGCCGCGGTAGGGGAGCATGACAAAGGCCCCCCGGTGCCTGACCAGGGGGCCTTCCACCAACAGAGCGGGCGATGGGGTTCGAACCCACGACATCCAGCTTGGGAAGCTGGCGCTCTACCAACTGAGCTACGCCCGCAGAACTGATATAAGTCTATGCCGGACAGCGGGATGGGGGCAAGGGGCGACTCCGCTGATCTACCCCCAGAGCCGAGGGTCGGCCGGGATGATGGTGCTCCCCTCGTAGGCGAGCCCCGGCTCCCGATCCTTCGCCAACAGGAGGGGACCGTCGAGGTCGACGAACGCCGCATCCGCGGCGAGCAAGAGCGCCGGCGCCATCGCGAGCGAGGTCCCGAGCATACACCCCACCATGAGGGTGAGCCCGAGTCCTTTCGCCTCGCCGGCGAGCGCGATCGCTTCGGTGAGCCCACCGGTCTTGTCGAGCTTGATGTTGATCGCCTGATAGCGCTCCGCGAGATACGCGAGGCTCGCCCGATCATGCACGCTCTCATCGGCGCAGATCGGGATCGCCGTCTGTACCGTGTCGAGCTCGGCGTCCTCCCCCGCGGGGAGGGGTTGTTCGATCAGGGCGACATCAGCCGCCTCACAGGCCGCGAGGTTCTGCGCGAGGAGATGCGCGCGCCATGACTCATTGGCGTCGACGATCAGCGTCGCGGCGGGTGCGGCCGCACGAACCGCACGGATTCGCGCGGCATCCCCCTCGCCGCCGAGCTTCACCTTGAGCACGGGGCGGTGCTGCGCGACGATCGCTGCGGCCGCCATCTGGTCGGGTGTCCCGAGACTCAAGGTGTACGCGGTGATGACCGGTGCGGGGGGTGCGACGCCGGCGCGCTCGAACGCCGGCATCCCGGTGAGCTTGGCTTCGAGATCCCAGCAGGCGCAGTCGAGCGCATTGCGGGCGGCGCCCGCAGGGAGGGCCGACTGGACGGCCACACGCAGCGCCCCCGCCGGCGAGGTCGCTCCCGCATTCGGCGGCATGGCCAACTGCGGGCCAGCCCGCTCGATCAGCCCACGGAGCGACTCGATCTGCACGACCACACTCTCGACCGACTCGCCATACCGCGCATATGGCACGCACTCCCCTCGTCCCACCGCGCCATCTGCGCGCAACGTCACCACCACCACGACCGCTTCGCTCCGACTCCCGCGCGCGATGGTGAACCGGCCGGCGATGGGCCAATGCTCGACGGCCACCTCGAGGGCGATGGTGCGCGCACTCATGGGAATGCTGGGAATTCCGCGCGCACACGCTCGACGATCCCCCGCACGCCGAACCGTACCGGATCGCTCGTGGGGAGCCCATGCGCCCCCTCAACCTCCGCACAGAAGGCTCGCGCCGCCGCCTCACCGAGCGCCTGCGTGTTCACCGCGATCCCCACCGGACGGATCATGGGGTTGGTCAATCGCCCACAGTGCACGGTGAGATCGATCACCTCTTGGATCGATGGCAACGGATGCTTCACCCCGCGCATCGTGGTACGCGTCGGCTCATGGCAGACCACGAAGGCATCGGGCTGTGCCCCATGCAGGAGGCCGAGCGTGACCCCGGCGAAGGAGGGATGAAAGAGCGATCCCTGGCCTTCGATCAGGTCCCAGTGCGTCGGCGCGGCGTCTGGTGAAAGCCACTCGACCGCACCGGAGATGAAATCCGCGACGACCGCATCGATCGCCACCCCACGCCCACTGATGAAGACGCCGGTCTGGCCGGTGGCCTTGAAGTCGGCATCCATCCCCTGGGCGCGCATCTCCTGCTCGAGTGCGAGCGCGGTGTACTTCTTGCCGACCGAACAGTCAGTGCCGACGGTCAGGAGCCGTCGCCCCGTCCGCTTGGTCCCCTTCCCCGTCGCGAAGCGCTGTGACGAGTGCCGCACATCGAAGAGCTGGCGCCCATGACGCGCCGCCGCCTCGCGGATCTCAGGGATCGAATCCAGGCGGACATGCAATCCGCTCGCGATGTCCATCCCGGCATGGAGCGCCTCGACGATCGTCGCGATCCAGTGCGGAGGGAGGACCCCACCGGCATTGGCCGCACCGATCACCAGGGTCTTGGCGCCCGCGGCCGCGGCCTCGGCGATGCTCCGGTCGGGGAGCCCAAGGTCGGCCTGGCACCCGGGGAGCCGGAGCTGCGCGAGGCACCACTCACGCCGCCAATCGACGATCCCGAAGGCGGTCTTGGCGGCGAGGGCATCGGGGACATCGCCGATGAAGAGGAGATAGGGGTATGAGATATGCATGGGTTTCCTTGGAGCTACGCTAGCCCCTAGGGACCCCGGCTACAAGGCGTCACTTCCCTCGATGGACCGCTCCATGCCCCCCCCCGCTCCCACCGCTCATGCCCATCCCTGAATCCCTGTGCTCGGCACTCGCTGACCACTATCGCATCGAGCGGGAGCTCGGCGCCGGCGGGATGGCGACGGTCTATCTCGCGCACGACCTCAAGCTCGAACGCTGCGTGGCGCTCAAGGTCCTCCGTCCCGAACTCGCGGCGGTGATCGGGGCGGAGCGGTTCCTGACCGAGATCAAGGTCATGGCGAACCTGCAGCACCCGCATATCCTCACCCTGCACGACTCTGGCGCGGCGGGGGGCTTCCTCTTCTACGTGATGCCGTATGTCGAGGGGGAGTCGCTGCGGGATCGGCTGACCCGCGAGCAACAACTCTCCGTCTCCGAGGCGGTCCGCATCACCGGGGAGGTCGCCTCCGCCCTCGACTACGCCCATCGCCATGGCGTCGTGCACCGCGACCTCAAGCCAGAGAACATCCTCCTGCATGACGGCCGCGCCCTCGTCGCCGACTTCGGGATCGCCTTGGCCGCCTCACGCACCACGGGAGCGCGCATCACCGAGACGGGGATGCGCCTCGGCACGCCGGCGTATATGAGTCCGGAGCAGGCGATGGGCGAGCGCGAGATCACCGCGCGCAGCGATGTCTACGCACTCGGCTGCGTGGCGTATGAGATGCTCGCCGGCGAGCCCCCCATCACCGGGCCGACGGCCCAGGCGATCGTCGCGCGGGTGATGACGGACCGGCCCCGCACGCTCCGCGCGCAGCGCTCTGCGGTGCCGCCGCATGTGGAGGCGGCGATCCAGAAGGCACTGGAGAAGTTGCCCGCGGATCGCTTCCCAACGGTGGCCGCGTTCGCGGCGGCGCTCAACGATCCGACGTTCACATCCGGGACGAGCACGACCCTCCTCCCGGCGACCGGCCGCAGCCTCGTCATCTTCGGCTGCTATGATCTCGTGATGGGCCTGGGGCTCTTCCTCTTCCCTGACCTCTCGCTCGATCTCCTCCTCACCGCGCGCACCGCTGAGCACTGGGTCCGTCTCCTCGGGATGAGCGCGATCGTCCTCGGTAGCTATTACATCGTCGCCGGGCGAGCGGACCTCACCATCATGGCGCGCGCCTCCTGCTGGGGGCGCCTCGCGATGGCCGTTGGCTTCTCCCTCCTCGTCCTCCTCGATCTCGCGCCCGTCCTCCTCTTGGGTGTCGCGGGGAACGAGCTCCTCGGCGTGCTCTGGACCACGCTCGCCCTCCGCGCCGATACCCGTGGCTGAGACCCCCTATCGCCCACCGGCTCCAGACCGTCCCGGCCCCCGGTGGGCGCGCAATCGCGGTTCCGACGGCGACCCCCTGAGGAGATCGCTGATACCGAACTCGGCGCGGCTCAGTCGATCGGGATGTGTCTGTCGTGCCCGAGCACCGTCTCGGCACGCTTGGAGCGCAGGAACGGGAAGAGCAGCTGATGGAGCCACCGCTCCTGCCCATGGCGGCGGTCGTCCTTGAGCCCGTACGCCGGCGGGAAGGTCCGCGTGATGTGCGCCGTGCCGAAGAGCACGTCCCAGAGGAAGAGCAGGTTGCCGTAGTTCCCGTCATAGTGCCCAACGCCATCGTCCTGGGTCAGGGCGTGGTGCGCGTGATGCGTGGCGGGGGTGGAGATCGTGCGCTCGAGAATCCACGCGAGTGGATGGAGCACGCGGTACTTGTAGAGCACGGTATCCCACCGCACCGCCGAGTGCGCCCCGGTGATGACCACGAGCTTGACCGTGCTGTAGTAGACGAAGACCCAGCCGAAGCCGAGGTAGAGGAGCGCCCCGCCGAACCAGAGGCCCGGCATCAACAGGTAATAGAGGAAGTTGTTGCGGTAGACGACGCGGACACTCATGTACGCAGCGGAGTGATGGGCGCGGTGGAGTGGCCAGAGCACCGAGGTGTGGGAGAGGCGGTGCCACCAGTACTGCGTGAGGTCATCGGCGAGGAGGAGCACGCCGACCATGGCATACCAGGGCCAATCGGCCCAGGCGTCGCGCGCCTCGGGGAAGAGCATGGCAGAGAGCGCACGCGAGGTCGCGTAGACCCCTGAGGCGACGATGGGGAACATGAGCCCGACGGCGACGTCGAGCCGATCATCCTCGTGGCCGGCTTCGCTGGGGAAGAAGCGGCCGACCGCGACCTCGGCGAGGCCGAAGGTCAGGAAGATCCCGAGGAGGACGAGGACCTGGAAGAGCTGGGGGTCGAGGGGCATGGCGCGAAGGTACGGCGCCCAGCCCGGGTTGGCCAGCGCGACGAGCGCCCTACCCCTGCGAGATCGGCACCGTCCGCGCGCTGGACGGCGTGCTCTCCACCTTCGGTACGGTGATCCTCAGAATGCCATTGGCGAACTCCGCCACCACCTGCGACGCGTCGATCGGCTGCGGGAAGCGAAAGGTGCGCTGGAACTCCCCATAGTTTCGCTCCCAGAGGTGCCAGGTCCGTGTCGTGTCCTCCGCCGTCTTCCCCTCGCACTTCCTCCCCTTCACGGTGAGCATCCCGTCCGCCATCTGGACCTCGACGTCCTCGGGGGTGATGCCTGGGAGTTCGGCGCTGATCAGGTACTCCATGGGAGACTCGGTGGCCTCGACGGCGGGGGACCAGACGCACCGCTCGACCCGCTTCTCGTCGATGAGCGGGTGCGGAAGTTCGAACCCGAACGGTTCCTCGAAGAACCGACGCAACCGATTCCGCATGTGATGGAGGTCGTACTCGAACACGACCGGGGCGTCTTTCTTGATCAGGGGCATCAGAGTCTCATGGGAGGGTTCGCCATGGAAGATGCGAACGCCTGGACTCCGGCACACTTCATCGAACGATGGAGCTTTCTATACCCGACGATATACGCCGTCGGTCCTTTGCGAGAGCCACAGGTGGGAGGTGGGAGGTGACCAAGGCACGACCGAACGGGTCGCGCGGCCATCGGCCGGGAGGACCGAGTTCAACCTTTCGCCGCCCAGTCCCGAAGGAAGGTGACGACACGGCTCTCGGCGAACCGAAGCGCGTCGATGAGCTCCGCGGCCTTGTCTGGATCCTGGAACCACTCATCTCCCGCCGCGCGCTCGTCGAGTGCCTCCACGAAGTCGGACCAGGCGAGATCAGACGCGAGCTGAAACGGACGAGCGGCGAGCAGCTCGAGCATGAACAGGATGGCCGCGAAGCCATCGCGACCCGGAGAGGCGATCCCCCAACGCGCCAACCAGCGGGTGACCGGTGGTCCACCGAGACGTGTGAACTTCGGCAAGCCGCGCGCGGCCTCGGGGACCGTCGGATAGGGCATATCCGTGAAGACCGCACAGGGCGCGGCGACCACGACGGCGAGCAATCCATCCCGCTCGATCCCGATGATCGGGCGGAACTGGATCGTCTGCTCATGATAGAGCCCCAGGGCCAGCGAATTCGGCCGGCGCTGGAGCAACGAATCCTCGTGGAGCGCTCGCCAGAGCGCCGCGACCGCCACGGTGAGCTGGGCAGGATCCTTCTCACGCAGCTGGCGAATCGAGGCGGAGAATGCGAGCGACAGGCCCTCTGGGATCTCGTAGAGGAAGGCCTCAGTGAGCGCATCGGTCCCAATCGGACGTGGGAGAATCACCCGGGTGCGTCGTCGCGCATCCAAGAGGAACTGCCATTCCGAGTCGAGGAGATCGAAGGCGTCCCCCGTGAGCGCAGATTGCCGGACCACACGCGGGCAATCTCGCACCGGGACCCCGACCTCCTCTCGCTTAATCCCGCACAGGATGGTGGAAGACCCTCCGATTGAACGGGTCAGGAGGATGCTCTCTGCGCGGAGATCGAGTCGCTCACAGAGCAAGGTGACGCGATCCGGCGGCGGGCTCGGATGGTTGGCGACATCCTGCAGCTCGCCGCGTTCCACAAGCTGCCCGATCCACGTGGTCGCCTCAAGACGCGCGAAGACCCGGACTCGTGCCATCCGACCCGTCACGACGGCCTCCAGGGCTGTCTCAGGTGGGTGGTCGAACAGCGGGGTCCCCCACTCTCGGATGGGCCGAGAGACGGGGACATCGGGCTCGCCCACCACTGCACAGCCGACCGTCATCCCACACCTCGCACCCTCCCCGATGACACGAACCGGAGAGATGAGCCCTCGCTTCATGAGGACATACGGACCAAAGAGCGGGGTGACCCCGATGGTCGTCGTCGCACTGGTGACCCGGGCATTCGGCACGGGATCGACGATCCGACCCATCGATCGCATCCGC
>JBEGVM010000098.1:0-2793 GCA_041178365.1 Gemmatimonadota bacterium | reverse complement strand
CGCTGCGTCTCCTCATCGGTGCTTGAGACGAGCTGCCAGTTGGTCTCGATCAACTGCTGCGCCCCGAGGACCTCCGTGGCATGCAAACCGCCATCGATCCAGACGATCCCCTTCCCCTCCTTCGCCAGCTGCCGCGCCTCGGCCTCACTCACCCCTTCGGCGCGCGCCAATCGCTCGGCGATGCGGCGATAGCGCTCCTTGTTCCGAAGGTTCTCCGGGCTCGAGACGATCGCCATCACCTGCGGGCGCCCCTCCGCCGTCCGCCCGATGGTATCGAGCTCCATCCGGTCGGACTGCGTGGCGAGGGTCTCCCAGTAGGCGAGGAACTTGGAGTAGTTCGGGAGCTGGTAGTCCGCGCCGATCTCATGCCCGAAGAACTCCTTGGGCGAGGTCAACCGCTGCTGGGCGGCGAGCGGAAGAGCGGACAGGAGAAGGAGGGCACAGCTACGGACCAAGGGACGCCAGGACATCACGACACGACTCCGGAGACGAAGGGTGGACCTTGCTGAAGTCTACGAGGGACACGGGCGGGACGCTGAGTGGTATCTTCTCAGGACCTATGCCCTCCCTCCTTCGCTCCCTGCGGCGGGTCGCGCTCTGCGCCGCCAGCGTCGCGGCCCCGCTTGCCGCGCAGCTCCCCATGGCCGAGTTCGCGGCCCGCCGCGACTCCCTCGTCCGTGCCCTTCCGGATGGGGTGATGCTCGCCCTCGGCGCTCCCGAACCGTCGCCCGACTACATCCCGTTCCGACAGCACCCCTATCTCCTCTACTTCACGGGATTCACGGAGCCCGGGGCGGCACTCGTGATCGTGAAGAAGGGGAACGAGCGTCGGGACCTCCTCTTCGTGCAGGGGCGCGATCCGGCGCGTGAGGTCTGGACCGGCGCTCGGCTCGGTGTCGCTGGGGTCCGTCTCCGACTCGGGTTGGAGGGGCGCGATGCCGCGGTGCTCTCCACCGTCCTCGATTCCCTCCTCGGGATTCATCAGACGCTGCATGTGCTGGGCGATATCGGGTCACGGATGACCGAGCGCTCGCTGCACGATCAGTTCATCGATGCGCTCCGCACGGCGAACCCGAAGATCGAGGTGGTTGATGCACGCCGAGAGGCGAACCGCCTGCGCGGACGAAAGAGCCCGGCCGAGCTCGAGCGGATTCGTATCGCCTCGGAGCTCAGTGCGCAGGGGCATCTGGCCGCCTTCGCGGCGGTGCAGCCCGGCGTTGCCGAGTTCACGCTCCAGGCGATCGCCGAAGCCACCTGGCGACAGGCCGGCGGCGATGGCCCGGCCTATGGGTCGATCGTGGGATCAGGCCCGAACGCGACGACGCTCCACTACAACAGGTCAGAGCGCATCGCGCAAGCCGGCGAAGTCATCGTGCTGGACATGGCGACGTCGTACGACGGGTATGCGGCGGATATCACCCGCACGGTTCCCGTCAGCGGCCGATTCTCCCCCGCCCAGCGCGAGATCTACGAGGTGGTCCTGAATGCCCAGCTCGCGGCAGAGCGGCAGATCCGTCTCGGCGGACAGGCGCGCGCCATGACCGATTCAGCGACCGCCGTTCTGCGTACAGGGCTCGCCCGGCTGGGTCTGATCGAATCCCCCGACGCGACGTACGACTGCGGGACGGCACAGCAGCCCCGCAGCTGCCCGCAGCTCCAGCTCTACTATATGCATGGGTTGGGGCATGGGATCGGCCTCGTGGTGCACGATCCCGAGCAGTACACCCTGACGGGGACCTTCGGGATTGGGAGCGCCTTCACGATCGAGCCCGGACTCTATGTGCGATCGAATCTCCTCTCGATTCTCCCCGATACCCCCGGCAACCGGCGCCTCGCAGCGAAGATCGCGCCAGCGGTCGCACGCTACGCGAACATCGGGGTACGAATCGAGGACGATTATCTGGTGACCGCCTCAGGAATCGAGCGGCCCTCAGCGGTCGTTCCCCGAGAGATCGAGGGTATTGAAGCCCTTCTCACGAAGCCGCGGGTCCCGCTCAACCCTACCTCGGTGCAGCGTTACCTGCAGTTAAAAACGGGTCGAACCGAGCCTCCGTCCCGTTAATCCGTGGAGTTGACACGACCTTGATGCAGAGCGGATACCCTGCCGCCGCTCTTGCGCCCTGCCTTGAGGACGCTACCCATTCAGTCACGCTCATCCCCCTCCATGACCACATCGACCACGCGCCTCGGCGCTCAGGACAAGAAGCGGCTCCACCTCGTGATGCGTGATGGCACGCTGATCGAGGCGCACGCCGTTGTCGCCGAGGATATGCTATTGGTCACCTACTTGAGCACGCGAAAGGGGGGTTGGCTCAATGCCCCCGATTCTCGACGCCCCAAGCTGGCAGAGGAAGCCACCCATCTGGTGATCCAGGCCGATCTCGTGCTGCTCGCCTCAGCCCCCGACTCCAACATGACCGTCGCGACCTTTGGTGGTGTTGGTGCCATCGAACGTCTGGTCGAACTCCGTCTCCTCGGCGGGCATGCGGTGCGTGGGACGGTCTACCTCGCCGCGCAGCAGCGGCTGAGCGATTACCTCTCGCAGGCGGGCAAGTTCCTCGGGGTCTCCGGAGCCACCATTCTCCCCGATGGACGTCAGGCAGGGGATATCGCGGTGAACGTCTCCGCGATCAGCGCCGCCACCGAACTCCCGAATCGCTGATACCCGGCCACCCGAGTGGCCATGTAGTTTGTCGGGATGCTGACACATCGACGCTCGCGCACGCTGCTGGCACTGGTCTTCCTGGTGCCGGTCCTCGGTGCCCAACCCGCTCCCCAGCGGGCCGCCCCCGT
>JBEGVM010000097.1:0-7693 GCA_041178365.1 Gemmatimonadota bacterium | reverse complement strand
CCCGAGTGGCCATGTAGTTTGTCGGGATGCTGACACATCGACGCTCGCGCACGCTGCTGGCACTGGTCTTCCTGGTGCCGGTCCTCGGTGCCCAACCCGCTCCCCAGCGGGCCGCCCCCGTGCAGTACGAGATCTCCTTTGCCAACCGGGTGCATCACGAGGCGGAGATCACCATCCGCTACGCCGCACTCCCGCCCGGCCCCCTGCGCGTGCAGATGGCGCGAAGCTCGCCAGGGCGCTACGCCCTCCATGAGTTCGCGAAGAACGTCTACCGATTCCAGGCCACCGATGCGACCGGCCGGGCCCTTCGCGTCGTGCGGGTCTCACCCCATGTGTGGGAGATCACCGGCCATCGCGCTGACGTACAGGTGCGCTACACCCTCTTCGGCGACCGCGCCGATGGCACCTACGCCGGGATCGATGAGACGAAGGCGCACCTGAACATTCCCGCGACCTTCGCCTACGCCCCGGCACTCGCCTCGCGCCCGATCGAGGTGACCTTCCGCCGGCCAGATCCCGCCTGGCAGATCGCGACGCAACTCCAACCGACGAGTGACGCTGAGCGCTTCCGCGCCCCCGACCTCGCCTACTTCCTCGACTCCCCCACCCATCTCAGCGCGCTTGATATCCGCTCGTGGGAGGCCGGCCCCGCCGGTCGGGCGCAGGAGATTCGACTCGCCATCAATCATGAGGGGACCCGCGCCGAGGTCGACTCCTTCGCGACGCTGACGCGAAAGGTCGTGGATGAGATGGCGGGGGTCTTCGGTGAACTCCCGCGCTTCGACTTCGGGAGCTACACCTTCATCGCCTGCTACCGGACCACCTGTGCCGGCGATGGGATGGAGCACCGCAACTCGACCTCGCTCACCTCATCGAGCCCGTTGCGCTCCAACATGATCGGCCTGCTCGGGACCGTCTCCCACGAGTTCTTCCACGCCTGGAATGTGGAGCGGATTCGCCCGACGTCGCTCGAGCCGTTCGACTTCTCGCAGGCGAACATGAGTAGCGAGCTCTGGCTCGCCGAGGGGTTCACGAATTATTACGGCGTACTGACCATCGCCCGAGCGGGGATCATCGCACCCACGGAGTATGCGCGTCGACTCACAGGGGCGGTGAATGCGATGACCGTCTCCCCGGCGCGCGGGTTCGGCGGGGCAGAGGCGATGAGCCAGCAGGCGCCCTTCGTCGATGCAGCGGCTGCGATCGACCCGAACAACCGCGCGAACACCTTCCTCTCCTACTACACGTATGGCGAGGCGCTCGGACTGGCCCTCGATCTCACCCTTCGCGCGCGGCCGCAGCCGGTGACACTCGACGATGTCATGCGTCGGATGTGGATGCGGTTCGGTCGCGAGCAGACCACCGCGCTCGCGCCGGCACGGACCTACACGATGCGAGATGCGCAGGCGGCGCTCGCCGAGGTCGCGGGGGACACGGCCTTCGCACGGGAGTTCTTCGCACGGTACCTGGTCGGGAGCGAGCGTCCGGACTACGAGACTCTGCTGGCTCGTGCGGGATTCCTTGTGCGGCTCGCACGACCCGGGCAGGCGTGGATCAGCGATGTCCGATTCACGGAGCAGTCGAACGGCCTCGTGGTGGCGAGCCCACCGCTCATGGGCAGCCCGCTCTATCAGGCGGGGCTCACGACTGGGGATCGCATCATGCGGATCGAGGAAACCCCGATGACCACGATGGCGGCACTGCGGGAGCTGCTCGCCGCGCGGCGCCCCGGTGCCTCAGTCCGAGTCACCTGGATGGGGCGTGCCGGCGAGCGTTCCACGACGGTCACCCTCGCCGAGGACCCGAACATCGAGGTCGTGGCGCTTGAGGAGGCGGGTCGTCCCCCGTCTGACGCGCAGCGTGCGTTCCGTGCGTCGTGGGTGGGAAGTAGGATTCGCTGATCGCACCATTTCACACTCTCGTCTCCTCGTCATGCCACTCACTCGTCTCCTGCAGGGCCTGCTCACCCTCGTCCTCGCGGTCGCACTCCCGCTCACCGCGCAACTCGCCCCTGCCGACCTCGTCGTCACGAATGGCCGCATCTATACGGCGGACGGTGTGCGCCCGATCGTGGATGCGATGGCGGTCCGCGGCGGACGGATCGTCTTCGTCGGGGATCGTGCCGGCGCGAAAGCCCTGACCGGCCCCACCACACAGGTGCTCGACCTCGACGGGCAGACCGTCATCCCGGGGATGACCGATGCGCATGCACATGTCCTCGGGCTCGGGCAGTCGCTGCGCAACGTCGATCTCGTGGGGACCACCTCCTACGACGCGGTGATCGCCCGCGTGGTGGAACGGGCGAAGCAGACCCCGAAGGGGGAGTGGATCATCGGGCGCGGATGGGACCAGAACGATTGGGGGGATACGCGCTGGCCCTCGCACGAGGCGCTTTCGCGCGCGGTCCCCGACCATCCGGTCTATCTCGAGCGGGTGGATGGCCACGCCGCCGTGGTGAACGCGCTCGCGATGCAGAAGGCTGGGCTCACCCGTGCGTCGAAGGATCCCAGTGGAGGCCAGATCATCCGTGACCCGCGTGGCGAACCGATCGGGGTGTTGGTGGACAATGCGCAGGGGCTCGTGGAGCGCGTGATCCCCGCCCCGACGCGGGCGCAGGTCAAAGCGATGATCGCCGCCGCGATCCGGGAGATGCACCGCTGGGGGCTGACCGGCGTGCATGATGCCGGCGCCGCCGCGCAGACCCTCGAGCTCTATGAGGAACTCGGCCGCGAAGGGGTACTCGACATGCGCCTCTATGCGATGATCTCCGACCACGCCCCGACGCTCGAGGCCTGGTTCCGCCGTGGTCCGCAGAGTGGGCTCTTCGACGGTCGCCTCTGGGTCCGCTCGATCAAGCTCTATCAGGACGGGGCCTTGGGCTCGCGCGGCGCCGCTCTCCTCGAGCCCTACAACGACGATGCCTCCACGAGTGGGCTCCTGGTCTCCGCCCCCGCGCACATCCGTGAGGTCGCCGACCGGGCGCTCATGACGGGGTTCCAGGTGAACACGCACGCCATCGGGGATCGCGGGAACCGGTTGGTGCTCGATGCCTACCAGGCGGCACTCGCAGCGCGCCCGACCGCCGACCATCGCTTCCGCGTCGAGCATGCCCAGATCCTCCACAGCGACGACATCCCGCGCTTCGCTGCGCTCGGTGTGATCCCGAGCATGCAGGCCTCGCACCAGACGAGTGACATGTACTGGGCAGGGAATCGCCTCGGCGAGACGCGGTTGCGTGGCGCCTATGCGTGGCGCTCCCTCCTCGAGAGCGGCACGATCATCCCCAATGGCTCCGACTTCCCGGTGGAGTATGTGGATCCGCTGATCTCGTTCAAGGCGAGTGTCTCGCGGCAGGATGCGAAAGGATGGCCCGCCGGTGGGTGGTTCCCTGAGCAACGGATGACGCGCGACGAGGCGCTCCTGTCCATGACCCTCTGGCCCGCCTATGCGGCATTCCAGGAGCGCGAGCTCGGCTCGCTCACGCCGGGCAAGCACGCGGATTTCGTCGTGCTCGATCACGACCTCCTGCGCATCCCCGATGCGATGCTCCCGCAGGCTCGCGTGCGCTCCACCTGGTTCGCCGGCCGTAAGGTCTACGAGCGGCGCTGACGCTCCGTGACGTATCTGGGGGAGGATCCCCGCCTCCACGCCGTCCATGAGACCCTCAAGGCGGCGCGGGCGCCACGTCCGCGGGTGGCGATCATCGATCCGCGCGCGCCCCTCCGTGCGATTGGCCCCTGGGTCACCGAGGTCATCCGGCGCGCTGGTGGGATCGAGGTGCTCGCGAGCGATGGATCCATGGCGGATGCCGACCTGATCATCTTCGCCTTCGCTGGTGAGACGATCGACCACGCGACCGCGAGGGGACAGCACCTGCTCGACGATCCTGCCTGGGCATGGGCTCGCGAGCGCCGCTGCCTCGTCATGGATGCCTCACTGCTCTACGAATCCGGTCCGCGGCTGATCGATGCCGTGGTCGCCCTAGCGCCATGCATCGCGCCGTCGCTCTTCGCACCCGCACCGACTGACCAGGTGCGCGCCCTCACCTCTCCCTCTGCCTGAGCCTCTCCATGCTGTCGTCCTCCGCCATCACCTTCCTCAAGCGACTCCTCGACACCCCGGGCCCCTCAGGATACGAAGGCCCCGCCGCCGCCGTCTGGCGGGAGGAGGCGCGCGGCTTCGCGGCTGAGGTGCACGCCGACGTCGCCGGCAACTCGATGGCGGTCGTGAACCCGACCGGCGGCCCGACGATCATGCTCGCCGGCCACATCGACGAGATCGGGGTGATCGTCACGCATATCGACGATGACGGCTATGTGCATATCGGCCCGATTGGCGGCTGGGACCCGCAGGTACTTGTCGCGCAGCGCATCCGCTTCCTCGGGCGTCAGGGCGAGGTGCTCGGCGCGGTCGGTAAGAAGCCGATCCACCTGATGAAGCCGGAGGATCGCGAGAAGGCCTCCAAGATGACCGACCTCTGGGTCGATATCGGTGCGACGTCCAAGGCCGAGGCATCAGCGCTCCTCTCGGTGGGTGATGCCGGGGTGATCGATTCGCGCACCGTCGACTTCCCCAATCGGCGGATCGTCTCGCGATCGATCGACGACCGGATCGGCGCCTTCGTGGTCCTCGAGGCGCTGCGGCGGTATGCCGCCGATCCGGGTGAGGCACGGGTCGTGGCCGCGGCAACCACGCAGGAGGAGATCGGCTATCAGGGAGGTGGCGCGCGCGTCGCGGGCGAACGGGTCGATCCCGCGATGGCGATCGTCGTCGACGTGACCTTTGCCACCGACCATCCCGGGGTCGAGAAGAAGGAGCTCGGCGAGGCACGCATCGGGGGTGGGCCGGTGCTCACGCGCGGCTCCGTGGTCTCTCCCGTCGCCTTCGGGATCCTGCGGGATGCCGCCGAACGGCTTGCGATCCCACACACGTTACGGGCCGAAGGGCGCCAGACCTTCACCGATGCGGATGCGATCCATCTCGCGCGTCATGGGGTGGCGACGGCGCTGCTCTCCGTACCGAATCGCTACATGCACTCCCCGAACGAGCTGGTGAGTCTCGATGATCTGGACCATGCCGCGACGCTCATCGCGGCGGCGTGCAAGGCGGTGACGGCGCGCACCGACTTCACGGCGCGCTAAGGCCTCGCGCCGTCAGCCGCGGGCGGCGGGGACGGCCGTCGTCCCGCGGCGCGGTGCGGCGGCCAAGAGCTGCAGTGCCGCGGACTTCACCTTGCGATCCGCCTCCGCGGCCACATGTTGGAGCGCCACCATCGCCGCCGGCGAGCGCGCCGCTAAGAGCGCTCGACAGGCATCGATCCGCGTGGTCGGTGAGGAGGCGACCACGCCACGCACCTTGCCCAGCGCGAGGCGCTCGAGCAGGGCGATCGCATCCGCGGTCGCGATCGTGCCCAAGGTCGTCACCGCCGCGGCGAGGACCTCGGGACTCCGCTCCTTCTCCAGCACCGACGCCAGCCGTGGGACCGCCATCGAGGCTCGTGGGCGGGCGAGCGACTGGATCGCACAGAGCCGCACCGCCGGGAGGTCATCATTGACCGCCGCGACCAGCGCCACCAACGCGAGCTCGGAGGAGAAGCGTGTGAGCGCCGTGAGTGCGGCACGACGGACCTTCTCATTGGGATGTCGGGCGTGCTCGCGCAAGAGCTCCTCGGCGCGACCATCCGAGACCTCCGCGAGGACGAGGATCGCTGATCGCGCCATCAGGTCATCCGCGCCACGGATCACCGCATCGAGTGCCTCGTACAGGCGGGGCATCGTCCGCATCACACGGAGCATCGCCTCCTGACCCGACGGGGAGGGCGCCGCCGCCCAACAGGCGAGCAGCACGCGCACCGCGTCATCCTTGAACCGCTGCAGGATCGCCTGCGTCACCCGCGTCCGCGGGGGGCGCTCCGGCTGAAGGATCCGGAGCTCCGCGATGCGACGCAGGAGCGGCTCCGTGGTCAGTTTCTTCACCGCGAGGGTGATCTCGTGGCACCGCGTCGAGAAGCGGGCGTCTCGCTGCGCCTCCTGTTCCACGACCAGCACGGCGCAGAGCCCGTCGAGCAACTCGTCATCCCGCCCGTACTTGCTGGCGAGATCGATGATCGGGATGAGGCGAGCGATAGCCTCCCGCTCCAACGCCTCGTCGAGCGGATCGAGCGTCGCGATCGCCTCGAGCTGCATGAGCGTGGCGGCGAGTTCGGGGGATGGCGTCTCGGGAAGGGTCAGCGGGTCACTCTCCGCCACGCGATCGATCACCGCCGTGGGACGCACCGCTCGCGGCCGGAAGCGCACCTGCACCGTCCCCCCATCCAACCCACGGAATCCTGCTTCGACCTCCCCCTGATTCGCCCCCTCGGGCGCAACAGCCGCCAGCAGACGCGCCACCGCACAGAGCTGCGCCTCGGTGATCTGCGAGGAGAGCCCCAGCTCCAGGATCCCCGCGCGCTGCATCAGTGGCGCGATGACATAGACATCAGCGGGGAGCCCATTCACCTCGAGTCCCCCGACGACGGGGGCCATCACCAGCGTCTCCGGTTGTTCGGTGTCCAGCACCGCCTGCGCCATCACCTCATGGGCGGCGAGATCCTCCGGCTGCTCCGAGACGACCGTGAGCAGGTTGGCAAAGGCGCGGGCACGCTCGAGCGCGGTAAGAGGGGACGGGGGCATCAGCTGGGAGTGAAGGAAGCCTCCTGATAGTATACCCCGCACCGTTCCCTCGCACCTGAGATCCCCATGGCGCTCCACGTCTGGTCGAGCGCGCACTACACCATCCCCCTCCCCGCTGACCACCGCTTCCCGATCGCCAAGTACACCATGCTGCGCGAGGCGATCGTGGCGGAGGGGATCGTGGCGGCTGGGCAGGTGCACGACCCCGCCCGCCTCTCCCTCACCGATGCCGGAAGGGTGCATGACGCCGACTACCTCGCGCGCATCCTCGACGGGCGGCTGACCGCAGCGGAGCAACGGCGAATGGGGTTTCCCTGGAGCCCGGGGCTCGTCGAACGATCGCTGCGGGCGAGCGGCGGAACGCTCGAGGCCGCTCGCCATGCCCTCACGGCCGGCATCGCGATGAATCTTGCCGGCGGCACACACCACGCCTTCGCCGCGCATGGTGAGGGCTTCTGCGTGTTGAATGACGTCGCCATCGCGGTCCGTGCCCTGCGCGCGGAGGGCCGCATCCGCCGCGTCGCGATCATCGACCTCGATGTGCACCAAGGGAACGGCACGCACGACATCCTCGCCCACGACGACGACAGCTTCACCTTCTCCATGCATGGCCGGCGGAACTACCCCTTTCGGAAGGTGCCGGGGCGGCTCGATCTCGAGCTCGAGGACGGGACGGAAGACACGGAGTACCTCGAGCGCCTGGCCGAGGCTCTCCCGGGGGTCCTCGCCGCGGCCCGCCCCGATCTTGTCTGCTACCTGGCCGGTGCCGATCCGCATGAAGGCGACACCCTCGGCCGCCTGCGCCTGACCTTCGATGGCCTCATGCGCCGCGATGCCCTCGTCCTCGAATCGGCCCGCGCGATCGGCGTCCCCGTCGCGATCGCGATCGCGGGGGGCTATGGCCGTGACATCGCCGACACCGTCCGCGTGCATTGCAACACGGCGCGCATCGCGCGCACCTTCCTCTGAGCCTCATGCCACCGATCCCCCCACCCACGCATGCTGGGACCACCGCGACCACT
>JBEGVM010000096.1:0-27335 GCA_041178365.1 Gemmatimonadota bacterium | reverse complement strand
GTGCCCGGTCCACGGAGCCCCCAAAGACGCGAGAGTCCGGACGGGCGAAGTAGACGTACTCGAAGACGCATTTCCGCTGTTCCGCGGCCGCTGGGGTCTGCAGGGTGCGGATCGTACCGTTCGGCTCGACGGCGACGACCTCCCCTGGCAGGACTTCTCGGTCGATGGTGGCACCGACGATATCCAGCGCGCAGCTCTCCGACGCGAAGACATACGCGCCGTTGAGCCGGCCCATCACGAGGGGACGCCACCCGAGCGGATCGCGCGCCGCGACGAGGGTGTCCCCGATGACCACGAGGAGGGAGTACGCCCCCTCGATCCCACGGAGCGCCTCCGCGAGCTTCTCCTCAGGGCGCTCGGCCTGCGCCCGCGCCAGGCGGTGGACGATGACCTCGGAGTCCATGGTCGAACTAAAGATCGAGCCTTGGTCCTCGAGGGCGCGTCGCACCTCGGTGGCATTGATGAGGTTCCCGTTATGCGCGAGGGCGATGTGGCCCCCCTTGAAGCGTACGAGCGCGGGCTGTGCATTCTCGATCGTGCTCGAACCGGCGGTCGAGTAGCGGGTATGGCCGATCGCGACGGGGCCGGCGAGCGGACGCATCGACTCCGCGGAGAACTTGTCGGAGACGAGTCCCATGGCGCGGAGGACGTTGACCGCCCCGTCCTTCACGGCCACGATTCCCGCGGACTCCTGGCCGCGATGTTGAAGCGAGTAGAGGCCAAGGTGCGTGAGGGCTGCCGCGTCGGCGTGCCCAGAGATACCGAAGATGCCACACATCAGCGCGTCCCTCCTGCGGTCTCAGCGACGGTCTCAGCGGAGGCGCGTGCCATCGCCCGCGGGATCGCCTCATGGTAGGCGGTGGCCAGTCGCTCGATGGTGGTGGTGCAGGGGCCCTGCGCGGTCGTGATCCGGAGGCCTTCCGCTGCGGAGGTGACGCGGCCGATCACGCGGGCTGGGACTCCGTGGCGCTGGGCGATGGCGAGGACCGCCTCGGCCTGCGCCGTGGAGACGATGATCCGCCCCTGTGCTTCGCCGAAGAGCAGGGCGCGCGTGGGGATCGCGGTCCAGGGGGTCAGATCGATCGTGGCGCCGGTGGGGTGGACACGATCACCCATGCACGACTCCGCGATCGCGACCGCGAGTCCGCCCTCGGAGCAGTCGTGGGCGGAGCGCACCTGGCCCGCGCGGATCGCCTCGAGGATCGTGTCGATCAGGGCACGCTCCCGCGCGAGGTCGCATGCGGGTGGGGCGCCGGCCACGACACCGTGGATCCAGCTCAGATATTCGGAGCCGCCGATCTCGTCGGTGTTCTCCCCGAGGAGGACGATGGCATCCCCCGGCGTCGTGAAGGTCATGCGCGTCGCATGGGCAGCGTCATCGAGGACGCCGACCATCCCGATCGTCGGGGTGGGGTAGACCGCCCCCTGCGGGTTCTCATTGTAGAGCGAGACGTTGCCGCCGGTGACGGGGGTCTCGAGGGCGCGGCAGGCATCGCCCATGCCGTAGACCGCCTCACGGAACTGGAAGAAGACTTCGGGCTTCTTGGGATTCCCGAAGTTGAGGCAGTTGGTGATGGCGCGTGGGGTGGCGCCGGTGCACGCCACATTCCGTGCGGCCTCGGCGACCGCGATCCGACCGCCGACCCGAGGATCGAGATAGACATAGCGCCCGTTACAGTCAGTCTTTACTGCGATCGCCTTGTTGGTGCCGCGGATCCGGATGACGGCGGCATCTCCAGCGCCTGGACCACTCACGGTGCCCGTGCGCACGGTGGAGTCATACTGCCGGTGGATCCAGTGCTTGCTCGCGATGGTCGGCGATTGGAGCAGCCGTTCCAGGGTCCAGGCAGGATCGGCCTCTTCCGCCTTCGGTGCGATCGCGGCGACATCGCGCGTGCGGCGGGCGATGGCCTCCTCGCTCTCCCGCGCTTCGGGGTGGTACTGCGGGCAATCGGTGACGAGACGGGTGCCCGGGAACTCGGCGACGACACGATCCCCCTCGGTCACGCGATACACCGGCTCGGCGATCACCTCACCGATCACCTCGGCGACGAGATCCCACTTGGCGAGGATGGCCTGGACCTCCGCCTCGTGTCCCCGCTTGGCGACGACGAGCATCCGCTCCTGTGATTCACTCAGGAGGATCTCGTACGGGGTCATCCCCGTCTCACGCACGGGGACCTTGGTGGTGTCGATGGTGACGCCGACGTCGCCGCGCTCCGCCATCTCGGCGCTGCTCGACGTGAGCCCCGCCGCGCCCATGTCCTGGATCGCGACGATGTGCCCGCTGCGGATGAGTTCGAGCGAGGCCTCGAGGAGGAGCTTCTCGGTGAAGGGATCGCCGACCTGGACACGCGGGCGCTTGGCCTCGTTCTCGTCCGAGAGATCCTCGGAGGCGAAGGAGGCGCCATGGATCCCGTCGCGGCCGGTGCGTGCGCCGACCGCGATGATCGAGTTTCCGACGCCCTCCGCCTTGGCGCGAATCAGTTCCTCCTCGCGGAGGAGCCCGACGCACATCGCGTTGACGAGTGGATTCCCCTCGTAGGCGGAATCGAACATCACATCCCCCGCGACGGTGGGGATGCCGACGCAGTTGCCATAATCGCCGATCCCCTTCACCACGCCGGCGACGAGGTAGCGCACGCGTGGCGACTCGAGCGAACCAAAACGAAGCGAGTTGAGCATCGCGATCGGGCGGGCGCCCATGGTGAAGACATCGCGCAGGATCCCACCGACTCCGGTCGCCGCCCCCTGGTAGGGTTCCACGGCGGAGGGATGGTTATGCGATTCGATCTTGAAGGCGATGGCGAGCCCGTCGCCGATGGAGATCACCCCGGCGTTCTCCCCTGGCCCCTGGAGGACCCATGGGGCCTCCGTGGGGAGGGTCTTGAGCACCGGGCGCGAGTGCTTGTACGAGCAATGCTCACTCCAGAGGGCACTGATGATCCCCAACTCCGTGAAGGTCGGGGTGCGCTCGAGCATCCGCTCCAGGCGGCCGTACTCGTCCATCGTGAGGCCGTGCTCGGCGACGAGGGCCGGCGTGATCGTCGGATCGCCGGGGCGGGGGCGTGCGCCAGTGGTCACGTGCGGCACGCGTCGGTCGCGAGGACAGGCAGGGGCGAGGTCATTGAACGCATGAGCGGCGGAGGGAATCAGGCCTTGGTGAGGGCCAGCAGGGAACGGAAGAGGACGAGGCCATCGGTGGAGCCGAGGAGGGGATCGAGGGCGCGCTCAGGGTGCGGCATGAGTCCGACCACGGTCCCGGTGGCGTTGGAGACGCCGGCGATGTTGCGGAGCGAGCCGTTGGGATTCGCCGCCGGCGTGGGCTGGCCGGCCGCATCCACGTAGCGGAAGATCACCTGACCCTCTCCTTCGAGCCGATCGAGGGTGGTGGCATCAGCGGTGTAGCGGCCATCGCCATGTGCGATCGGCATGGTCAGCAGGGCGCCACGCTCCACGTCGCGTGTGAAAACGGTGTTGGAGGACTCCACGCGCAGGGTGACCGGCATCGACCGGAATTGCAGATGGTCGTTGCGGAGCAGGCCGCCGGGGAGGAGCCCTGCCTCGCAGGCGATCTGGAATCCGTTGCAGATCCCGATCACCGGACCACCCCGCGCCGCGTGCACCGCGATCTCCTGCATGATGGGAGCGAAGCGCGCGATAGCCCCTGAGCGGAGGTAATCGCCATAGCTGAACCCCCCGGGCAGGATCACGACATCGACGCCCTGGAGGTCATGGTCCTTGTGCCAGAGCGAGACCGCCTCGACCTGCAGGTGCTCACGAACCGCGAGGAGGGCGTCCTCGTCGCAATTGGAGCCTGGGAAGGTGACGACGCCGACCTTCATGCCGCGGCGATCTCCGCGATCACGAAGTCCTCGGTGACGGGATTCGCGAGGAGGCGCTCGCACATCTCGCGCACCCGAGCCTGCACTGCCGCGGTGTCTGCGGCCTCGAGCTCGATGACGAGGAGCCGTCCGACATGTACATCACGCACGGACGCGAACCCGAGCGTGTGCAGGGCATCGGTGACGGCCTTCCCCTGCGGGTCGAGGAGACCATGGCGCGGGACGATCTTGACGCTGACGGTGAAGCGGGTCACAGGGGGTGATCCTCAGCAGAGGTCGAGAGCGAGACGGAGGGTCCCGCCGTCACGAGCGGGGACGGGAGGTCAAAGGCGCCGCGGAGCAGGGCCATCACGATGCCCAGTACCACGTAGGCGACTCCCACGGGGAAGAAGAAGGCCTGTGGCATCACAAAGAGTGCCGCGATCGAGGCGAAGAGGAGCAAGATGCCGATCGTCCCCTCGACCGTGCGGAAACTGAAACGTGGCCATGCCCGGTATGGCACCGAGCTGATCATCAGGAAGCTCAGTGTCAGCATGAGCCAGCGCACGATCGTCTCCCAGGGCCAGGCGGCGAAGAGGTCGGTGTAGAGGGGGGTCTGACTGAACCAGTAGTAGGTGGCGAGGGTGCCCCCAGCCGCCGGGCTCGGCAGCCCGGTGAAGTAGGCCGACTTGGTCTCCTCACCGGCCTGCTCCACGTTGAAGCGGGCCAGACGCATCACCGCACAGGCGACGAAGAGGAAGACGAAGAGCCAATCCCACTTCGTCTTGTTCAGTTCGGCGAAGTAGATCATCAACGCCGGGGCGAGGCCGAACGAGATCGCATCCACCAAGGAGTCGAGCTCCTCGCCAAAGGGTGACCCGGAATTCGTCGCGCGCGCGATCCGTCCATCGATCGCGTCGCAGAAGCCGCCGAGCACGATGCACCATCCGGCGAGCATGTGGTCGCCGCGAGAGGCGGAGACGATCGCGTAGATCCCGAAGAAGAGGTTCCCGAGCGTGAAACCGTTCGGGAGCATCACCATCGAGGGGCGGGGGAAGCGGCGGCGGGCCATCAGGGGAGCTCCGCCAGCACTGTCACGCCGGCCTGCGGCCTCTCGCCGAGTGTCGCGCGGACCGTGCTCCCCACGGGAACGAAGACGTCGACGCGGGATCCGAACCGAATCAGCCCCATGCGCTCGCCCTGTGCCGCCGTGTCCCCAACTTTGGAATAGGTGACGATGCGGCGGGCAATGAGCCCAGCGATCTGCCGGAAGAGGACCTTCTGCGTCCCCGTCTGCACCCCGACCGACATCTGCTCGTTCTCGAGCGACGCCTTGTCGGCGGCCGCGTTGATGAACTTCCCTGGGTTGTAGTGCACGTACGCCACCGTGCCGCTCACCGGATACCGGTTCACATGCACGTTGAAGACGTTCATGAAGACGGAGATCCGGATCGCACGCCCGCCGAGGAACGACGGCTCGTCCACCTCGCGGATGTCGATCACGCGGCCATCGGCCGGGGAGATCACGAGGTTCGCGCCACGGGGCCCGGTCCGTTCCGGATCGCGGAAGAAGTAGGCGACCCAGAGGACGAGCAGCGTCAGGACGAAGGCGACGAGCCAGAGGGGCCACGATCGCCGCGCGAGGGCGGCGGTGTAGCCGGCGGCCGCGAGCGCGGCGGCGATGAGGATGAAGGGGATCCCTTCGCGGGCAAAGCTCATGAGAGTCTCGTACGGTCGAGAGGAGCGCCGGTGAGGCGCGCAAAGGCATCGAGGTAGCGCTGGCTCGTCGCCGCGATGACCTCGGAGGGAAGGGTGGGGGGCGGCGCGTGGCCGTCCCAACGGCCGGCCCGGCGTTCCCCGTCGAGCCAATCGCGAAGCGGCTGCTTGTCAAAGCTCGGCTGCGAGCCCCCCGGGGCGTACTGATCCGCAGGCCAGAAACGGGAACTGTCGGGGGTCAGCACCTCGTCGATCAGGAGGACCGTCCCGTCAGCGGTGGCACCGAACTCGAACTTGGTATCGGCGATGATGATGCCCTGTGATGCGGCGAGCTCGCGCCCCCGCGTGTAGACGAGGCGGGCGAAGCGCTCAAGCGTGGCGGCCGCCGCCTCGCCGAGGACGGTGCGCATCTGGGCGATCGTGATGTTCTCGTCGTGCCCCGACTCCGCCTTGGTGGCGGGGCTGAAGATCGGTGGATCGAACCGATCACTCTCTCGGAGCCCGGCGGGCAACACCTCGCCCGCGAGGGTCCCGGTGGCGCGGTATTCCTTCCACGCGGAGACGGCGAGATAGCCGCGCATCACGCATTCCACCGGGAAGACGGTCGTCCGCCGGCAGAGCATCGTACGGCCAGCGAGCTCGTCGCGATGGAGTGCGAGGGCGGGGAGGGCCGCGACGATCTCGTCCACATCGCTCGCGAGCAGATGGTGGGCGATCTCCCCCTCGAACTGCCGGAGCCACCAGGTCGTGAGCTGGGTGAGCACGGCCCCCTTCTGCGGGACGAGCTCGCGCATCACCACGTCGAAGGCACTCACCCGGTCGCTCGTGACCAGAAGGACGCGGTCGTCATCGACGACATACACATCGCGCACCTTCCCACGTCGGAGGAGCGGGAGGGGGAGGTGGGTCTCGCCGACGAGCACGGGGGTCATACCCGGACCGCTTCGGTCGCTGGACCAGATTCCCCGGCGGCCACGAGGATGGGGCCGATCACCTCAGCGAGGAAATCATCCACCTGTGCCGCCGCGCGCCCGATGAATCGCGACGGCTCGAGTGTCTCGCGCATCGCGTCGACCGAGACGGGGAAGGCGGGATCGGCGGCGAGACGATCGAGCAGATTGTTCGGCACCCCCTCGTCCTTCATGGCCCGCGCCGCCTCGATGGCATGCCGACGGATCACCTCGTGCGCCTCTTGGCGATCCCCACCCGCCCGGACCGCCTGCACGATCAACGACTCCGTCGCCATGAAGGGCAACTCCTCGGCGATCCGCGCCGCGATCCGCGCCGGGTGGACCTCGAGCCCGCTCGCGACGTTCTCCATCAGGATCAGGATCGCATCGGTGGCGAGGAAGGCCTCGGGGATGGTGAGACGGCGGATCGCAGAATCGTCGAGGGTCCGCTCGAAGTACTGCACCTGATGCGTCTGGTTCGCCGTCCCCGCCACCGATTGCACGAAGCGGGCGAGGGAGTTGATGCGCTCTGAGCGCATGGGATTCCGCTTGTACGCCATCGCACTCGAGCCGATCTGCTCCGTCCCGAACGGCTCCTCGATCTCACCGAACGACTGGAGCATGCGGACATCGCTCGCGAATTTCGCCGCACTGGTGGCGATCCCCGCGACGAGGTCCATGACCTGCGCATCGAGCTTGCGGGAGTAGGTCTGGCCACTCACCGGGATCGAATGGGCGACCCCCATGCGATGGCAGACCGCCGCATCGAGGGCCCGCACCTTCGCATGGTCGCCGCCCAGGAGCTCGAGGAAACTCGCCTGTGTCCCCGTCGTCCCCTTCACCCCGCGCAGGGGGAGGGTGGCGAGCCGATGATCGAGGTCGGCGAGGTCGAGCACGAGATCCTGCATCCAGAGCGTCGCGCGCTTCCCCACGGTCGTCAGCTGCGCCGACTGCAGATGCGTGTACCCCAGGGTCGGGAGATCGCGCCAGGTGCGCGCGAAGGCGTCCAGCGACCGGATGACGCTGAGCACCCGGCCGCGGAGGAGCTCCAGCCCACGGCGCATCTGGATCAGGTCGCCATTGTCGGTGACGAAGCAGCTCGTCGCCCCGAGGTGGATCACGCCGCGTGCCGCGGGGGCGACATCGCCAAAGGCATGCACATGCGCCATCACATCGTGACGGAAGCGTCGCTCGTATTCCGCGACCGCCGCGAAATCGATGTCATCGAGGTGCGCCCGCATCTGCGTGATCGCCTCCTCGGGGATGGCGATCCCGAGCTCGCGCTCGGATTCGGCGAGGGCGAGCCAGAGCCGGCGCCAGAGTCCGTGTCGCGTCTGTGGGCTGAAGAGCGTCAGCATCGCCGCGGACGCATAGCGTTCGGCGAGGGGGGAGCGGTAGGTGTCGTGGCTCATCGGATGCGGAAGTCAGTGGAGTAGATCATGCCGGCACGCTCGACGAACATGCGGACGGGCCCGCTCCCGCCAGCGCCCTCGATGAGGCGGGCGGCCTGCGGGGCGTCGGCCACTGGGGTGCGGTTGATCTGCACGATCACGTCGCCGGGGCGGAGGCCGAGCGCCTGCTCGACCCGGTCCGAGACCTGCACGACGACGGCGCCCTGGGCGGCGCGGATCCCGCGCTCGACCCGAATGGCCGGCGTGAGGGAGATCAGTTGGAGCTCTCGGAGGACGGCGACCCGCTCTGCGCTGGCATCGGGGAGGTCCTGCACCGCGACGGTGACGCGGCGCTCGCGATTCTCGCGGCGCACCATGAGAGTCGCATTCTCCCCGACGCGGAGGTCGAGCAACTCGGCCTCCCAATCATACGCATTGCGTACGACGCGATCGCGGCTCCGCGTGATGATGTCGCCGGGCCGGAGGCCGGCGGCTTCCGCAGGACTCCCCGGGACGATGCGCTCGATCGTCGCCCCGGCATTCAGGGTGCCGCGCGCCGCCGTGGCCTGCGTCTGTTCGACCTTCACCCCGATCCAGGGGCGTCGCACGCTGCCATGTGCGAGGAGATCCTCGGCGACGCGCCGCGCGCGATCGATCGGGATCGCGAAGCCCAAGCCGATGGAACCACCGGACGGGCTGTAGATCGAGCTGTTGACCCCGATGACCTCACCCGAGGCGGAAACGAGCGGTCCTCCAGAATTGCCAGGATTGATCGACGCGTCGGTCTGGATCATATCGACGTAGACTCCCGGGCCGTCCCCACGCCCGGTGAGGTTGCGCCCCACGCCACTGACCACCCCTACCGTCACACTCGGCTCCGAGTTGCCGAGCAAGAAGCCGTACGGATTCCCGATGGCGACGACCCACTCTCCGATGAGGAGATCGCGCGAGGTGCCAAGGGGGGCGACGGGGAGCCCCTTGGCCTCGATGCGGAGGACCGCGAGGTCGTTCAGCTCGTCCGCGCCGACGAGGGTCGCGGGATAGGTCGTGCCATCACGCAGGGCGACGTTGATCCGATTCGCCCCCGCGACGACATGCGCATTGGTGACGATCACCCCGGCGCTTTGGACGATGAACCCCGACCCGATCCCAGCGGCCATCTGCTCACCGGAGCGGGTGCCGAAGAAGAGGTCGTACGGCGTGGCCGCGGTGCGCTCGACGCGCTCGGTCTGGACGGTGACGACGGCCGGGGAGACGCGCGCCACCGCGGTCGTGATCGCGGTGCGGCGACTCGCGTCGACGGTCGCCGTGAGGCTATCGGCCGCCCCTGGGATGACCCGGCTCGCCGGGAGTTGCGCGATGGACGGCGTCGGGGCGGCCCCGTCGCAGGCGGCGACCGCCGCGAAGAGCAGGGGATGCCATCGGCGCCAGCCGGTACGACGGCTCATTTGGCGCGTCGTGGACGGGCCCGCCGCGCGACATCGGCGACGAAGCGGTCGACGGCTCGATCGGTGAGCGGATGCTGGACGAGGGCATGGAGCATCGCCGGGGTGACGACGGCAGCGTCGGCCCCGGCAGCCCCCATCGCGCTGAGGCGTAAGGCGCTCGACGGTCCCGCCGCGACGATGTCGCACTCGAGCGAGGCCCGATCGAGCATCGCGCGGAGCGGGGCGATGACCGACTCCCCGGGATGATCGATCGCATCGAGGGCGTCGACCGGGATCACCACATGCGCTGCGCCGGCTTTCGCGGCCAAGAGTCCTTGCGCCGCGGAGTGGACGAAGGTCGCCGCGCACCGGATCCCATCCTGCTGCAAGCGGCGGAAGACCGGGAGCGCCTCCTCCACGAACGGGACCGCCACGATCACCTGCTCCGCCACGCGTCGCAGGGCCCGTGCCCCCCGGATGAGCTCCGTCGGCGAGAGCGCCCCGACGCTCGCGAAGATCGGCAGGGTCGTCAGTGGCGCGAGCTCTCCGAGGATCTCCAGTGGGTCGGCCTGTGGCACTTCCTCCGCGAGGACCCGTGGGGTGGCCACGACGCCATCGATCACGCCGCTCTGCAGGGCCCAGCGGATCGCATCGGGATTGGCGGTGGCGAGGTAGAGTCGCATCAGGCGGGAAGGTACAGGGCGTCGGGGTAGGTGACGGCTTCGAGGGAGAGCCCCGTCGGTGAGGCCGGTGGAGCGACGTCGTCATTCACGTCGGCGACCAGCAAGGCGCTGAAGGTCTCTCGGGACCGTTTCCCACTCGCGGTCTCCAACATGGTCGCGACGAGAAACCGCACCATGTGATGCAGGAAGCGATTCGCCTGGATCTCGAAGACGAGGTCCCCCGGTTCGTCCGGTGCGGCGTCGATCCACCGGGCCAGGGTCACGGTGCAGCGGTGGTCGTCATCGGCGGGGGCGGTCCCGCGTACGGCGAAGCCGCGGAAGACGTGGGTCCCGAGCAGCTGCGCGGCGCACCAGTCGAGCGTCTGCCGATCCAAAGGCGCCCCCTCGTACGGGGCCGCCCAGCGCCGCCGGAATGGCGATCCGGCATCAGGGCGTGTGCCAACGGCGTAGCGGTAGCGGCGCGCCACGGCGCTGAAGCGCGCGTGGAACTCCGGCTGCATCGCGTGGGCGGAGGCGACCCAGAGGTCGGCGGGGAGCTGCTGATTCATGACGCGCCGGAGGCGGTCGGGTTCCCAATGTGGGGCGACGGTGACGCCGGCGGCCTGTCCGCGGGCATGGACCCCGGCGTCGGTGCGGCCGGCACCCGTCACGCGGATCGGCGCCCCGTGCAATCGTCCAAGCGTCTCCTCGAGAACGCCTTGCACCGTGCGGAGGCCGGGTTGGAGTTGCCACCCGGCGAATGCGGTCCCGTCGTATTGCAGGACCAGTTGCACGCATCGCTCCGCCATCTGGGGAAAGATACCCGCGGCGGGGGGGGCACTTCAAGGAAAATCCCTCGGCGCGAGCACGTCGCGCCGAGGGATGCTGGAGGTGACCGCCGCCGAGAGGCTCAGTACCGCCGCAGCACCCCGACGACGATCCCCTGGACGCGCACCTGACTCTCTTGCACGTAGATGGGATCCATCGTGGCGTTCGCCGGCTGAAGGCGCACGCGGCCATCGCGCTCGCGGTAGTAGCGCTTCACCGTCGCCCCGGACTCCTCCAGCATGGCGATGACCATCTCCCCATTATCGGCGGCGGGACGGTCGTGCACGACCACCATGTCGCCATCGGCGATCTGGTCCTCGATCATCGAGTTCCCGCGGACGCGGAGCACGTAGTGACCGCCGGGTCGACGGACGAAGTCCTCGGGGACGGCGATGGTCTCGGTCGCCTCGAAGGCCTCGATGGGGAGACCGGCGGCGACGGCGCCGAGGACGGGAAGCTCGACGGAGCGAGGGAAGGCCTCCGAGGGAAGGATCTCGATCGCCCGGCTCTCGTTGTAGCTGCGCTTGATGTAGCCCTTCCGCTCCAAGTTGCTCAGGTGTTCGTGGACCGTCGCGAGCGAGGTGTAGCCGAAGCGCTCGGCGATCTCCTCGAAGCTCGGGGCGTAGCCGTTCGCATCCCCGTACTGGGTGAGGAAGTCGAGGATCTCGCGTTGCTTCTTGGTCAGTGGCATCGGTCCGTTCCAGCGGAAGGGTGGTCTGGCGGCAGGGCTCGGGGGCATGACGCCCGAAGATGTCCCGAAGTAACGATATCCGAAGAAAAGGCGAACCGCAACGGCTGGACCGTTAACCCTATGTGCCCCAGCGTCAATCGGGCCCTGGTAGCGAGACCTCTCGGCTCGCCGTTAAGCTTCTTGTTTGCATGATATGACAGCCCCATCGTCGACCCAGCCCCCTGAAGGAGCCTCGCCGCCGTTTGATCCGGCGGTGGTGGTCGACCTGTTTCGGACGGTAGACAAGGCGCTGCGGGCCATCCAGCTCTACCTCCCCAACAATCCGAGCTACCAACGGGCCATCGAGTCGGCGCGCAAGGCGTTTGCGCCGATCTGGGAGCAGACCGACGACTTCCGCGTCACGATCGCGGACACCCGACTCGTCTGGGAGGGGGTCGTCGTCCATGAGCAGAAGGAGAAGGGAGGGGACTCCCTCCCCTGGTTGTTCTATAAGGACGGGATCCGCGAGCTGACCTTCCTTAAAGGGTTCGAGGCGGAGGAGGAGCTCCCCGCACTCCTGCAGGCCTTGGCGCTGTCGCGCCGTGCGCAGGCGCACGAGGACGACCTGCTGACGTTGATGTGGGAACAGGGGTTCTCACTCCTCAAGTATCGGTACGTCGAGTTGCGGGAGCCGATGCCGCCGATCGACGCGGCGGTGGTGCTCGGGGATCAGGCGGTCCCACCTGGCGCGATGCTCGAGCCGATCCGAGAGGCGATCGCCGAGGCCCATGAGGAGATCTCCGCGATGCAGGAGGAGTCGGGGACGCCCCCCGATGAGCTCCCACCGGACGTGGTGAAGCTCTCCGACTTCGAATCGTCGCTCTACTTTCTCGACAATCGGGAGATCGAGTACCTCCGCCAGGAGGCCTTGCGGGAGTACCGACTCGATCTCCGCCGGCAGGTCATCTTGGCGCTGTTGGATGTGTTGGAGTACAACGCGAACGCCGCGATCCGCAACGAGGTCGCCGATCATCTCGAGACGATGATCGGGTATCTCCTCTCGGTGGGGCACTACGCCACGGTCGCGCATCTCCTGCGTGAGACGAGCGCGATCATCGCGCGGTCGCGGAACATGGGGCCGGCGGAACAGCAGCGACTGGTGCGGATCGAGCTGCGGCTGAATCAGCCGGAGGTGTTGGAACGGATGTTCCAACTGCTGGAGGACTCGCTCGCGCTGCCCTCGCCCCACGATCTCGCCGAGCTCTTCTCGCACCTGCAGCCGATGGCGCTCCCCCTGGTGCTCGAGTTCCAGGCGCGCTCGCGGAACAGTGGGCTTCGCCCGTTGCTCGCGACGGCGGCGCAGCAGATGGCGGAGCGGAGTGCGGCGGCGCTCATCGGGGCGATCAAGGATGAGCGAGCACCGGTCTCTGTGGCGGCGATCCGTCTGGCGGGCGTGACCAAGGCACAGGGCGCGATCCCGGCGCTGGCGGATGTGATCACGCTGGCGCCGACGACGCGGGCGCGCCTCGCGGCGGTGACGGCCTTGGCGGAGATCTCCACGCCCCCCGCGATGGCCGCGGTGGCCACGGCCCTCGACGATGTGGACCGTGAGATTCGACTCATGGCGGCCCGAGCGCTCTCGGCACGCCCGTATCGCCCTGCGGTGACGATGATCGAGGCGTATCTCAAGGGACCTCGACTCAAGGCGGCGGACCGGATCGAGCGGGTGACCGCCTTCGAGTGTTACGGGTTGCACTGCGGCGACGCCGGCGTCCCCTGGCTCTCTGAATTGCTGGTGGGGAAGGGACGGTTCTTGGTGCGGAAGGGGCCTTCCGAGCTTCGGGCCTGTGCGGCCATCGCGTTGGGGCGGGTCGGCACCTCGGCGGCGCAGGCGACGCTCCGCGCCGTCGCGAACGATGCCGACTTCGTCGTGCGGAGCGCGGTGGGACGGGCCTTGCGTGAGGGAGGACGTCGGCGATGAGCGATCCGATGCGTCCGACCTCGGACGGGATGGCCGCCCTCGGTGACAAGGGGATGCGGGAGGCCGGCCGCTCGTTCCTCTTCGGGATCTATGCCATCCTGCGGAACCTGCGTCTCTATCCGCTGGACAATGCGACGGTGCAAAAATCGTTGCAGGAGTTCACGGGACTCACGCGACAGTTGGTGGCCGAGGAGGGGGAGTGCGCGTTCCGGGTGCAAGGGGAGTACCTCTTCCTGAATGCGACGCGCATGAAGCTCGATCTCGACAATTTCACGAGCTTCTCGTTCATGCTCACGCGGATGCGAGACGTGAACATCGGCACCATGCGGATGACCACGGCGCCCGCCGCCGAGCAGTGGACCGTCCTCCTCACCTTCCTCGTCGATCCCCCCGACGGCACGCGGATGGAGCGGTTGCAGATGCTCGAGGCGCGGCTCGGTGAGTCGCAGGTCGAGGTCTTCGACCTCCGGCCGCTCGAGGAGACCCCGGAGGACACGGTCGAGGCCGATGGGTCCAAGGAGCGCGCGAAGCGGGTGTACGAGCAGTCCGTCGGCGCGTCCAAGGAGGTCATGACGGCGCTCCGGCTCGGCCAAGGCGCGAATATCAAGAAGGTGAAGCGGGTGGTGCAAGGGATCGTCGATCAGATCCTCACGGATGAGGCCTCGCTGGTCGGGCTCACGACCATCCGCGATTACGACGATTACACCTTCACGCACTGCGTCAACGTCTGCATCTTCGCGATCGCCCTGGGCCGCCGGCTCGGCCTGACCCGCGTGCAGCTGTATGACCTCGGGATCGCCGGGCTCTTCCACGATATCGGTAAGTCCCGGGTCCCGATCGAGATCATCCAGAAGCCCGACCTCCTAACCGAGGATGAGTGGCGGTTGGTCTCCTCGCATCCGTGGCTCGGGGTGCTGGTGCTCTTCAACCTGAAGGATCAGACGGAGCTCCCCTATCGCACCATGTTGGTGACGTATCAGCATCACATGAAGCGCGACCTGACAGGGTACCCGCGGTCGCCGCGCATGTCGGACATGACCTTCTATAGCAAGATCGTCGCCGTCGCCGACTCGTTCGATGCGGCGACGTCGCGTCGCGTGTACATGGATTCGGCGAAGCATCCCGCAGCCGTGCTCCGTGAGATGCGTGATGATCCGCGCCGCGGTATGGATCCGGTGGTCGTGAAGGCGTTCGTCTCCCTCCTCGGTGTCTACCCCGTGGGGACCTGCGTCGTGCTCGACACGATGGAGCTGGGCATCGTCGAGCGGGTGAATCCGGTGCCGGAGATGGGGGCGCGGCCAATCGTGCGCATCATCAGCGATCGCACGGGCCGGGTGCAGTTCCCGGGAAAGAGCCACGATCTCGCGGACCGTGGTCCAGATGGTCGGTTCGCACGCTCGATCATCAAGGTCGTCGAGGCCGAGCGGTTCGGGATCCGCGTCAGCGATTATTTCATCTGAGATGCGACAGCAGGGACTGCCCGAATGGGCGCAGGTCGGGGAGAAGCGGCAGGCGCACATCGCCCGTGTCGTGGCGCTCCTCGATCGCTGGGCGATAGAGCTGCACCTCGCTCCCGCAGAGGCGCTGGCGTGGCACGACGTCGGGAATCTCCATGACGCGTTGCGCGATGCGCCGGAAGCGGAACTCCGGCGGCTCGCCGGTCCCCTCGACCTCCCGCTGGAGGTCCTGCATGGGCCGGCTGCGGCCAACCTCCTGCTCTCGCATGGCGAGACCCGCGGCGACGTCCTTGATGCGGTCCGCTGGCACACGGTGGGGTATGCGGGGTGGGGGCGGACGGGGCGCGCCCTCTACATGGCGGACTTCTTAGAGCCGGGACGGCCCTTCCTGCGCGCCGATCGCGCCTTCCTCGCCGAGCATCTCCCCCACGACTTCGACGGGGTCTTCCGACAGGTGGTGCGGATGCGGCTCGAATGGACGCTGCGCGAGGGGAAGGCGCTCTTCCCTGAGGCGGTGACGTTATGGAACGCGGTCCGCTGATCCCGCGCCGCCTGCGTGGATGGCTGGTGGTCGGGACGCTCCTGCTGCTCGGCGGCGTCTTCGCGTGGTCGCGGTGGGGCGGACCCGCGGCGACGGCTGACCCATCGATCGCCGCGGAGGAGGCGATCGAGCGCATCGTCCCTGACTCGGTCCGGATCCGCGTCGAGGTCCTCAATGGGACCACCACGCGTGGGCTCTCGCGACGCGCCACCCGAGCGCTCCGTGATGCCGGGTTCGATGTCGTGGCCTCGGGGAATGCCCCTGAGCGGACGGATAGCTCGATCGTCGTCGTGCGGAGCGGTCAGATGGCGTGGGGCGCCCTGGCTGCGCAGGCGCTCAAGGGCGCGCGCGTCGAACTCCGCCCGGATACCTCACGCTACCTGGACCTCACGATCATCATCGGGGCCCGTTGGCGGCCGCCGGCGGAGGCGTTCGACCCGTAGCTGTCCGCACGCCGCCGCGATGTCCTTCCCGCGGCTCTTTCGGATCGCCACCTCCACCCCATGACCGCGGATGCGGCGCGCGAAGCGGGCGATCGCCTCGGGGGACGTCGGGGTGAAGCCCATCGCCCCCCCCGGATGGAGCGGGATCAGGTTGACGAAGGCCGCGCACTCGTGCGCGAGCGCGGCGAGCTGATCGGCGTGCTCGGGGTGATCGTTCACGTCGCCGAGCATCACGTACTCGAAGGTCACCCGTCGGTCGAACGCCGCCGCTGCACGGATCACCTCGGCCAGCGGATACTTGGTATTCACCGGCATCAGCGTCTGCCGCAACGCATCGGTGGGGGCATGGATCGAGAGGGCGAGCCGGAACTGCTCTTTGCGTTGCCCGAGCGCGACGATCCCCGGGAGGATCCCGACCGTCGAGACGGTGATGTGGCGGGCCCCGATCCCGAACCCCTTCGGGTCATTCAGCACCGAGAGGACCGCGTCGACCGCCGACCAGTTCAGTAGCGGTTCCCCCATCCCCATGAAGACGATGTTCGTCGCACGGACCGGGGGGGTGAGCAGCGCCAACTCGCGGACCTGACCGGCGATCTCATGCACCGCGAGGTTGCGTGCGAACCCCATGGCACCGGTCGCACAGAAGGCGCATTGGAGGGGACACCCCGCCTGTGATGAGATGCAGAAGGTCATCCGATCATCATCGGGGATCGCCACCGTCTCGATCGCCTGGCCATCGGCGAGGCGGAAGAGGAACTTCCGTGTCCCGTCCGTGGAGCGCTGCTCGGCTTCGAGCGGGAGCCTCGGGAGGGTGAAGTGCGCGGCCAACCGCTCCCGGAAGAGGCGCGGGAGGTCGGTCATCGCCTCGAAACTCCCCACGGGCTTCTGCCAGAGGTGGGGGACCACCTGACTCCCGCGGTACGCCGCCTCTCCCTGCGCCACGGCGAAATCCCGGAGGAGGCGTTCCGCCTCGGCGGGGGCGAGATCCAACAGATTCTGCATCCCGAAGCCTACCGGTTCTCGAGGGGGTGGTCAATCCGGTTCTCCTACCACCAAGTCGCTGCGGGAATTAGATTTACCCCTCTTCATGACACTGGTCGGACCTCCTGTCGCCCTCCGTGAACGGCCATCGAGATTCTGGCCGGCGCTGCTCTGGGCCGCTCTCATCCTTGTCGGGACCTCCTGGCCCGACATCTCCGTCGGCCCAGACATCGGCGGGCTCGACAAGGTTGTGCATTTCAGCATGTACGGCGGGTTCGCCTACCTCTTGCTTCGGGCGAGCCGCTATCGCGCCTCTTGGGGGCGTGTGACCATCGTGCTGGCGTGTGTCGCCGTCTTCGGCCTCCTCGACGAAGTGCATCAGGCCTACATCCCGGGGCGTTCTGCCAGCATCGCGGATTGGTTTGCCGACCTCCTGGGCGGCACCGTCGGTGCGCTGGTGTCTCGCTACCGCGCTCGGCCCAGTCCTCCACTCCCTGCGTCCACGTCGTGACCACTCCTCCCGCTGCGGCGCTCGCCACCTCCTTGCGTACCCATCTCGCTGGTACGCTCCGCACTTCCGATGTCGGGACGTCCGTCGTCCTCGGCGGGTGGGTCCATCGGTCGCGTGACCTCGGCGGCCAGGTCTTCCTCGATCTGCGGGATCGCGGCGGGGTGGTGCAGTGCTCCTTCAATCCGCACTGGACCGCACCCGAGACGATCGCCGCCGCGGCGGCGATCGGGATCGAATGCGTGGTGATCGTCGAGGGAACGGTCGCGCCACGGCCGGCGGAGATGCTGAACGCCGAGATGGCGACGGGGGCGATCGAGGTGCGGGCGACGGCGATCCGCGTCGTCGGGCCTGCGGTGACGCCGGCGCTGCCCGTCGCCCCGATCAAGGACGGGAAGTTGCCGGCCGAGGAATTACGCCTGCGGCATCGCATCCTCGATCTGCGGCGCGAGGAGCTCCAGCACGCGCTCGTGCTCCGGCATCGTCTGATGCAGACCACCCGGCAGTACCTGAGTACGCTGGGCTATCTCGAGCTCGAGACCCCGATCCTCACGAAGCCGACCCCCGAGGGGGCGCGGGACTTCCTGGTCCCAAGCCGGATGCATGCAGGGGAGTTCTACGCGCTGCCGCAGTCGCCGCAGATCTACAAGCAGCTCTTCATGTGCGCGGGGTTCGATCGCTACTTCCAGATCGCCCGATGCTTCCGTGACGAGGATCTCCGGGCCGATCGCCAGTTGGAGTTCACGCAGATCGATATCGAAGCCTCGTTCATCGGGCGCGAGGACATCATCGCCATGGCGGAGGGATTGATCCAGGCGCTGTGGGCCGAGGCGGGGATCACGATCACCACCCCGTTCCCACGGATGTCGTACGCTGAGGCGATGGAACGGTATGGCTGCGATCGCCCCGATTTGCGCTATGGGCTCGAGATCGAGGATCTCACCGCGCATTTCGCGACGAGCGAATCGGGGATCATCCGTTCGGCGCTTGAGGCCGGGGGCCGTGTCCGTGGGATCCGCGTCCCAGGGGCCGCCACGTGGAGTCGCAAGCAGGTCGATGAGCTCGAAGCGATCGCCAAGGGGGCCGGCGTCGGTGGACTCATCCGCCTCAAGGGGACGGGGAGCGCACTCGAGGGACCGCTCGCGAAGTTCCTCTCGGCGGAGTCGCAGGCGGCGTTGCAGCTGCAGGAGGGAGAACTCCTCCTCGCGGTGGCGGCGCAGGATCGGGTGGCGAATCCTGCGCTCGATCGGGTGCGTCAGGAGTGTGCGGCGCGCCTCGGACTCGCGGATCCCGACGCGCGTCACTTTCTCTGGGTGCTCGACTTCCCGATGTTCGATCAGAATCCAGAGACGGGGGCGTTGGCGGCGGTGCATCACCCCTTCACGGCGCCGAACGCCGACGACATGCAGGCCCGCCCAGAGGCGCCGGCCACGTGGCGGGCGCTCGCGTACGACTGCGTGCTCAATGGGACCGAGCTCGGTGGCGGGAGCATCCGCACGAGCGACCCCACGGTGCAAGCGCGCATGTTCTCGCTCCTCGGGATCGGTGACGAGGCGGAGCAGGAGCGCCGCTTCGGCTTCCTCCTCGAGGGCCTGCGGGCGGGCGCACCGCCGCACGGTGGGATCGCCTTCGGCTTCGATCGGATCGCGATGCTCCTTGCCGGTGCGAGTTCGCTGCGTGATGTGATCGCCTTCCCCAAGACGACGGCGGCGCGCGCGCTCTTCGAAGGGGCGCCGAGCACGGTGCCATCTGAGGATCTGGCGGAGTTGCACATCCGGACGGTGGACGCATGACCGACGGCACATCGGCGGGCGAGACGCAGACGATCCGGTTGTCGACGGAGGGGGTGGACCTGCTTCTGCTCGCGGGGGCGGGGGATGCAAACCTCTCGGAACTCCAGAAGCTCTTCCCGGTAAGGGTGACCTTGCGTGGGGACGCGATGACGATCGTGGGGCCCACGGAGGCCGCGGAGAAGGGAGCCGCCGTCGCCACGCGCATGATCGATCAGGTGCGGCAGGGGCAGTCGCTCGATCCCGATGATGTGCTCCGCTTCTCGTTGGAAGGCGCGCCGCGAGACGGGGGGACGCCGGGACGGTTCGTGCTGCCTGGGGTGCGCAAGATCATCCAGCCTAAGACGCAGGGGCAGGGCGAGTATATGCAGAAGTTGCTCGAACACGAGATCGTGATCGGGATCGGGCCAGCGGGGACGGGAAAGACCTATCTCGCGGTCGCGGCGGCGGTGGACGCGCTGGCGCGAAAGCGGGTGCGGCGGATCGTGCTGGCACGGCCGGCGGTCGAGGCGGGGGAGTCCCTGGGCTTTCTTCCCGGTGACATGCAAGCCAAGGTCGACCCCTATCTGCGGCCGTTGTACGATGCGCTCGATGATCTGATGCCGCCGGAGCGGGTGGCTCGCGCGCTGGAGACACGGGTGATCGAGATCGCACCGTTGGCGTACATGCGGGGGCGCACCCTCGGGGACGCCTTCGTGATCCTCGACGAGGCACAGAACGCGACGAATGCCCAGATGAAGATGTTCCTCACCCGCTTGGGGGTGAACTCGCGGGCGGTGATCACCGGGGACAAGACGCAGGTCGACCTCCCGAAGCGGGAGGAGAGCGGGCTACTCCAGGTGGAGCGGATCCTGCAGGGGATCGAGGGGATCGCGTTCCACTACTTCACCGAGGTCGACGTGGTGCGGCATCGGTTGGTGCGTGAGATCGTCTCCGCCTACGCGAGAGACGCCGGCGCATGAAGACGCCGGTGGTCGTGGTGCAGGCGGAGGGGGTGCGCGTCGCGCTCAGTCGGGTGCGCGTCGCGACGATGGTGCAGGCGGTGCTGCGTGGGGCGCGGGTGCGCTCGGCGCTGCTCTCTGTGACCTTCCTCTCCCGGCGCCGGATGGCGGGGATGAACCGTCGGCACCTCGGGCATGCAGGGCCGACGGATGTGATCTCGTTCGGGTTCCGCGATGCGCTGGGGGCGACGATCGGTGACCTCTACATCTGCCCCGAGGTGGCGGCAGCGAATGCACGGGTGTTCGGTCGCCCGGTGCGTGAGGAGCTCGCGCGGTTGGTGGTCCATGGCACCTTGCATGTGCTCGGGTACGATCATCCGACGGGCGAGGCGCGCATGACCTCCCCGATGTGGCGCCGGCAGGAGCGCTACGTGCGTCGGTGGTTCCCCGCATGAGTGTGCTCCTTGTCTTCCTTGCTGGGGTAGCCGCTGCCATCGCCGCCGTCAGCGTCTACGCGGATAGTGCGCTGCTCGGGCTCGATGAGGAGGAGCCCCCGTCCGCACCCGTGGTGCGCGATCTCCTCGCGCGGCGTGAGTCGGTGCATCGGGCGCTCGCCTTCGGGCGGATCTTGGCGCAGCTCTTGGCGGGGACTGCGACGACGCTGGCGCTCTGGTCGAGTGGATGGGTCCCTGCGGCCTACCTCACGCCCGTGGTGGTCGTCGCCGGGGTCGTGCTCGTGATGCTGACCGAGGTGGCGGCACGCGATGCGGGGGACGCCGCGGGCGCTGCGGGGCTCGGTCGAGTCCATACGGTCGTCGCGTTGGTGGAGACGGCGTGCGCCCCGGTCGTCAGGTTCGGGATCTGGGGCGATCGGTTGCTGCATGCGCTGCTGCCTCCTTCCCGAGACGACGCGATCGAGGAGCGCGAGGATGCCGTCGAGCGTTTTCGCGAGGTCGTCGCGGCGGAGGCGGAGGCCGGGGGCGGGGATCGCGTCCTCGTGCATGGGGTGTTCTCCCTGCGCGACACACGGGTCGACGCGATCATGATCCCGCGCGTCGATATCGTCGGCATCGAGCTCGATACGCCCTGGTCGGAGGTCGCGGACCGGGTGCGCAGTGCGCAGCATGCGCGGGTGGTGGTCTTCGATGGGTCGCTCGACGAGCCGGTCGGGGTGCTCTATGCCAAGGATCTGCTGGCGGCGTTGGTCGATGATGAGGAACCTGCCTCGGGATGGCGGGCCTTGGTTCGGCCCGCGCTCTATATCCCGCCAACGAAGGGCGTCGAGGCCCAGCTCCGCGAGTTTCGCGCCACGCGGCGCCATATCGCGATCGTCCTCGATGAGTTCGGTGGGACCGCTGGACTCATCACGCTCGAGGACATCCTCGAGTTGATCATCGGTGATATCCAAGACGAGGGGGATCTCGAGCGTCCGGATATCGAGCGCGGCGAGGGGGGGCGGCTCTGGCTCTCTGCGGGGGTGACCCTCGAGGCGCTCTCCGAGCTGCTCGGGCAGGACCTCACGCGCGAGGATGTGTCGACGGTGGGGGGGCTCGTGGTGGAGGTGTTGGGGCGCGTGCCCGCCGCGGGGGAATCGCTGACGCTGGCAGAGCACCGAGTGGTCATCGAGCGAGTGGTGCGTCGTCGCGTCGAGCGAGTGTATCTCGAGCCGCTGGTCGCTGAGCCTGTCTCGGAGGTCGGATGAGCCTCTGGGTGCTCACCATCGGCCTCGTGCTCGTCGTCGGGCTGCTCACGGGGGCGGCGACCGCTTTACGGTCGGTCAGTCGGATCTGGCTTCGGCACTGGGCGGAGCAGCGGTTGGCAGGCGCGACTACGGCCGCGCTCTACCTCGAACGTCCGCATCAACTGTTGGTCGCCGCTGGGACGGGGATCGCGGCGACGGTCTTCACCTTAGGCGCGGTGATCGGGGTGGGGTACGGCGCCGGGGCCTTCAGCGTCGGTCGCCGGCTCTTCATCACGGCCCTCGCCCTCTTGATCGTCGGGCAGCTGCTCCCGCGTGCCATCGCGAGACGGTGGCCGGCGGCGACGCTCGCCGTGCTCCTGCCGCCCCTGCGTCTGATGGAGCGCATCGTCGCGCCATGGGCCGCCCTCGCGACGCGCTTGGTCGATCGGCGCCTCCTCATACCACGCCTCGAACCGACGCCGCAGGAATCACTCGAGGATCTCCTGCGCGAGGGGGAGGTCGAAGGGGTCGGGGCCGCCGGGGAGCGCGCGATCATCAGCGGGGTCGTCGAGTTCGGCACTCGGTTGGTGCGCGAGGCGATGACGCCGCGCGAGGACATCGTCGGCGTCGAGCGGACGGCTGATGCGGCGATGGTCGCCCGGGTGGTCGCGCAGTCGAAGTTCAGCCGACTCCCGGTGTACCGAGGGAGTCTCGACCAGATCGAGGGACTCCTCACGAGTTGGGATGTGATCGCGCGGCCGGAGACCCCGCTCCAGCAACTCCGTCCGGTTGCCGTCGCCTCACCGGACGAACCCTGTCATGCGGTGATGACGCGCATGCTGCGCGATCGTCGCCATCTGGCGATCGTTCAGGGACTCGCTGGTGAGACGGTGGGCTTGGTGACCCTCGAGGACCTCATCGAGGAGGTCGTCGGGGACATCCACGATGAGCATGACGAGCCACAGGTGGGGGAGCGATGAGCGGGCGTGAGGCGATCGAGCGTGTGCTCGCGGGATTCGAGGCGGGGCAGAAGGCGGCGCTCGCTCGCGCGGTGAGCATCATCGAGGACCAGCGCGAGGGGCATGAGCGCCTGGCTGGCGTGTTGCATCCCAGGCTGGGACGGGCGCGACGGATCGGGCTCACCGGTCCGCCGGGTGCGGGGAAGAGCACGCTGACCACACTCTTGGCCGAGACGTATCTGAGCGCGGGGCTGAAGATCGGCGTCGTGGCGGTGGATCCCACCTCCCCATTCACTGGCGGCGCGCTCCTCGGGGATCGCGTGCGGATGGAGCGGGTCGCGCTGCATCCCAACATCTTCATCCGCTCGATGGCGACGCGTGGCTCCCTTGGCGGGTTGGCCTCCATGACGCGTGAGGTCTGTGATGTGCTGGATGCCTTTGGGATGGATCGGATCCTCGTCGAGACGGTGGGGGTGGGGCAGAGCGAGCTCGACATCGCACGCCTCGCTGACACGAGCGCGGTGATCCTCGTCCCAGAGTCCGGCGATGCGATCCAGACCCTCAAGGCCGGGGTGATGGAGATCGCGGATTGCTTTGTGGTGAACAAGGCCGATCGCCCCGGGGCGGATCGACTGCGCAACGATATCGAGGTGATGCTTGGGCTTCGGGGCGGGGCGGGACCGGCGCCGGATGCGCATCATGGCGTGGACCTCAAGGCCCTCAATCCCAAGCGGCAGGCACGCGCGGCCGCGGCGCGGGATGACGAGAGCTGGACCCCTCCTGTGCTCCGGACCATCGGCGCCACCGGCGAGGGGGTGCCGGAATTCGTCGCCGCGCTCGACCGGCACTTTGCCTATCTTGAGCGGAGTGGCACGTTGCACGCGCGCCGTCGCGAGCGTCTGCGCGACCGCGTGCGTGATGTCGTAGAACACCGGATCCGTCGGCGCCTCTGGCGCGATGCGGAGATCCTGCAGTGGGTCGAGGAGCAGCTGCCCGCGCTCGAGCGTGGGGAGGTGACTCCCTTCACCGTGGCGGAGGCGCTCCTGGCTCGGAGTGTCGCTGCCGGTACCTTCACGGAACGCTGACGATGACGACACCGACTGAACTCGATCCGACCCTCGCGGCGATGCGCGACGAACTCGATCGGCTCCGCGCTGAGGTCGAGGCGTGGCGCGCCCGCTTCGCGACGGCCGAGGTCCGCGACCTCGCCTACACGAACTCAGCGACTGAGGTCGCGCCGCTCTACACGGCGCTCGATCTCGAAGGGTCGGCGGGGACGGCGTTCGAGGTCCCGGGCCAGTTCCCGTTCACGCGGGGGATCCACCCGACGGGGTATCGCGGGAAGCTCTGGACGATGCGGCAGTTTGCCGGCTTCGGCTCCGCCAAGGAGACGAATGCGCGATACAAGTTCCTCTTGAAGGAGGGGACGACCGGGCTCTCCGTCGCCTTCGACTTCCCGACGCTGATGGGGTACGACTCCGACCATCCGCGCTCGGAGGGTGAGGTCGGGAAGTGCGGCGTGGCGATCAGCTCGCTCGCCGACATGGAAGCGCTCTTCGAGGGGATCCCGCTCGGCGAGGTCTCCACCTCGATGACGATCAACGGACCGGCGATCATCCTCTGGTGCTTCTATCTCGCCGCGGCGGAGAAGCAGGGGGTCCCGCTCTCGCAGCTGCGCGGGACGGTGCAGAACGACATCCTCAAGGAGTACATGGCGCAGCACGCCTGGTGCTTCCCCATCGAGCCGGCGCTGCGCCTGATCGTCGACATGTTCGCGTTCGGGGCCAAGGAGGTCCCGCAGTGGAATACCGTCTCGATCTCCGGCTATCACATCCGCGAGGCGGGGGCGACGGCGGCGCAGGAGCTCGCCTTCACCCTGGCGGATGGCTTCACCTATGTGGAGCGCGGGATCGCGCGCGGGCTCGATGTGGATGACTTCGCGCCGCGTCTCTCCTTCTTCTGGGACATCCACAACGATTTCTTCGAGGAGATCGCGAAGCTGCGGGCAGCGCGTCGGATCTGGGCGCGGCACCTAAAGGAGCGGTACGGGGCGAAGTCCTCGCGCTCGTTGGTGATGCGCTTCCACTCGCAGACCGCTGGCGTGACACTCACCGCGCAGCAACCGATGAACAACGTGGTGCGCGTCGCGTATCAGGCGCTCGCCGCCGTGCTTGGTGGGACCCAGTCGTTGCACACCAATTCGATGGACGAGACCCTCGCCCTCCCCACGGAGCAGGCGGTGGAGGTCGCGCTCCGGACGCAGCAGGTGTTGGCGTACGAGACGGGGGTCCCGAATGTGATCGATCCCTTGGGTGGCTCCTATTATGTGGAGAAGCTCACCGATGAGCTTGAGGCCGAGGCGGAGCGGCTCTTCGAGGAGATCGCCGGGCAGGGCGGGGTGGTCGCCGGGCTCGAGACGGGATGGTTCCAGAAGAAGATCGCGGAATCCGCCGCGCGTCAGCAGTGGGAGATCGAGCAGTATCGGCGGCTGATCGTCGGGGTGAATGCGTTTACCACCGAGGAGCGCGCGTTGGAGATCCCGCTGCTCAAGATCGACGAGCAGGCGGCCAAGGATCAGGCGGCGGCGCTGTCACGGTTGCGTCAGACGCGCGACAATACGCGGTGCACGGCGGCGATCGATCGGTTGCGTGAGGCGGCCCGCGGGTCGGAGAATGTCGTGCCATTCATACTGGAGTGCGCGCGGAGCTACTGCACGCTCTATGAGATCCGCGCGGCGCTCGAGGATGTCTTCGGGGCGTATCGCGAGCCCGTCTTCTTCTAAACCGGCGGATCGATGGCGTGGTGGCGGACGTACTTCGACGAGGGATACCTCAACGAGTTTTCGCCGCTCTTCACGCCGGCGAGTGATCGGGCGCAGGTCGCGCGGCTGCTCGAGCTGCTCGAGCTCCCTGCCGGCGCACGCGTGCTTGACCTCGCCTGTGGCCAGGGGCGGCACGCACAGTTGCTGGCGGCGGCGGGACACCAGGTGGCGGGGGTCGACCTCTCGCGGCCCTTGCTCCGCCTCGCGCGAAAGTCCGCTCGGGCCGGCGGGATCCCCACCAGCCAGCGGCGTGGCGCGAGTGGCCCCGCCCTCCGCTACCATCATGGGGACATGCGGCGCCTCCCGACCCTCTGGCGCGGGCGGTTCGACGCCGTGGTCAATCTCTTCACGAGCTTCGGGTTCTTCGACGACCCCGCGGATGACGTCCGGGTGATCCGTGGCGTGGCGCGGGTGCTCAAGCGTGGCGGCACCTTCATCTGGCAGGGAGGAAGCCGCGATGGGATCATGGCGCGATTCGTCGGGACCGACAGCTGGGAGACCGCCGATGGCACCGCGGTGCGTCAGGATCGGAGCTTTGATTCGTTGACGGGATTCCTGACGATCCAGTCCACCTGGACGCGCCGACGGAAGGTGGAGCGTCGGTCCCATCGGATCCGGCTCTACACGGCGGATCGGCTGGCGCAGATGATGGCGGAGGCGGGCTTGACGGTCACCGCTGCCTACGACGGCTTCACGGACGCGCCCCTGCATCGGCGGGCGACCGAGATGTTGCTCGTCGCTCGAAAGGCAGGGTAGCTTTCCGCTATGACTCGCCCCATCCGCGTGCTCGTCGCCAAGCCCGGTCTCGATGGACATGACCGCGGCGCCAAAGTCGTCGCCGCCGCGCTCCGCGATGCCGGCATGGAGGTCATCTACACCGGCCTTCACCAGACCCCCGAGATGATCGCCTCCGCCGCCGTTCAAGAGGACGTGGACGTCGTCGGGCTCTCGATCCTCTCCGGGGCGCACATGACGCTCTTCCCACGTGTCCTCCAGCTCCTCCGCGAGCAGGGGCGGGACGATGTCTTGATCACCGGCGGCGGCATCATCCCCAAGGAGGACATGGACGCGCTCGAACAGCAGGGGGTCGGGAAGCTCTTCGGTCCTGGGACGACGACCACCGCGCTGATCGAGTACATCCGGGAGTGGTTCACGGCGCGTCAGGCGCAGGGCGCGTGAGCGGAGCCGGCCCGTCGCGCCTCCGGCAGATGGCCGAGGCGTCGCGCGCCCTCGAGGAGCGTCTGCGCCAGGGGGGTGGCCCGGAGCGGGTCGCGAAGCAACATGCGCAGGGGAAGCTCTCCGCTCGCGAACGGATCGCGGCGCTCATGGACCCTGGGAGTCGGTTCGTCGAGTTCGGACTCCTCGTCGCGCATGATCAGTACGAGGGAGAGGCGCCGGCCGCCGGGGTCGTCACCGGCCTGATCCAGGTGCGCGGGCGCGAATGCGTCGTGGTCGCCAACGATGCGACGGTGAAGGCTGGGTCGTGGTGGCCCGAGACGATCCCCAAGATCCTCCGCGCACAGGAATGCGCGATGCGCTGCCACATCCCGATCCTCTATCTCGTTGATTCCGCCGGAGTGAATCTGCCCTATCAGGGTGGGGTCTTCCCTGGGCAGTACGGGGCGGCGCGGATCTTCTATTACAACTCCCTCATGCGACGGTACCTCCGCGTGCCGCAGCTCGCGGCCGTCATGGGCCAGTGCATCGCCGGCGGCGCGTATCTCCCCGCCCTGAGTGACGTGATCCTCATGGTGAAGGGGAGCT
>JBEGVM010000095.1:0-4794 GCA_041178365.1 Gemmatimonadota bacterium | reverse complement strand
CCTTCCTCTTGTACTTCAGCATCGTCTTTTACGGGCAGGCGATCCTCCGTGGCGTGCTCGAGGAGAAGACCACGCGTGTGGCCGAGGTGATCGTCGCGAGTGTCTCGCCTGATGTGTTGCTGGCCGGGAAGGTGATCGGGGTTGGCGCGGTCGGGCTCACGCAGCAGTTGGTCTGGGTCCTCTCGAGCGTCGGGTTCTATACGCAGCGCGCGACGATCTTCGGCGCGATGGGGATCGAAGGGGTCCCGCAGGTCGGGCTGCCGTCGGTTGAGCCGATGGTGCTCGTCGCGCTGGTGCTCTTTTTCTTGCTCGGCTACACCCTCTACGCCTCCCTCTTCGCCGCGGTGGGGGCGATGGTCGGGAGTCAGGAGGAGGCCCAGCAGGCGGCGCAGCCGGTGATCATGCTCCTCGTGTTCAGCATCATCTTCGCCCAGCCGATCCTCACCAACCCCAACAGCCGGCTCGCAGAGATCGTGAGTTGGGTTCCCTTCTCCGCGCCGATCATCATGCCGATGCGGATGACCGCGACGCAGGTTGGTGCGGGGGAGATTGCCGGGAGTCTACTGGGCGTGTTGCTCGCGAGCGTGGCGTGTGTGTGGGTGGCGGCGCGGATCTATCGCGTGGGCTTGCTGATGTACGGGAAGCGACCAAGCCTCAGAGAGCTGGGGAGGTGGATCCGGCAGTCGTGAACACGAAAGCGGGGCGGCGAGAATCTCGCCGCCCCGCTTCAACATCGCCCCGTAAGTCCTACCGCGCCGCGGGCGCGCAGTACTGATCAAACGCCTTCGCCAGATCCTGCGCGATCGCCTCCGCTGTGCGCCCCTCGATCTGCCAGCGCTCCACCATGTGCACGAGCTTCCCATCGCGCAGGAGCCCGATGCTCGGCGAGCTCGGCGCATACCCGGTGAAGTAGCTGCGCGCCTGACGCGTGGCATCCACATCGCCACCGGCGAACACCGTGAAGCTCTTATCCGGCGTCACCGCATTGCGAAGCGCCATCGCGACCGCGGGCCGCATGTTGCGTGCCGCGCAGCCACAGACGGAGTTCACCACCACCAACCGCGTGCCCGGCGCCTCCTTGAGCGCGCTGTCGACCGCCGCGGCGGTGCGCAGCTCCTCCATCCCCAACTGCGTGAGCTCGGCCCGCATGGGGGCGATCATCCGTTCATCGTACTGCATCGTCCTTTACTCCCGTGAGAGCGCAAGGATCGCCGCCTGCGGGACGACCAAGAAGCGCTCATTGTCGAAGGTGATCTCAACCGCCGCCTTGCGGAAGAACAACGCGTAGTCGCCGACCTGGGCCTGCATCGGGATGTGGCGAGGATCCTTGGCCCCCCCGATGCGCCAGGGCTCATCGAGGTGGTCCCCCACCTCGGGGAGCGGGGTGCCGGGGCCGGTGGCGACGATCCGCCCCCCCTGCACCGCCTGATTGTCCACGGCGGTCGCGGGGAGATAGAGCCCGACCTTGGAGCGCTCCTCCCCCTCCTCGAGCCGCACGAGGACACGGTCCCCGACGACGAGCAGTTCCTTCCGGCCTTTCTTCATATGTCGAAAGATAGGTCAGCGCACGAGGAAGAGCCGGTCCTGCCGCTTGATCGCCCAGCGCGGGATCCCATCCGCCCCCATCACCATATCCTCCTCCTGCGCCATCCGGACCCGCTGCCCGCCCCACTCGGGGACCGGGGCGGTGGCCTGGAGCTCGATCGAGTACCACATGTTGGCGATCACCTTCGCATCCCCACGCCCGGGTACCCCCTCCTGATAATCCCAGAGGCCGACGAGGGGACCCGCCCCATGCCCATGCTTCCCGATGGGGTGCGAATAGAACGTGCCGTCGATGCCGAGCGCGGCCATCCGCGCGCGGGAGGCCGCAAGGACCTCGTTCCCCGTGCGCCCCGGACGGATCTCCTCCATCTGGATATCCTGCATCTGATTCGCCCGCCGAAGCACCGCGGTGAGTCCCGCCGGGGCATCGGTCTCCCCAGGGAGGAGCACGTACGCATTGTGCTGAGTGTCGGTGTTGAGCCCTAGCGCGGTGATCCCCACATCGCTGTGCAGCACGTCACCGCGCTGGATGATGGGATCCTCGCCGAGCGCCTCGCTGGTCACCCCACGCCGCTGGACCTCGATGCTCGGCTGGAACCAGGTCCCAAGCCCGAGATCGTTCACCTGCTGCCGCCACCACCAGACGAGATCGCTCGTGCGCGTCTTCCCTGGCGTGATCACCGCGCTCGAGAACATCCGCTGCGAGAGCTCCCAGACCAACGCCTGGAGCTGCCCGTAGAAGGCGACCTCCTCGGGGAGGCGCGTCGCGATCAGCTCGAGCGCCAGCGCCTCGGCGGGCCGAAAACGCCGCGCCAAGTCCGGACCCAGCGCCTCGGTCATCCCATCGCGCTCACCGGAGGAGAGCCCATCGGTGAAGGCGAAGGTGCGCGAGGTGTTGATGGCGATCACCTTGGGATTCTTCTCGACCAGCGCGGCCTTGAGGACCTGCCACTGCTCGTCCCCCCAGAGCTCGGCCTGCCGCCCCGCGACGTCGGCGGCGACCGCCTTCATCGCGCGGCGCGCATCGTACACCCCGCCCTGTGAGGTCCCACCGAAGGCGATCCGCTCCACGCAGGAGCCATCGCCCGGGTCCTGCCGCCCCTCGGCGGCACAGCGATCGACGAAGAGGTAGATCGTGCGACGCCGCGCGGCGAAGGTCGTCGGGGAGACGAGGGAGGAGAAGACGGGATCCTCGTTGTACTCCCGCATGGGGATCACCCAGGCGTCGACGCCATGCTTGCGCATGAGCGCGGGGAGGACCGTCTTCATCCGGAGCTCGAGCCACCGCTGCTGGGTGACCGCCTGCTCGCGGAGGGTGCCGAAGGGACGGCGTGGGGCCTGGGCCGGGAGGAGGGTCGTCGCGAGGGTGAGCGCGAGGCCGAGTGCGGGACCAAGGCGCGCGAAGCGGAGGCTCATGAGGAGGGGAGTGAGGGTTTCTCTCGAGGGAGGATCAGCCAGCGCACGACCGTCGAGACGATCGCGAGGGCGAGGGCGTAGAGCGGGATGAGCGTCAGGCGGACGGTGATGAGGCGAATCGCCAACCCCTGCCAATCCTCGAAGGTCGCGGGGAGGCTCCCGATCCGCTCGAGCCCTGCACGTAGCATCCCATAGCTCACCGCGACCTCGGTCGCCGCGACGATGGTGGCGAAGAGCGGGGCGCGCCAGAGCCACGACTTGGCGTGGTAGTTGCCGAGGTAGAGCGTGGTGAGGAGGAAGAGAATCGCGACCTGCCCGAGGAAGGTCCCCGCGATCCAGAACCAACTATCGCTCCACCCATAGTTCAGGATCAGGTTGCGATAGACCCGGAGGGCGAAGCCGGTCAGCATCGCCATGAAGACCACGTTCAGTGCCAGCTTCTGCAACAGCGGTTGCTTGGCCTCGAGCTCCTCGTCGAGGTCGATCGCGGTCATGACCGCGGTGGGACGGAGGAGCGGCATCGGTCAGGCCCTCGCGAGGCACTCGATCTCGACGCGCGCGCCGCCGGGGAGCCCGGACACCCCGACGGCGGTGCGCGCCGGATACCGCCCCGCCGCGAAATACGTGCGGTAGACGGTGTTCATCCGATCCCACTCGCCGATATCGACCAAGAAGACGGTGCACTTCACCACGCGGTCCATCGAGGAGCCGCTCGCCGCGAGCAGCGTCTTGATGTTCTCGAGCACCTGCCGCGTCTCCGCTTCGATCCCGCCGGGCACGAGCGCGCCGCCATTGGCGGCGTCACCGCCGACCTGCCCAGCGAGGTAGAGGAACCCGCCCGCGCGCACCACCGGCGTGTAGGGGCGTGCGGAGACGCCCCCGGGGTGGATATGCGCGATGCGCGCACAGGCGGTCGACGTCAGGACCAGCACCGACACGAGCATCAGGAGAAGGCGCATCACCGGAGGACGTGCCCGATGCGATCCCATCGGATATCGAAGAGGAAAGGGAGGGGCCGATCGGAATCGTCGGCGTTCCACGAGTAGTAGACGAACATCGGGCGCCCCCGCACGTTCTCCCGCGGGACGAAGCCCCAGTACCGGCTGTCCTTCGAGTTGTAGCGGTTGTCCCCCATCATCCAGAGGTAGCCCTCCGGGACGACGAGCGGGCCCCAATCATCGATCGTCGGCTGCGCCGGCGCCGGCCCGAAGCGGGAGCCGGTGAGCTGCACGCGCTTCTGCCAGTCGAAGAGCGGATCCACATACTCCTGCGGGGAGCCCGGGAGCCCCGCCGCGTATCCCTGCCGCTCTGGTTCCCCGTTGATGTGCACGATCCCACCGCGCGCATGCACCGTGTCCCCTGCGACCGCGATGAGGCGCTTCACGAGGATCGGGGTCGCGTCCCAGGGCTGATCGATCTGTGGCGGCGAGATGAAGACCACGATCTCCCCGCGCTGCGGCTCCGCGTATCCCGGGAGATTGATCCGTGTGAAGGGGAGGTGGGGCCCGTAGCGCAGCTTGTTCACGAAGAGCCAGTCGCCGATCAACATCGAGGGGATCATCGATCCCGAGGGGATGCGATACGCCTCGATCAAGAAGGTGCGGAGGACGAGGAAGATCGCGACGGTCGCCGCGAGCGACTTGAACCCTTCCCAGAGCTTGCGCCAATCAGGGGGCCAGATGCCACTGGAGCCGCCGCGGGCGGCCGCGACGGAGGAGGAGCGCTTCTTAGCAGCCACGGGACGGGAGGAGAGGAAGGAGAGCGAGCACCCATGGAATCTGTGGGCCCGCCCCCCCAAAGACGAGAGGGGCGCACCGCCTGGTGCGCCCCTCC
>JBEGVM010000094.1:0-5702 GCA_041178365.1 Gemmatimonadota bacterium | reverse complement strand
CGTGAGTCCCTCGTCGCCGGTCCGCGCGATCATCGCCCGGTCTCCGCGCTCCGAGACGCAGAGCACCGGGGCCTCATGCACATCGTCCATGAAGCGAACGCAGCGCGTGCAGAGGATGCAGCGGTTCGCGACGAACAACACATCCCCGCCGAAGTCCTCGACCGGGTTGAAGCGCTTTGGCTCGCGGTAGCGCGAATCGGCGCGCCCTTCTTGAAAGGTGTAGTCCTGCAGCTCGCACTCCCCGGCCTGGTCGCAGATCGGGCAGTCGAGCGGGTGGTTGATGAGCAGGAGCTCCAGCACGCCCTGACGCGCTTCGAGCGCCATCTCCGAGAAGACGTGGACCACCTGCCCCTCGGCCGCCGCGGTCGCGCAGGAGGGTGCGAGCTTCGGCATCTTCTCGACCTCGACGAGGCACATGCGGCAGACGCCTGCCACCGGGAGCCCCGGGTGGTAGCAATAGTGCGGGACCAGCACCCCCGCCACCTTCGCCGCCTCGAGGATCGAGGTGCCCTCGGGGACGCTCACCGTCCGCCCCTCGATCGTCAGATTCACCATCTTCACGTCGGCCACTTATCCCCCCACCGCGACCGTCGCGGTGCGCTTGCCGGTGATCAGCGCCTCGAACTCCCCACGGAACTTCTTGATCCCACTCGTGACCGGAGCCGCGCACGAATCGCTGAGCACGCAGATCGTCTTTCCCGTCATCGACTCGGCGAGATCGAAGATCGTGTCGAGGTCCTCGAAGGTCCCCTGTCCCGCGACGATCCGCTCGAGGATCTTGGTCATCCACGCCGTGCCCTCGCGGCACTGCGTGCACTGCGCGCAGCTCTCGTGCGCATAGAAGCGCGCGAGGCGGGCGAGCTGCCGCGGCATCGACTGGGCGTCGTCGAAGATGATGACGCCGCCGGAGCCGAGCATCGTCCCCTGCGAGATGAAGCCCTCGTAGTCCATCAGGACCTCTTCGGCCTCCTCGATCGTGATGACCGGGACCGAGGAGCCACCGGGGATCAACGCCTTGAAGCGCCGCCCTGGGAGCGGTCCGCCGCAGAGATCATAGAGGAATTCCTTGAACGGGAATCCCATGACGACTTCGTAGTTCCCGGGCCGCGCCACGTTGCCACAGACCGAGAAGAGCTTGCTCCCCGTGCTCTTGGGGCTCGAGAGCGACATCGCCTTGTACCACTCCGCCCCGTTGTTCAGGATGTGCGGGACCGCGGCGAGCGTCTCGACATTGTTGATCGTCGTGGGCTGACCGAAGAGACCGGAGACGGCCGGGAAGGGCGGCTTGATGCGTGGGTTGCCGCGCTTCCCCTCGATGGAGTTCATGAGGGCGGTCTCCTCACCGCAGATGTACGCCCCCGCGCCCTTGTGCACCCAGACGTCGATCGTCTTGCCCGATCCCATCGCGTTCGCACCGATGACGCCGGCCGCCCGCGCCTCCGCCAGCGCCGCCTCCATCACGCGGATGGGCTCGGAGAACTCCCCGCGGATGTAGATGTAGGCCGCCTGCGCCCCGATCGCGTGCGCCCCGATCGCGACCCCCTCGATGAGGGCGTGCGGGGTCCAGCGCATGATCTCGCGGTCCTTGAAGGTCCCCGGCTCGGACTCGTCGGCATTGCAGCACAGGTAATGCGGCTTGCCGTCGTCGACCTTCATGAACGACCACTTGAGCCCCGTGGGGAAGCCGGCGCCACCCCGCCCGCGGAGTCCGGACGCCTTCACGATGTCCTGGACCGCCGTCGGGGGCATGTGCAACGCCTGCGCGAGCGCCTTATAGCCCCCTCGCGCCTTCCATCCGTCGAGGGTCTTCGCCGCGGGATCGCCGAAGTGCTTGGAGAGCACCGGCGTCTCGCGCGGATGGGATTGATGCGGATAACCCATGATCAGTCCTTGAGCCCGGCGAGGATCGCCGGGACCTTCTCGGGGGTCACGTTCTCGACGTATTCCTCATTGATCTGCACCGGGGTCGCGAACCCACACGCCCCGAGACACTCGACCTCGATCACCGTGTATTTGCCGTCGGGCGAGGTGAGACCGAGCTCCTTGCATCCGGTGTGCTGCAAGAACGCCTCGACCACCTGATCCGCCCCCGCACAGAGGCAGGGCGACGTCGTGCACACCTGGATGAAGTGCTGCCCGACCGGGTGCTGGTGGTACATGGTGTAGAAGGTCACGACGCCCTTCACATAGGCGGCGGTGCAGCCGAGCTGCTCACCGACCTCCTGCATCGCGGCCTCACTGATCCACCCGCGATCCTGCTGCACCATCCAGAGCGCCGGGAGCAGCGCCGCCCGCTTGTCGGGGTAGCGCCGCTGCAGGTCGGCGAGCTCGGCGGCGCGCGCCGAGCCCGGTGCGAAGACCGGGACATACGGGCCGTCATGGAGTGCGGCGTGGCCCGCGCCGTGCGACGGGGCCGAAGGGCCATGGCTCATCGGTCGATCTCTCCCATGACGATGTCGATGGACGCGTTGATGGCGATCACGTCGGAGAGGAGGTGCCCCTCCACCATCCGAGGGATGGCCGACAGGTTGACGTAGCTCGGGGGCCGGATGCGCCACCGCACCGGCTTGGCGGTCCCGTCGGAGACGAAGTAATACCCCTTCTCCCCCTTGGGACTCTCGACCGGCACGTAGGCCTCACCGATCGGGGGCCGCGGCCCCTCCATCACGAGCTTGAAGTGGTGGATCATCGACTCCATCTCGCTCGTCGCCTTGTGCTTGGGCGGGAGGATCACACGCGGGTCATCGACATCCACCGGCCCCTCGGGGAGCCGCGCGAGCGCCTGTTCGAGGATCCGCACCGACTGCCGCAGCTCCTCGAAGCGGACGAGGAAGCGATCGTACACATCGCCGTTGGTCCCCACTGGGACATCGAAGTCGTAGGTCTCGTAGTCGAGGTACGGGACATCCTTGCGCACATCATAGGCGACCCCGGAGGCGCGGAGCATCGGCCCCGAGAGCCCGTAGTTGATCGCCTCCTCCGGCGTCATCACCCCGATGCCGACGGTGCGGCCCACCCAGATCGCATTCCGCGTGAGCATCCGATCGACTTCATCGAGCGTCTTCGGGAACTGCCGCAGGAAGGCACGCAGTCCGTCCGTCCACCCCACCGGGATATCGGCGATCATCCCACCGACGCGCGAGCCACTCGTCGTGAGGCGCGCCCCCGTCCATCCCTCGAGGAGCTTGTAGACGTTCTCGCGCTCCTGGAAGCACCAGAGGAAGGGGGTGAACGCCCCGATGTCGATGCAGGTCGTCCCCAACCAGACGAGGTGCGAGATGATACGCGAGAGCTCCATCGCGATCACGCGCAGCACGGTGCAGCGCGGGGTGATCTCGATCCCGAATAACCGCTCCGCCCCGAGGGAGAACGCGACGTTGTTCCCCATGGAGTTGAGGTAATCCTCGCGGTCGGTCCAGGGGATGATCTGATTGTACTGCCGGTACTCGCCGATCTTCTCGAACCCGCAATGCAGATACCCCACATGCGGGATGCAGCGCACCACGGTCTCCCCGTCGAGCTCGAGGACGAGCCGGAGCACGCCATGGGTCGCCGGATGCTGCGGCCCGATGTTGATGAGCATGTGCTCCCCCTCAAGCTCCGGCTCGAGCGAGGGGGGCGCACCGATCAGCCCTTCGGCGCCGAGTGGGATCCGGATCGGCCGACCATCGGGGCCCAGTCCAGTGGTGGAGAGGGCGACTTCGATCGTCTTGGTCACGGCCATCGGTTACTCTCCCACCCGCTCACCGGCCCCGAGGCGCTTGCGCATGTCCTCAGGGAGGGCTTCAAAAGCATCGGCGACCGAGAGCTCCTCCATGGAGTAGCGGGCCTCGGGATCGGCGGCCAGGGCATTGCGCAGTTGCTCCGCGCGCGAGAATCGCCCACGCAGCGGGAAGTCCTTCCGGAGCGGGAACCCCTCCTTGTAATCCTCCCAGAGGAGGATGCGGCGCAGATCGGGATGCCCGGTGAAGCGGATGCCGAACATGTCATAGCACTCCCGCTCGAGCCAATCAGCCCCCTTCCAGGTCCCCCAGACACTCGGGACCTCGAGCGGCGTGGTCCCGTCTCGCGGGAGCTCGGCCTTCAGGCGGATGAAGCGACGGTAGGAGAGCGACCGGAGATGCCAGACCACTTCGATCGGGCGCACCCCATCGCGGTACTCCACGGCCGTGACGTCGACGAGATAGTCGTAGCGCTGCGTCGGGTCGTCATGGAGCCACTGCGCGATCTCGGCGACGCGCTCACGGGCGACATAGACCGTCGTATCCCCCCAGACCACCTCGTGCCGACCGATCGCCGCGCCGAAGCGGGTGCGCAGCGCCTCGACCGAGGGATTCGCCTCCCCGCCACGGTGCGGGAGGTGGCGCGGGCTCCGCGGCGCCGGGGCGCCAGGCTGGCCCGTCTGCACCACGGCAAAGGCGGGGGCGCCTGGGTCGTTCGAAGACGCCTGGCTCACGGGGCGGACCGCGTCTGATGGACCGAATTCCCGAAGGGCTCCGAGAGCTCGTCGATCTGGCTCGGCGGGATGTAGAGCTGCGAGGTGGGATCCGGCACCATCTCGTCCCGGAGCGACGCATTCGACATCCGCTCCTCCATGATCTTCTTCTGCAGCATCATGATCCCGTGGATCAGCCCCTCCGGACGCGGCGGGCACCCGGGGACATAGACGTCGACGGGGATGATGGTGTCGATCCCCTGCACCACCGCGTAGGAATCGAACATCCCCCCCGTGGAGGCGCAGGCCCCCATCGAGATCACCCACTTGGGCTGATGCATCTGCTGATAGATGCGCCGAAGCACCGGGGCGAGCTTGAACGGCACGCGACCGGCACAGATCAGCACATCGCTCTGGCGCGGCGAGAAGGCCATCCGCTCCATCCCGAACCGGGCGAGGTCGAAATGGGAGGCCGCGCTCGCCATGAACTCGATCGCGCAGCAGGCGGTCCCGAAGGGCATCGGCCAGAGGGAGTTGGCGCGACCCCAATTCACCAGGAAGTCCAACCGGGTGGTGATCCACCCCTCCTGCGAGACCGGGTTGAACGAGACCGCACCGCTGCGGTCGGGCTGCGTCATCAATCCCATTGCAGGGCTCCCTTCTTCCAGATGTAGAGGTAGCCGACGAGGAGGATCCCCATGAAGACCAGCATCTCGCCGAGCCCGAAGAACGAGGCCTGGCCCGTGGGGCAGCTGCCCGCGACGAGGGGGACCGCGCAGGAGAGCTGCGTGTAGTAGACGCTCCATGGGATCATGAACACCGTCTCGATATCGAAGACGATGAAGAGCATCGCGACCATGTAGAACTTGACGGAGAACCGCTCGCGCGCGTCGTTCAGGACGGGCATCCCCGACTCGTACGGCTGCTGCTTGACGGGGGTGGGGCGGTGGCGCGTGATGAGATGCGACGCACCAAGGATGGCCACCGCGTTCACCGCGGCGAAGCCGAGCAACAACAGGATCGGGAGATACGTCCGTTCCATTGGGGGGGAGAGCGGATCGTGACCGGGGAGAGAGGCTCGTGAAATTTTTCACGAGCCCTACCTACGGGTGGGGAAGCTAGCCGGGGCTCCCGATTCAAGCAACAGGCGCCGTACATTTTATCACGCGCGTCGCGCACGCGTTCGCGGTTCGGACGCGCCAGTCCAAAACCGACCGATTCGCTCTCTTTCCCTCCGCCCCCGCCCCATGTCGATCAAGAACGACCG
>JBEGVM010000093.1:0-9411 GCA_041178365.1 Gemmatimonadota bacterium | reverse complement strand
ACGTCATCCACGCCGCGAGGGCCTTCACCTCGTCGAGCGAGACATTCATGTCGAAGCGGATCCCGCCCTTCGCTGGCCCACGGGAGGTGTTGTGCAGGACGCGGATCCCCGTGAAGACCTCGACCTCCCCACTGTCCATCATCACCGGAATGGAGACGGTGATCTCCTTCTCGGCGTGGCGGAGCACCTTGTAGATCCCCGGCTCGAGGTCGAGGAGCTGGGCCGCCCGGTCGAAGCGGGACATCATCGCCTCGAACGGGTTCTCCTCGTTGAGGAAGCGGTCCTTATCGGGGTGGACGATCGTATCAGTCGGCAGACGAAGGTCTGGCATGCACACAGGGGACAGAACCGGTGCGGAAACCGGCGGTTGGGGGGAACTCCAGATCACCCATCACGTCGCACCACCGACCGGTCGAGGAGGGCCGTCAGGACCTCCCCACCACGCTCGATGACCACGCGCTGGGAAAGATACCAAAGCAGGGGGGCATTGCGAGGCCATCGGGGCCCCAGTTTGACGGCGTCCTTGAGGGTACAGACCACACGATCCACCCCTTGCGCACGGGCCGATAACGCGGCCAGATCGGCATCGGAGAATGCGGCATGGTCCGGAAAAGGCTCCAACTCCACCTGGGCCCCGAGCGCCTCGATCTGTCGAGCGAAGGCGTGCGGATCCCCGACGCCGGCGATCACCAAGACGCGCTCGCCCGCGAGCGCCGTGAGCGGAAGATCCCCTTCGGCAGCGGACCCATCAGGCGAGCCATCGGTGCCGGTCGCTTTCGACCCTGAGGAGGCAGCGCGCAACCTATCCAAGACCAGCGAGACCAGCACCACCGGGGCGCGCGGGGCCAAGCGGCTCCACCCCTCCCCCACCGCGGTCGCCTGCGCGAGGGAGGCCGACTTGCGGGTGACGAGGATCGCCGAGGCGCGCGCGATCCCCATGCGGGGCTCGCGGAGTGGCCCCGCAGGAAGCACTCGGTCGGGGATCCCCTGTTCAGCGGCCACCAACACCAGGTCGAGATCGCGGCTCGCGCGTCGATGCTGGAACCCATCGTCGAGGACAATCGCCTGCGCGCCGGCCTGCCGCGCCGCCCGCGCGCCACGCACGCGGTCGGGATCGGCGATGACGAGCGCGCGAGGGGTGAGGCGCCGGTGCACCTCCGGCTCATCGTCGCCGTACCCACGGAGGAGGATCGCCGGAGGCACCCCGCGCTGCAGGAGCTCCTGCGCCACCCAGGCACTCATCGGCGTCTTCCCCGTGCCGCCGACCGTGAGGTTGCCGACGCTGATCGTCGGGAGGCCCAAGCCGTGCGTCCGGAGCAGGCCGGCATCGTACCACCGATTCCGGAGATGCATCACGCTGCCGTAGAGCCAGCCGAGCGGGGCGAGCAACGTCGGCAGCACGCCGCCCTCACGCCACGAGCGCTCCACGGCTGCGAATAGGCGCGATCGCATCAGGGTGGCCCCATCCGACGCGCCAGCTCATCCAACGCCACCTGGTCCGTTCCCTCGGGCACCCAGGGCTCGCCATAGGTGATCGTCACGCGGGCGAAGGGCTTGGGGATCAGGAAGCGGTCCCAGCTCTTGAGTCGCCAGGCGTGAGCGACCTCGCACCGCACCGGGACGATCGGCGCGTCGGCCTGCTTCGACGCGAGCAAGACGCCCGCTTGAGGGACCCCTGCCGGCCCTCGCGGACCATCCGGGGTCAACATCCCCACCTGCCCCGCGCGCAACTCACGCACGAAGGCGAGCAGGACCCGCCCCGCCCCACGTGAGGTGGAGCCCCGCACCAGGCGATATCCCCACCGCGCGATGATGCGGGAGAGGATCTCTCCATCGCCATGCGCACTGACCATCCCGACGATCCCGCGCTCGCGATGCGCCCAGAGGATCGGCATCAGCTCCCCATGCCACAACGCACAGATGAAGGGACGTGGGGGCGATGCCGACCATGGCACGCGATCAACGTGCACGTAGGTGAAGCGCCAGGTGGGCGCGAGCAGACCGACGACGAGTGAGACCAGCCAATCGGCCCGCCGAACCTTCCGCTCGCGTGCTGCCTCGTCACTCACCGTACCAGCTCCGCCGCCATCGTCGCCACGCGCGCGCTCGCCCCCGCGCTCCCCAACCGCTCCCGCACCTCGGCGAGCCCCTCGAGCATCCGCTGACGGGGCGCTCCAGTCGGATCGAACAACGGCGCGAGCGCCGCCGCCACCGCCTCAGGGGTGAAGGCATCCTGCACGAACTCCGGCGCGACCTCGCGTCCCGCCACGATGTTCAAGAGCCCGATATGCGGGATCCTCACCAAGCGTCGCGCGATGGCGTACGAGATAGGACTCGTCCGGTAGACGATCGCACAGGGGCACCCTGCGACCGCCGCTTCGAGCGTCGTCGTCCCACTCTTGCAGAGCGCGACATCGGCGGCGCGGAGCACATCGAAGCTCGCGGAGCGCACCACAGGAAACGGGATCTCACCGGGCGCGAAGGTGATCGTCGGGGCGGCGCTCAGGACCACCTGCAGCCCAGGGCGCTCCGCTTGCAACCGCCGCGCGACCGCGACGAAGTCGCCGAGATGCCGACGGATCTCCTCCGCGCGACTCCCAGGGAAGAGGGCGAGTACCTCCCCCGTCTCGGGCAACCCACAGCGTCGCCGCGCCTCCGCGCGATCGGGCATCGCCACCGCACGATCCAACAGGGGATGCCCCACGAAGGTCGCATCGACGCCGCCGGCCCGAAGGAGCGACTCCTCGAAGGGGAGGATCACCGCGGCCTTGGTGATCGTCTCCGCCATAGAGCGCATCCGGCCCGCCTTCCACGCCCAGACCTGCGGCGTGATGTAGTAGAGCACCGGGACACCGAGCGCCTTCGCCGCCGCGGCGACGCGCATGTTGAAGCCCGGGTAGTCGATGAGGATCACCAGCGCGACCCGCCCACTCGCCATCGCGGCCTTCACCTGCCGGAGCAGGCGGAGATGCGCGGGGATGTGCCGGATCACCTCGACGAATCCCACCACCCCGGCATGCTCGGTGAGCAGCTCGACCCCCGCCGCGCGCATACGGGTGCCCCCCGTTCCGGTAAGCGCGAGGTCAGGGCGCAGCGCTCGGAGCTGCTCGGCGAGCAAGGCGCCGTGCAGATCGCCGGAGGCTTCCCCGGCGAGGATCAGGATCTCACGCACGCGGCGCGCCGCGCTCGATATCGGCGACGATCTGCAGCGCCACCGCCAGCGCCTCACGCCCCGCACGGCCGGTCACCGCCACGGGGATCTCCCCACGCAACGCGGCGGCGAAGCTCTCGAGCTCTAGCTTGAGGGGTTCCCCCTCTGGTGCCTCCAGCGGCACGCGTTCGACGAACGCCTCAAGCGGCTGCGCCTGCTGCGCGAGCGTCGCCAGGTCCACATCCCCCCGGAGCCGATACATCTCGCCGGTGCCCGCCGCGAGGTCGAGCGAGAGATAGCCGTTCCGCTGGAAGATGCGCAGCTTCCGCATCCGATCCTTCGAGACGCGGCTCGAGGTGATCGTCGCGACCGCCCCACTGGCGAATCGCAACCGCGCATCCGCGATATCGATCGACGGGGTGAGCACCGGGAGGCCGGCCGCCGAGACTTCGGTGACCGGGGAGCCGGTGAGGGTGAGCACCAGATCGATGTCGTGGATCATCAGGTCGAGCACCACCGCCACATCGCTCCCGCGGGGATTGAACGGGGCGAGTCGATCGCTGTCGATGAAGAGCGGATGATCGACATACGGCAGCGCGGCACGCACCGCCCGATTGAAGCGCTCGATATGCCCGATCTGCACGAGCACCCCCTGCCGCTCGGCCAGATCGAGGAGCTCGTCGGCCTCGGCGAGCGTGACGGTGATCGGCTTCTCGATGAGGAGATGCTTCCCCTGGGCCAATGCCGCCATCGCCACCTGATGGTGGAAGGGCGTCGGCACGACGATCGAGACCGCGTCGACCTGCTCGAGCAATGCCTCGACGGTCGGGTGCGCCTGGACCTCCAACTCCCGCGAGACGACACCGGCGCGCTCCGCATTCGCCTCAAAGATGCCTTGGAAGGCGACCCCGGGGACGCTGCGGAGCAACCGGGCATGATGGAAGCCGAGGCTCCCCGCACCGATGACCCCGACGCGCACCGGGGGCCGCGTCATACCACCACCCCGCGCCCGCTCGCCTCGACGAAGGCGATGAAGGCCTCGACCTCCGGCAGCGGCTTGAGCTCGGCCCGCGCGCGCTCGAGCGCCTGCGAGATGTTCTCCTCCGACCGGAAGAAGAACCGATACGCCTTCTTGAGCTCGGCGATCGTCTCCTCGGCGAACCCGCTGCGCTGCAAGCCGACGGAGTTGAGCCCGTAGAGCTTCACCGGGTTCCCGACCGCCTTCACGTACGGCGGGATGTCCTTCGCCACGCGCGACATCCCACCGACGAAGGCGTGCCGTCCGATCTTCACGAATTGATGGATCGCGCAGAGCCCGGAGATGATCGCCCGGTCATCGATCTTCACATGCCCCGCCAACTGCGTGGCATTCGAGATGATGACGCCATCGCCGATATGACAGTCGTGCGCGAGGTGCACGTAGGACATGAGGAAGCACTGCTTCCCGACCGTCGTCTTGTACGACTCCGAGGTCCCACGATTGACGGTCGCATACTCACGGATCGTCGTCCCCTCGCCGATCTCGACCGTCGTGACCTCGCCCTTGAACTTGAGGTCCTGGGGCTTGCCGCCCAGGATCGAGCCGATCCCCACGGTGACGCGAGGCCCGAGGTGGACCTGCTCCTCGAGGACGGCGCGCGTCTCGATGACGCTCCCGTCGCCGACGGTGCAGTTGGGGCCGATGATCGCCCACGGTCCGACGACCACATCGGCGCCGAGCTGCGCCCCCGCGTCGACGATCGCGGTGGGATGGATGCGCGTGCTCATCGGTCGCGCACCACGGCGGCCATGTCGGCCTCACAGACCACCACATCATCCACCTTCGCCACGCCCTTGATCCGACACATCGTACTCCGGAGCTGTACGATGTCGACCTCGATCCGCAGCTGATCCCCGGGTTTCACCGGACGTCGGAACTTCACATTGTCGAGCGACATGAAGTAGACGACCTTCGTCTCCGGCGCGTCGACCGTCCCCATCAGGAGGACGCCCCCGACCTGCGCCATCGCCTCGACGATCAAGACCCCCGGCATGATCGGATGGCCCGGGAAGTGGCCCTGGAAGAAGGGCTCGTTGATCGTGACGTTCTTGAGGCCGACGATGCGCGTCTTCTCCTGCATCTCGATGATCCGATCCACCAGGAGGAACGGATAGCGGTGCGGAAGGATGCGCATGATCTGTTCGATATCCACCGGTAACTCCGCGTTCGAGTGTCCTGCCGCCTGTGCGAGCAGCGCGCGCACGAAGGTGACGGTCCCACGATGACTGGGCTTGGTCGCCGTGATGCGCGCAGCCACACGGCACCCCGCGAGCGCCAAATCCCCCACCACATCCAACGCCTTATGCCGGACGAATTCGTCCGGCCAGCGGAGCGTCGTGTCGACGACCCCCGTCGCATCGAGTGCGATGGTGTTCGCGGTCGAGGCCCCTTGGATCAGCCCCTGTCCCCGAAGCTCCTCCACCCAGCTCATCAGCCCGAAGGTCCGCGCCGCCGACAGCTCCGCGCCGAAGCACTCCGGCGTCACCACCCAGTGCCCCACCTGTGCCCCGATCAGCGGATGCGGGAACTCGATGCGCACCTCGAGCTCCAACGCTTCGGCCGGGGTCGCCACATAGACCGACTCCCCATCCACGACGCGCACCGGCTCGCGAAGCCGCAACACGGCGACCTCACCCCCATGCTCCACGATCCCCGCCTCGAGGAGCGACGTGCGAAACGGCTCCGCCGACCCATCCATGATCGGCGGCTCCGCCGCATCCATCGCGATGGTGAGATCATCGATCGCGAGGCCCGTGACGGCCGCGAGCACATGCTCCACGGTGTGGAGCGCCTCCGCCCCCGTGCCCAACTGCGTCCGGCGCTCCGCCGCGACGGCCACGGAGACATGGGCAGGGGTCACTGGAGCGCCCGGAAGATCGGTGCGACGAAAGCGCACCCCCTGGCCGGCCGTGGCCGGCTCGAAGGTCAGCGCGCAGGGCCGCCCAAGATGCAGGCCGATCCCAGAGACGGTGACGGCACGCGCGATCGTGCGACGCCCCATTACGACTCCGACCCGCCACCCACGAGACGCTCGAGGGCCGCGAGGATCCGCGGGAGGCGAGCGCCCGCCGCCGCACGCCGCATCTCGTCACGGTGCGGCCGCGCGGGGAATCCACTCCACGTCTCCCCCGCCGGTACGTCCTTGATCACCCCGGACTTCGCCGCGATCCGCGCCCCTCGGCCGACGGTGAGATGCCCACCGATCGCGACCTGCCCTGCGAGCGTCACGAGATCCTCGATCCGAGCCGAGCCGGCGACCACGCACCCCGCCGCCATGAGACAGTGCTTCCCGACTCGGACGTTGTGTCCGATATGGACGAGGTTGTCGAGCTTCGTCCCGTCACCGATCAGGGTGTCGTCGATGCTCCCACGGTCGATCGTGCAGTTCGCCCCGATCTCCACATCGTCGCCGATCACACACCGCCCCACATGCGGGATCTTCTGATGCGCGCTGTCGCGATAGACGAAACCGAAGCCATCGCTCCCGATCCGTGTGCCAGCATGGATCAGGCCTCGCGCGCCGATGCGACACCCGGGATAGAGGGTGACGGAGTCGATGAGACGCGTCTGCGCGCCGACCACACTCCCCTCGCCGACCGCGCAATGCGGTCCGATCCAGGCCCCCGCCGCGATGGTCGCGCCAGCACCGATCACACTGAACGCCTCCACACAGGCATCGGGCGCGACCACGGCATCAGGGGCGACCACCGCCGTCGGATGCACGCCGATGAAGGGCGCCGCCGGCGCGGGATGGAGGCGCGCGATGACCGCGAGGATCGCCTCATGCGGCTTCGCCACCACGAGGCGGGTCCCACAGGAGCCCACCGCCTCTGCCAGCTCCGGCGCGACGATCACGGCGCTCGCCCCCGTCACGGCAAAGAGCTCCAGATAGCGCGCGGAGGCGAGGAATGAGAGATCGCCGGGGCCGGCGCGATCGAGCGGTGCGACCCCGGTCACAACGACCGACGGGTCGCCGACGATCGACGCGCCCAACAGGGCGGCGATGTCAGCGACCCGCAGGGGGACGGACGATGGCGCGGTCATGCTCGCGACCGGCGTGGGCCCGACGCCGGGACTACGGGCGGCGCACGCCAGCCGGCTGGCCCGTCGGCCCAGCGGCAGGAGGACGCGTCGCCGGGGCCGCAGGAGGACGCGTCGGCGTCGGCTGCGCCGCCGGACGCGCCACCGGCATCGTACGAATCCGCGCGATCACCTTGTCCGAGAGGTCGAGGTTCTTGTCCATCGCGACGACGGGATTGGTCTGCGCCCCCATGTCGAAGATCATCGCGTAGCCCTCGGCCGCGCGCACCATCTCCAGCGCCTCGCGGATCTGATCGAAGAGCGGCTGCATCGCCTCCGCCTGCTTCGCCTGCGCCTCCTGCTGGAGTACCTCGAGGGTGTCCCGGTAGCGGGCGTCGAAGGCCTGCATCTCGGTGAACCGCTTCGTGCGATCCGCCTGCGAGAGCGTGGACGAGTCCTTCTGGAAGGCGTTCAACATCAAGTTGAGCGAGTCGACCATGACCTTCTCACGGACGCCGAGCGCATCGATCTCCGTGCGGAGACGCGCCTCGATCTGATTCCGACCCGGCATCTCCTGCAGGATCTTGCGAGTGTCGACGAACGCCACCTTGGTCTGGGCAGCGACGGGAGCGGCCACGGCCGCGAGGGAGAGGGCGGCGAGGACGACACCGCGAAGACGGGAACGCATGGGTGAGAACACTCCGAAAGGTTAGAAGATCTGGCCGAGCCGGAAGTGCAGCTGCCACTTCGGATCGGGACGACCGAACGCGTCACGCCGATCGAAGCCGTAGGCATAATCGATGCCCAATGGCCCGAGCGGTGTGACGGTGCTGAGACCGACGCCGGAACCACGGAAGAGCCGGGTGGGATCGAAGTCCCGAGGGCGCCCCCAGAGATTACCCGCGTCGTAAAACATGTTGATGTACACCGACTGATTGAAGCGCAGCCCCACCTCCGCCGTGCTGACGAAGAAGGCGCTCCCGAACGATTCGCGCTGGGCGTTGAAGGTCCCCGTCGCCGTCGTGAACCCGGTCGGCGTGATGGAGAACTCGGGATAGCCGCGGAGCGCCTCACCGAACTGCACGCCGCCCAGCGAGAACTGCTGCGACCAGAAGAACTGGCCAGGGTCGCCGAAGACCGCACCCGCCCGGGTCGAGAGCCCGAAGGTGAGGCGCAGCGGCTGCGTGCCCGGCTTCGTCCCCCCGATCCGCCCGATGATCGTGTAATTGCGGAACTCGGTCGTGTAGCGCTGGTAGGTCGCCGTGCCCCCGAGGGGTCCGCCGTTGAACGCCGCGCTGAACGACTGGAGTTGCCCCTCGGTCGCAAAGGGCATGTCGAGTCGCGTGTCGCGGCTGATGTCCACCCCGACGGTGCTCCGGATACACCCCTCACACTGGTCGGTGGTCACCGTCCCCAGCAGCCCTTCCGTGCCGAACCGGACCCCTTCCAGCCCGTACGACACGAAGACGCGGGCGAAGCGGCTCCGCGGGACGGGGAACCCGACCCGCAGCGTCCCACCCGTTCGCGTGGTGCGCCCGAGATCCGCGATGCGGAAGCGGGCCTGGGACCGATACGCATTCACCTGACCGGAGATCAGCGAGCCGCGGATCTGCGGATCGACATACGAGGAGTTGAAGTCGTTGATGAACTGCCCGTACTGCCACTGGAGGGACCCGCGCTTGCACTTGCCGAAGAGGTTCGGCTGCTCGAGCCCGACGAACCCGCCGAGCCCGACCCCCTGCCCGACCGAGGCCCCGAAGTTCACGTTCCCCGTCCGCTTCTCCTTCACGCGAAAGACGATGTCGACATCTCCCTCCTGATTGGCCGGACGTACATCCGGGAAGGGCAGTGGGGCCTCGAAGAACCCGAGATTCGAGATGCTGCGCCAGCTGCGGATCATCCGCTCCTGATTGAACACATCGCCCGGGATGATCACCAGCTGATCGCGGATGCAGTTCTCGACGGTGAAATCATTCCCGAGGATGTCCACCCGGTTGATGATCGCGGGGGTCCCTTCCTGGATGTCCCACCGCAGTCGGACGTAGCCCGCGCTGTCGGAGGGATCGCGCTCGATCACCGGCCGCACCTGGGCGTAGATGTACCCCTCGTTGCTGTAGAGGGTACTGATCTGCTGCGTCGCCTCATCCCACCGCGAGCGATCGAAGATGTCGGTGGCGGGGGGGCGACGCTTGACGAGCCC
>JBEGVM010000092.1:0-2810 GCA_041178365.1 Gemmatimonadota bacterium | reverse complement strand
CGCCGATGTCGCCACCTCGGCGAATGCCCTGCAGCGCACCATGTCTCGCGTGGACAGTGCCACCTCACAGGGGGAGGTGCAGGAGATCCTGCGCCAGAGCCGCCAAGCGTCACAGAATCTTCGGAATGCGACGGAGCGCTTCGAATCGCTCTCGCGGTCGCTCGTGTCCGCCGAAGCGAACCTGCGCGGCGCGATCGGCAAGGCGGACACGATCCTCGCCCGCGTGGAGCGTGGGGAGGGATCGCTCGGACTCCTCGTGAACGATCCCTCGCTCTACCGTAACTCCGATTCCCTGCTGATCGATCTGCGGAAGCTCGTCGTCGACTTCCGGTCGGATCCGAAGAAGTACATCAACGTACGCATCTTCTGATTCCCTTCCCTCTCCGGAGCATCCTCCGATGACGACGCGTCGTACCTTCCTCACCTCGGCGACCACCCTCGGCGCCGGACTCGCGATCGGGACTCCTGCGAGTGTGGCGGGGGCGCACGAGACGGCCGGACAGCCGAGTACCGATCTCCCCCCAGCCATCCGGGCGCTCCGGCCCATGCGGGATGGGGTCGTGCCGATCAGCGTCGCCGAACGGCAGGGGCGCATCGCGAAGGGCACCCAGCGCATGCGTGATGGCGGGATCGATGCGCTGATGCTGACGGGGGGGACCTCGATGGTGTACTTCACGGGGATCGAGTGGGGGATCAGCGAGCGACTCCTCGCCGCCTTCCTCCCGGTGCGCGGTCGTCCCTTCCTCGTGACCCCGAAGTTCGAGGAGGAGCGTGCGATGGAGCAGGTGGCCCTCGGTCCGATGCAGGGCGGGGCCGATGTCTATGCCTGGGAGGAGCACGAGGATCCCTATGCCCTCGTGGCGCAGGCGCTGCAGGCCCGTGGCCTCGCCACGGCGACGATCGCCTGCGAGGAGACGGTGCGCTTCCAGTTCAGTCATGGGATCTCACGGCTCGCCGCCGTCACCGTAGTCGATGGGACGCCGATCACCGCCGGCTGTCGGATGGTGAAGGACGCGCATGAGATCGCGCTCATGCGCCATGCGAGTGCCGTCACCCTCACCGCGTACGAGGCGGCGTGGAAATCCCTGCGGGAGGGGATGACACAGGAGGAGTTCGCGCGGCTCGTCGCGCAGGCGCACCAACGCCTCGGCTATGTGGGGGGCGCGGGGGTGCAGGTCGGGAAGTATTCGGCCCTCCCGCATGGATCGGCGACGCCGCAGGTGATCCGCGAAGGGAGCATCCTCCTCATCGACGGCGGGTGCAAGGTCGAGGGCTACAGCTCGGACATCTCGCGCACCTTCGTCCTCGGCCGGCCCACCCAGAAGATGAAGGATGTGTTCGAGTTAGAGCATCGCGCGCAGACCGCCGCGCTCAAGGCAGCGCGGCCAGGGCTTCCCTGTGAGGCGGTCGATGCCGCTGCGCGCAATGTCATCGTCGAGGCGGGCTATGGCCCCGACTACCGCTACTTCTCCCACCGCGTCGGCCACGGGATGGGGATGGATGGCCACGAGTGGCCCTATCTCGTGCGCGGCAACACCCTCCCACTCGCCCCCGGGATGGTCTTCAGTGACGAGCCCGGGATCTATCTGCCTGGGGAGTTCGGCATCCGGCTCGAGGACGACATGGTCATCACCGAGTCCGGCGCCGAGCTCTTCACCCCGCAGTCCGAGAGCCTCGAACGCCCCTTCTGACGGGGCGCGCCGCCATCGGCGCGCCCCGCGATGGCGTCAGGGGACCACCGCGCCCTGCGGGATCGCGATGCCACCGAGGGTGAGCCGCTGGGCTGTCGCGTTCAAGGCGGGGATGTCTTTCGTCACCACCTCCTGCCAGGTGAGCCGCAGGCGCTCCCATCGTGCGCTCAGCTCGGCGAGTCGCTCCGTCGCGGCCTTGGTCGGGCGGCCCTCGGGCCCCCCCGCGATGTATCCGTTGGGTCCGGTGACGTTGCCATACAGCTCCGCCCACTGGTTGTCGAGTTGCCCCGCGAAGCGGATCGGATCCTGACCGCTCCGGCTCTTGGTCTGTGTGAATCGCGTCTCGAGTCCCTGCAGCTTGGTGGTCAACGCCTCGATCATCGGTCGCAGCGTTCCCTCCTCTCCCACCCGCGCAGCGGCACGCGTCAGTCCCTCCAGTTGGGTGCGGACCTCTCGTAACTCCTGCAGGGTCCGATTCAGGGCGTCGAGGGAATCCCGGACGGTGCTGGCGATGCGGAACTGCTCCGCGTACTCCGCGGCGGTGATCTGTGGCAGGCGGGGATCCGCGGTCACCGTCACCGTGCGGCGCATCGTCACGCCGTTGGCGGTGAGGAGGAGCTCGTAGCTCCCCGGGGGGGCTTTGATCCCACCCACATACCCCCACACCACCTGGCCTTCGATGGCCCGGGGGCCGGCATAGGTGAGGTCCCAGACGACGCGATGCAACCCGCGCGTCATGGCGAGGCGCGGCGTGCGGGCCGTCCGTGCGGCCGCGCTATCCGAGGTGAGCACGCGGACGGTGCGGCGTGCGGCGTCGCGGATCTCGAGCGTCACGGGACCAGCGGATGCGTTCCCCAACCAATAGTGGAGGACCGCGCCGTTCGAGGGCTGATCCGGGAGCCCGGGTTGCGGGTCGAAGGGATCCATCCCCTTCTGCGCGCGGACGGCGGGAGCCGGTGCGAAGAGATGCGCCGCACTCGCAGTCACCGTGGCGGAGAGCTCGCGGAGCGGGCTTACGTCATCGACGACCCAGAGGGAGCGCCCTTGGGTCGAGAGGACGAGGTCATCGTCCCGTGCCTCGAGGTCGGCGATCGGCGTGATCGGCAACTGGCGGGGAAA
>JBEGVM010000091.1:0-8423 GCA_041178365.1 Gemmatimonadota bacterium | reverse complement strand
TCCGCGCTGAGGAGATCACCGTCGCACGCGGCCAGACGCACGACTCGGCGCGGAATCGCTTCTCGGGGCGCATCGTCGAGCTCGTCACGCTTGGGGCGCTGACCCGCGTCACCGTCGATGTCCGCGGGACGCCGATCGTCGCCGCGCTCACCACACGGTCGACGCAGGAGCTGTCTCTGGAGCCGGGGCTCGCCGTGGTGGTGACCTTCAAAGCGATGGCGGTGCATCTCTGTTGAGACGCACCGCCATCGGGTCCTACATCGATCCGACCGCGTCAGTTTACCACGCAATCCCGTAATCTTCGCCATGGTTGCTCGCCGCGCCCCAGAAGCTGCCGCGTGCCTTGTCGAACATGATCGCGGTGATCGGCCCTGAGGTTCGGCTCGCGAACTCCATCACATACCCGCGCCGCCGCAGATCCTCGCGCACCCAATCGGGGATCTTCTCGTTGAGCTGGATGCGGCCCGGCCGTGCATCATGCAGTCCGAAGCTCGAGCGCATCTGGTAGCTGTGGAACCCCGGATGCTCCGCCGCCTGCTGCACGGTCTGGCCAAACTCCACCATCGCGAGGAAGAACTGCAGGAGATCCTGGTCCTGCGTATCGCCCCCCTGCACGGAGAAGGCCATCCAGGGCTGCCCCTCCTTGAGGGCGATCGTCGGGGTGAGGGTCACGCGTGGGCGCTTCCCCGGCTCGATCACATTGAACGGTCCATCCTCGGCGCGCGTCACAAACGCCTGCGCCCGCTGCGAAAGCCCAATCCCGGTGCGCCCCGCGATTACCGCCGGCATCCAGCCTCCGCTCAGCGTGATCGAGACCATCCATCCCGCCTTGTCCGCCGCCTGAATGCTCGTCGTCCCACGGGTGAAGGCCTCGTGGAAGGCGGCGTCCTCCGTTTCGGTGTTTCCGCTCGCGCCGCCGGTGGTGCCACCGGTGGTGCCGGCGCGCGCCGCCGAATCCGCACGTGGCCCAGTCGTCGACCACTTCGACAAGAGCTCGGTGAAGGGATTCGTGCCGCCCTGAAATAGATAGGGATCACCCGGCTTTACCGTGGCATCGTTCTTATCCGCGCTCATCTGTGCCCAGCGCGCCTTCGCATACGCTTTGCTCATCAACCCCTGCACCGGCTCCTCCGGCGGAAAGGAGGGATCGCCATAGTAGAAGTCACGGTCCGCGAAGGAGAGGCTCATCGCCTGATAGATCGTATGGATGTACTGTGCGCTGTTGTATCCAAGTCCCTTCAGGTCCACGCTCTCGAGCATGTTCAGCGCTTGGAGCATCACTGGCCCCTGCTGCCAGATGGGGAGCTTGTAGACTTCGTAGCCGCGGTAGTTCGTGGAGTAGGGCTCCTCGATCTTCACCTCCCACTTCGCCAGATCCTCCTTGGTGAAGAGCCCGCCCTCCTCACGCACCGCGCGCACGATCTCGTCAGCGATATCGCCCTTGTAGAAGCGATCGTAGGCGGCCATGATGGCGGCCTTCCGTGACTTCTTCTGTCGCAGCGCCTGCTGCTCGGCTTCGACGAGCTTCTTGAACGTCGCGGCGAGGTCAGGCTGCTTGAAGATCTCACCCGCCTCGGGCGCTTCGCGTGTCTTGCCGAGATGAGGGAGCAAGACCGCAGGGGAATACTTCCACTCCTTGATTCGCCGCGCATTGCTCTGGATGCTCCCCGCGAGTTGCGCCTCCATCGGATACCCCTCTTCCGCCATCTGGATCGCCGGCGCGAGCACCTGCGCTAAGCTCATCGTCCCATACTCGGCGAGCATTACCATCATCCCACCGGGGGTGCCAGGGGTGACGGCGGCGAGTGGACCGAACTCGGGAGGAAAGCGGAACCCCTTGGCGAGATAGAACTCCGCCGTCGCGCCGGTGGGGGCGACGCCGAGGGCGTTGATCCCGATCACCTTCTTGAGTCCGGGGTGATAGATCAGCGCCTGCGTCTCGCCCCCGCAGCCCAAGGTGTCCCACATGGTGCAGACGGCGGCGAGCATCGCGACGGAGGCGTCGACGGCGTTGCCCCCCTGCTGGAAGATCATCGCGCCCGCGGTGGCGGCGAGAGGTTTGCCCGTGACGGCGACCCAGTGCTTGCCGTGGAGTGGGGGGCGCTCGGTACGCTGGGCGTCGGCGGTGGAGGCCCCAACGATGACAGCGCAGGAGAGAAGGAACGAGAGGACGCGGTGGAGTCGCATGTGGAGAAGAGAGTGAGAGACCCTCTCAAGATGCGCCAGTCCGCTCCGTCGGGCTACCGTCCTACCAGAGGTTCCCGCGCTCCGGGCGGGACTTTACACCGCCCCGAACCGCTCCTGCGTCTGCTTCACCGCACTCACCAACCGCGTCACGTCCTCCGACGTGTTGTACACCCAGAAGCTTGCGCGCACCGTCGCCGGCACCCCGAGCGCGCGCATGAGCGGCTGGGCGCAGTGATGCCCCGCGCGCACCGCGATCCCCGCCACATCGAGCGCGGTCGACATATCATGCGGATGCACCCCCTCCACGGTGAAGCTCACCACCCCACTCCGTCCCTCGGCGCTGCGCGTCCCGAGGAGCGTCACCCCGGGGACCGCCCCGAGCTCCGCCATCGCCTGCGTGGTCAGCGCCACCTCATGCTCGCGGATCGCCTCGAGGCCGAGGCCCGTCACATAGGTGCAGGCCGCGGCAAGGGCGACCGCCCCCTCGACATTCGGCGTCCCCGCCTCGAACCGATGCGGGAGCACGTTCCAGGTGGAGTCTTGATCGTTGACCCACTCGATCATGTCCCCGCCGAAGTGGTACGGGGGCATCGCCTCGAGGATCGGCCGACGGATGACCACGCCACCGATCCCCATCGGGCCACCGAGCTTGTGCCCGCTGAACGAGTAGACATCGACGCCGAGGCGATCGACCCAGCTCTGCAGGTGGGGGACCGCCTGCGCGCCGTCACAGACGAGTAAGGCCCCGCACGACTGCCGCACGAGCTTCACGATCTCACTGACCGGGTGAATCGTCCCGAGCGCGTTGGAGACATGCCCGAAGGCCACGACCTTGGTGCGCGCATCGAGGAGCGAGGCGAGATGGTCTAGGTCGAGCGTCCCCTCCGGCCCCAGTTCCGCGATCCGGAACTCCGCTCCCACAGCGCGCGCGAGCTGCTGCCAGGGGACGAAGTTCGCGTGGTGCTCCATCCGGGTGACGACGATGTTGTCCCCCGCCTGCACATTCGCGTGGCCCCAGGCGGTCGCGACGAGGTTCAGCGACTCGGTCGACCCGCGGGTGAAGATCACCGTGTCGGCATCGGAGACGCCGAGGAAGAGCGCGACGCGGTCCCGGGCGTCGTGGTAGGCCTGGGTGGCGGTCGCTGCGAGCGCATAGGCCCCGCGGTGCGGATTGGCGTTGGACCAGGTGTAGTAGGAGGCGATGGCGTCGAGCACCACCTTCGGCTTCTGCGTCGTCGCCGCCGAGTCGAGATAGGCGAGGGTCGGATGCGCCGCGAGGAGGGGGAACTCCGTGCGCGGCGCGAGGGGGGTGAGGCTCATATAGCTCGTCGTACCCAGAGAGAGCCGTCGCGGTCCATGATCTCGAACCGGACGAGGGGAAGGTCGGTCGGGCCGCCCCGGACGGCGCCCGTCATGCAATCGAATTTCGCGCCATGCCAGCAGCACTCGAGCTCCCCAGAGGGATAGAGCGTTCCCTCGGAGAGCGGGAACTCCGCGTGCGGGCATTCATCTTTCACGGCGAAGAGTGCCCCCTGATGCCGACCGATGCAGAGCTTCGTGCCGCTGGGGAGGGTCGTCGTCGCCAGCTCCCCCTCGGTCACCGCCGCCGCGGTGAGCGGCACCTCGACGAAGGGGAGTGTGTCGTCGGTCATGTGGAGTGAGGACCCGCGCCGGTCTCGGTGCTCACCGTCCCCGCGCCATCGAGCGCCGCCTTGAAGGCGTGCCAGGAGAGGGAGGCGCACTTCACGCGCATCGGGAACTTCCCCACGCCGCTCAATGCACGCAGCGGCCCCAACCCTTTGATCACCGTCGGGTCGGTCTCCACCCCGGTCAGCACGCGGTGCATGGTCTCATACAGCGCCACCGCCTCCGCACGCGTCTTCCCCTTCACCGCCTCGGTGAGGAGCGAGGCCGAGGCCTTGGAGATCGCACAGCCGACGCCCTGGAAGGAGATGTCGGCGATCCGATCGTCCTCGACGCGCACCCAGATGGTGAGCTGGTCCCCGCAGCTCGGGTTCTTCCCGTCCGCCGAGCAACTCGCCGACGGCATCGGATGGAAGTTCCGAGGACGTCGGTTGTGATCGAGGATCACTTCCTGATAGAGGGCGTCGAGGGCGGCGGTGTCAGCCATGATCGAAAGCTACGCGCTCACTCCAGCGCGGTGTGCGTGAACCGCTCGAAGACCGCCCGCTCCAGCGCCACGCGCAGCGGGTCGATCTCGATCGTCTCTAGCACCTCAGCCGCGAAGGCATAGGTGAGGAGCGCCCTCGCTGACTCCGTCCCGATCCCACGGCTCTTCAGATAGAAGAGGGGGAGCTCGTCGAGCCGGCCGACCGTCGCGCCATGTGTGCACTTCACATCGTCGGCGAAGATCTCGAGCTGGGGTTTGGTGTCCACCCGCGCCCGCTCCGAGAGGAGGAGTGCCTTGTTGGTCTGCTTCCCGTCGGTCTTTTGCGCCTGCGGGTCCACGTAGACCTTCCCGTTGAAGACCCCATGCGAGGCCCCGTCGAGGATCCCCTTGTAGAGCTCGCGGCTCGCGCAGGCCTCCGCGATATGCTCCACGAAGGTCTGATGGTCGGCGTGCTGGGTGCCGTCGAGCACGTAGAGCCCATTGAGGCGCGCCTCACCCCCGGTGCCGAGGAGCTTGGTGTAGATGTTCGTCCGCGAGAGCGCGGCACCGGCCGCGAAGGAGAAGGAGTGATAGATCGAATCCCGCCCCTGTGTGACCTGGACCGTGCTCACATGGAAGGCGTCGGCGCTCTCCTGCTGCACCTTGTAGTGGTCCACGCGCGCACCATCGGCCACCGTCACCTCGGCCACGGCGTTCACGAGGTACGTCCCACCGCCGTGCGACGCGAAGGTCTCGATCACTGAGACCTGGCTCTGCGCCTCGGCCACGATGAGCAGCCGCGGATGGAAGGCCGCCCCCTGCGCCTGCGCATCGGTGAGCGAGAGGATCTGCAGTGGGAGCTCGACGGTCTCTCCCGTCGGGATCCGCACCACCACGCCATCCTGCATGAAGGCGGTGTTGAGCGCGGTGAAGGCGGCGGCATCGAAGGCCGCGAGCTTGCCGAGGTGCGCCTCGACCCACTCCGGCGACGCGCGGAGCGAGTCGGAGAGCGTCGTGACCTCCACGTCGGCGGGGAGCTCAGCGAACTGCGAGAGCCCCGGCTCGAAGCGCCCGTTCACGAAGACCAGGCGATGCCAGGAGGGATCGAGGATGTAAGGGGCGAGATCGGTGACGGTGAGCGTCGTTGCCGCCGGCTTGATGGCGCGGAAGACCTGCTCCGCGATCGGCGCGACAGAGGTGAAGTGCCATTCCTCGTTGCGCGTGGTCGGGAAGCCGAGCGCGGTGAAGCGCTCGAAGGCCTGCTGGCGCAGCGTCGGGAGCCAGGCCGGGGCGTTCGCCGTCCCGAGGGTCGCGAACTGCTCGGAGTACGAAGTCATCGCGGTCACGCCGTCACCGGCTCCAGGAGCCAATCGTAGCCCTTGGCCTCGAGCTCGAGTGCGAGTTCCTTGCCGCCCGACTTGATGATCCGGCCGCCGGCGAGCACATGCACGTGATCGGGGACGATGTAGTTGAGGAGCCGTTGGTAGTGCGTGACGAGGATCGTCGCCCGGTCGGGCCGCTTGAGCTTGTTCACCCCTTCGGCGACGATGCGCAGCGCGTCGATATCGAGCCCCGAGTCGGTCTCGTCGAGCACCGCGAGCTTGGGCTCGAGCACGGCCATCTGCAGGATCTCATTGCGCTTCTTCTCACCGCCGGAGAAGCCGGTGTTCACGGAGCGCTGCATCATCGAGTCGTCCATCTCGACGACCTTGAGCCTCTCCTCCATCACATCGAGGAACTCGATCGGGTCGAGCTCGGGCTCGCCGTGTGCCTTGCGGATCTCGTTGTAGGCCGCACGGAGGAAGTAGGCGTTGGTCACGCCTGGGATCTCGATCGGGTACTGGAAGGCGAGGAAGACGCCCGCCTGCGCGCGCTCCTCCGCCTCGAGTTCGAGGAGGTCTTGGCCATCGTATTCGATGGAGCCTGAGGTGACCTCATAGCCGGGGTGCCCCGCGATCACCTGCGCGAGGGTCGACTTCCCGGAGCCGTTCGGCCCCATGATCGCATGGACCTCGCCCGCCTTCACGGTGAGGGAGATGCCCTTCAGGATTTCCTTCTCGCCAGCGGAGGCGTGGAGATTCGTGATCGTCAGCATGGAGATGAGAGAATGGAGATGAGAGGAGGGCGAGCGGGCTCAGCCCACCGAGCCTTCGAGCGAGATCCCGAGCAGCTGCTGCGCCTCGAGGGCGAACTCCATCGGCAGCTCCTTGAAGACCTCCTTGCAGAAGCCCGCGACGATCAGGCTGATTGCGTGTTCCGTGCTGAGCCCGCGCGCCTTGCAGTAGAAGATCTGATCCTCGCCGATCTTCGACGTGCTCGCCTCGTGCTCGAGGGTCGCCGAATGATTGGCGACCTCGATGTAGGGGAAGGTGTGCGCCCCGCACCGGTTGCCGATCAGCATCGAGTCGCACTGCGTGTAGTTGCGCGCCCCCTCGGCCTTCGGCAGCACCTTCACCTGGCCGCGATAGGAGTTCTGCCCCTGGCCTGCGCTGATCCCCTTGGAGATGATCGTCGAGCGGGTGTTGCGCCCGATGTGGATCATCTTGGTCCCGGTGTCGGCCTGCTGCTTCCCGTTGACGACGGCGACCGAGTAGAACTCGCCCACGGCGTTGTCCCCCTGCAGGATGACCGAGGGGTACTTCCAGGTGATCGCGGAGCCCGTCTCCACCTGCGTCCAGGAGATCTTGGCGTCGGTGAGAGCCTTCCCGCGCTTGGTCACGAAGTTATAGATGCCGCCCTTCCCTTCGCTGTCGCCGGCATACCAGTTCTGCACGGTGGAGTACTTCACCGTCGACCGGTCGAGCGCGATGATCTCGACGACGGCGGCATGGAGCTGGTGCTCATCGCGCTTGGGTGCGGTGCATCCCTCGAGGTAGCTCACCGAGGCGCCTTCATCGGCGACGATCAGCGTCCGCTCGAACTGCCCTGTGTTGGCGGCGTTGATGCGGAAGTAGGTCGAGAGCTCGAGGGGGCATTTGACGCCCTTCGGCACGTAGACGAAGGAGCCATCGGAGAAGACCGCCGAGTTGAGGGCGGCGAAGAAGTTATCGGAGTAGGGGACCACCGAGCCGAGGTATTTCTGCACGAGCTCGGGGTGTTCGCGCACCGCCTCGCCGAAGGAGCAGAAGATCACGCCGGCCTTGGCGAGCTCCCCCTTCATGGTGGTGCCGACCGAGACCGAATCGAAGATCGCGTCCACGGCGACGCCGGTGAGCCGCTTCTGCTCGGTGAGGGAGATGCCGAGCTTCTCGTAGGTCTTGAGGAGCTCCGGATCCACATCGTCGAGCGACTGGAGCGGCTTCACGCTCTTGGGCGCCGAGTAGTAGGTGTGCGCCTGGTAGTCGATCGGCTCGTAGGTGACGTTGGCCCAGTGCGGCTCTGTCATCGTCTGCCAGCGGCGGAAGGCCTTCAGGCGCCACTCGAGGAGCCATTCCGGCTCCTCTTTCTTCTTGGAGATGAGGCGGACCGTGGCTTCGGTGAGGCCCGGCGGGATCGTGTCGGAATCGACGTCCGTCACGAAGCCGTACTGGTACTCTTTATTGACGAGTGATTCGATGGTCGCGGACATGGCAGCGTCGGGTTGTGGCGGGTCCAGCGTGGGTTTCCGGATAGACTAGTAAACTACTCGGAAATGCCTTGGGATTCAATAAACGCGCCTCGGGTTGGGGGAGTGCCAACCTTGCGCGGGGCCGAGAGATAGGACGGTTTTTGGACCCTTGGGTCTCCGGTGCATGGGAAACCCTGACCGGGAGGCGGCCGGATCCCGGTCAGCCTACATCGTCACCCGCGGCTTCGACACCTCGGCCCGCCCGATCGTCCCCTGATCGGTCCCGAACCAGAGTAGCCCCGTCTTCTTGTCGAAGTACATGTGGCGGATGGTGTTGTTGGTCGGCTTCCCGATGGCGGTCTGCCCGAAGAATTTCTTCGCCTTGGGGTCGTACCCCACGAGCGAGGTCCCCTGATTAGGGATGTTCTGCGTCACCCAGATCCGGTCCTTGTCGTCTGAGGCGAGGCCGTAGGGGAGGGAACCGGCGCCCGCGGGGACGGGAATCTCATCGATGGCGCCAGTCTTGGGATCGAGACGCCCGAGGATCCCGCGGGTGTAATCCCCGTACCAGATGATGTC
>JBEGVM010000090.1:0-11760 GCA_041178365.1 Gemmatimonadota bacterium | reverse complement strand
TCCGCGCCCAGCAAGCAATCAGCGGGGACACGCATTCCATCAAAGACGAGTTGCACCGTTGGCGACGCGCGCATCCCCATCTTGTCCTCCTTCTTGCCGACGGAGAACCCGGGGAGATCGGGGGTAATGATGAAGGCGGAGATCCCCTTCGCCCCCTTTCGCGCCTCAGGGGTGTCGGTGCGGACCATGGCGAGGATCACCCCGGCATGCGTCCCACTCGTGACCCACGACTTGGCGCCCTCGAGGATCCAGTGATCCCCATCGCGACGCGCCTGGCAGCGCAGCGAGGCCGCATCCGACCCGGCATCAGGCTCCGACAGCGCGAAGGCCCCAAGGAGCTCCCCACGCGCCATCGGCGCGAGGAAGCGCTGCTTCTGCCCCTCTGAGCCGAAGTTGAGAATCATCTGCGTGGGCAGGGAGTTGTGCACTGACATCATCACGGCGGTGCTCGCATCGGCCACCGCGATCTCCTCCAACGCCAAGAGATAGCTGCGCGCGTCGAGTCCGAGCCCGTCGTACGCACTCGGCAGGAGCATCCCAAGGAAGCCGAGCTCGCCGAGTGCCGGGATGAGCGAGGGCTCGAAGTGCGCATCGCGATCCCAGGCGGCCGCATTCGGCCTGAGACGCTCATCCGCGAAGGCGCGCGCCGTCTCGACGATGGCGCGCTGCTCCTCGGTGAGGTCAAGCAACAGATCGGTCATCACAGGCCGGCTGGGGGGAACGCAGGACGCATCGGATCAGGCCTTCTGGTAGTCGTAGAACCCACGTCCCGACTTGCGGCCGTACCAGCCGGCGGCCACGTAGCGCTTCAAGAGCGGACAGGGCCGGTACTTGGGATCCCCGAGCCCCTCGTGCAGCACCTCGAGGATCGCTACACAGGTGTCGAGCCCGATGAAGTCGGCGAGCGTGAGTGGGCCCATCGGATGATTCATCCCGAGCTTCATCACCTGATCGACCGCCTCGGGGGTCCCGACCCCCTCCATCACGGCGTAGCAGGCCTCGTTGATCATCGGCATGAGGATCCGATTGGCGAGGAAGCCCGGATAGTCGTTCGCCTCGACCGGGATCTTCCCCAGCGCCTTGGAGAGCTCCACGGTGCGCGTGTTGACCGCATCGGAGGTCGCCTGCCCGCGGATGACCTCGACGAGCTGCATCACCGGCACCGGGTTCATGAAGTGCATCCCGATCACCTGCGCGGGGCGCTTCGTCACGGCCGCGATCTCGGTGATGGAGATCGAGCTCGTATTCGTCGCGAGGATCGCCCCCGCATCGGCATGGCGGTCGAGCTCACGGAAGATCTGGAACTTGAGCTCCTTCCGTTCGGTCGCTGCCTCGACCACCACGGTGGCACCCTGTACCGCCTCCAGCGAGGTCGCGGTGGTGATGCGCCCGAGCGTCGCCACCTTCGCCGCCTCATCGATCGTCCCCTTCTTCACCTGGCGATCGAGGTTCCCGCCGATCGTCGCAAGCGCCTTCGCGAGTGCCTCGGCCGAGACATCGATCAAGGTCACCGGGAATCCCTGCATCGCGCAGACATGCGCGATCCCGTTCCCCATCTGGCCCGCACCGACCACGGCGAACCGATCCGTCCCCGTCGTCATCAGACCATCTCCACGCTGAGGGCCACCGCGTTCCCGCCACCGAGACAGAGCGTCGCGAGGCCGGTCGACTTCCCACGCTGCTTGAGCGCATGCACCAGGGTCACGAGGATCCGCGCCCCACTCGCGCCGATCGGATGCCCCAGCGCGATCGCGCCGCCATGCACATTGACGTGCGTCTCATCCCACCCCAGCGCATCACCGTCGGCGAGTGCCTGCGAGGCAAAGGCCTCGTTGGCCTCGATCAGGTCATAGTCGCCAATCGTCCGCCCCGTCTTCGCCATGAGGTTCCGCACCGCGACGATCGGCGCGAAGAAGAGATCCTGTGGATCCCCACCACCGGAGGCGTAGCCGGTGATCCGCGCGAGGATCGGGAGGCCATGCGCCTTCGCATACGCCTCAGACGCCACCACGAGCGCCGCGCCCCCATCGTTCAGGCCCGGTGCATTCCCTGCCGTCACGGTCAGCTCCGCCGCCGTCATCTCCTGCGGCGCATCCTTCCCGAAGGCGGGCTTGAGCGCGCCGAGCGCCTCGATCGAGGTATCGGCACGCGGCGATTCATCGGCATTCACCACCGTTGGCCCCCGCTTCCCTGGGATCTCCACCGGGACGATCTCCTCGGTGAAGTACCCTGCCTTCATCGCCTCGATTGCCCGCTGATGCGAGCGGTACGCAAAGGCATCCTGCCGCGCCCGCGTGATCCCCGCCTTCTTCGCGGTGTACTCAGCGTGCCCCCCCATGTGCCGATCGTAGAACGAGCACCAGAGGCCATCCGAGATGAGACCATCGGCCATCGTCTGCGCGCCGAACTTCACTCCGGTGCGCATCCCGCGCACATAGTGGGGGGCGTTGGACATCGACTCCTGACCACCGGCGACGAGCAACTGCTCATCCCCCGCGCGGATCGCCTGCGCCGCCATCATCACCGCCTGCAACCCGGAGCCGCACACCTTATTGATGGTGACCGCGGGAACGGTGCCGGGGATCCCGGCCTTGAGCATCGCCTGTCGCGCCGGGGCCTGCCCCGCCCCGCCCTGCAACACATGGCCCATCAACACCTCGCCGATCGCCGAGGCATCGACGCCCGCACGCTGGATGGCGGCGCGGATCGCGATGGCGCCGAGATCGGAGGCCTGCAACGGACTCAATCCACCGAGGAACCGACCGATGGGGGTGCGAGCTGCGCTGACGATGACTGGGGTACGCTCACTGGACATCAGGGGATCACCAGCTGAAAGGTCATGAAGCGATCAGGGAGAACGACGCGTGCTGTTGAAGCCGATCGACGCACCCACGGCAGGAAGCAGGGCGATGAGATTCGCCGTCGCCCATCGCGCCGTGGTCCGCATCCCAGAGGGCGGACTGAGCTCCGGCCCGAGGAGGACCCGCGCGAGTGCCATGGACACCGCGAAGCCGACCCCGGCGCCCAATGCGGTGGCATCGAAATCACCAGACTGGTCGCCGATACTGCCGATGCCGTAGACGACGCCCGAAGTCGCGAGCCCACCACCGATCGCCCCCGTCGCGAAGCCGACCCGCCGAATGGTTGGCTCATGGTCACTGCCGGCGCGCTGCACGAGTTCTTCGCCGAGGTAGCGGCCCACGATGAAACCGCCAACACCCGCATAGGCACCCAGGGCCACCTGTCCCATGACCCGCGCCGGTTCGAGTCGCGGCTTCGGCTGCTGCTGCGCCTCGGCCATCGCGGCGATCAGCACGATCCCGAGGAGCGCCGCCTTCATCCCTCGGCGCCCGCGGAGGATGGGGTGAGTGCACGCGTCCGGATCTCTTCCGTGACACGCGCCACGAAGGCCTCGAGCGCGACGACCTCCTGCTTCTTCCCCGCGCCGCGCACACGGACGGCGACCTGTCCCGCCTCGGCCTCCCGTTTGCCCAGCACGAGCATGTAGGGGGTCTTCTGCAGCTCGCCGTCGCGGATGCGATAGTTGAGGGTGTCGCTCCGCGCATCGAGATGCGCGCGCACCCCAGCGGCCTTGAGGGCCGCCGTCACCTGCTCGGCGTACGGCAGCAGCTCATCGGAGATCGGCAGCACCCGCACCTGCTCCGGCGCAAGCCAGACGGGGAAGGCGCCAGCGAAGTGCTCGATGAGGATCGCGAGGAAGCGCTCGAATGACCCGCTGACCGCACGATGGATCACGACGGGGCGGTGCGCCGTGTTGTCCTCCCCGGTGTAGCTGAGGTCGAAGCGCTCCGGGGCGTTGTAATCGAGTTGGATCGTGCCGAGCTGCCAGGCGCGCCCGATCGAATCGAGCACATCGAAGTCGATCTTGGGGCCATAGAAGGCGCCGTCCCCCGGTTTCATCTCATACGGCCGCCCCGTGGCGTCGAGGGCCGCGCGCAGCGCGCCTTCGGCGCGATCCCAAAGCTCGTCCGACCCGATCCGCTCCTCGGGACGCGTCGCGAACTTGAGTCGCGCCTCGAGGCCGAAGGTGTCGTAATACGCGAGGATGAAACCCATGAGGAAAGAGACCTCATCAGCGATCTGATCCTCGCGCAGGTACACGTGGCAATCATCCTGCGAGAACTGCCGCACGCGCGTGAGCCCCGAGAGCGCTCCCGAGATCTCATTCCGATGCAACGCATCGAAGGTCACGTAGCGCTTGGGGAGCTCACGATACGAATGCTTGTCCGAGCCGAAGTACAGATGGTGCGAGGGGCAGTTCATCGGCTTGAGCGAGAAGTCGTGCTCCCCCGTCTCGTTGTCGAGGACGAGGAACATGTTCTCCTTGTACTTCCCCCAATGGCCCGACTGCTCCCAGAGCCGCTTGTGATAGAGCAGCGGGGTCTTGATCTCGAGAAAACGCTCCTGCTGCCGCTCGCGGATGAACCCCTCGAGAGTATTCCAGAGCTGCGTCCCCTTCGGCGTCCAGAACGCCGCCCCCGGGGCATGCGGGAAGAACTGGAAGAGGTCGAGCTGCTTCCCCAAGACGCGGTGGTCGCGCTTCCGCGCCTCCTCGATCCGATGGAGATGCCCCTCGAGCTCATCCTTCTTGAAGAACGCGGTGGCGTAGATGCGCTGCAGCATCTGCCGCTTCTCATCCCCACGCCAATAGGCGCCGGCGGCGGAGAGGAGCTTGAAGTGCTTCAGATATGACGTGTCCGGGACGTGCGGCCCACGGCAGAGATCGGTGAAGGGCCCATCGGTGTACGTCGAGATGATCTCGTCCGACCCCTCGAAGTCCTCGAGGCGCTCCAACTTGAGCGGATCATCAGCGAAGACCTGCTTGGCCTCCGCCTGCGACACCTCAGCGCGCACGAACGGGAAGGCCTCGGCGACGACCTTCCGCATCTCCGCCTCGAAGGCCTCGAGATCCTCCGGGGTGAAGGGCTTCTCGACCTCGAAGTCGTAATAGAAGCCATCGTCGATGGCGGGGCCGAAGCCGATGTGTGCATCGGGACGGAGCCGGCGGACCGCGGTCGCCAGGATGTGGGCCCCCGAGTGTCGCAGCACCGCCAAGGCCCGGGGGTCCTTCTCCGTGATGACCTGGAAGCTCCCGCTCTGCCGGATCGGGGTCCCGAGGTCCTGCACGTCCCCCTCGACCGCGACGGCGATCGCCGCCTGCAGGAGCCGGGGCCCGATCGTCGCGACGACATCGCGGGCCAGGGTGCCGGGGGCGACCTCGCGGGTCGCCCCATCGGGGAGGGTCAGGATGAAGGGCGCGGCGTCGACCATATCGAGGGAAAGCTAGCCGCCCGCCGAATGGGGGCCAACCGCGCCAACCCTAAGCGCCGCGCGTGGATGCGCCCCCTCGGAGCGGCTAGCTTACAGGGATGGCCGAGACCCTGTCCACCGCCCCCGATTTCCCCACCCACTTCGACTTCGCGACCGCCGAGCGCGAACTGAGCGCGGCATGGGAGGGGGCCGGCCTCTTTCGGGCCGATGCCGATCGGACGACCCGCTGTGGGGGTGCGCGAGACCCGTTCACCGTCCTCATCCCCCCGCCGAACGTGACCGCGGTGCTCCACGTGGGGCATGGGCTCAACAATACGGTGCAAGATGTGATCATCCGCTGGCGTCGGATGTCAGGGGACGAGGCGCTCTGGCTCCCGGGGACCGATCATGCCGGGATCGCGACGCAGAACGTCATAGAGAAGCAGCTCGCCAAGGAGGGGAAGACCCGCTTCGACCTCGGACGCGAGGCGTTCGTGAAGCGCACCGAGGCCTTCGTGGAGGAGACCGGGGGCACGATCCTCCGCCAGCTCCGCGCGATCGGCGCCTCCGCTGATTGGTCCCGCACCGCCTACACCTTCTCCCCCGCCCTCTCCAAGGCGGTCCGGGAGGCCTTCGTCCGCCTCTATGAGAAAGGGCTCGTCTACCGGGGGCATCGCGTCATCCATTGGTGCCCGCGCTGCCTGACCTCGCTCTCGGATGAGGAGGCGGAGTTCCACGACAGCCAGGGGAAGCTCTATCACATCGCCTACCCACTGGCCGATGATCCATCGCGGCACATCACCATCGCGACCACACGTCCCGAGACGATGCTCGCCGACGTCGCGGTCGCCGTGCACCCCGAGGACGAGCGCTACGCCGACCTCATCGGGAAGGAACTGACGCTCCCCCTCGTAGGGCTCCGCATCCCGGTGATCGCGGATGCCTACGTAGAGAAGGAGTTCGGGACCGGCGCGCTCAAGATCACCCCTGCGCACGACGCGAACGACTTCGAGGTCGGCGCACGCCACCAGCTCGGGCGCCCCGTGGTGATCGACGCCGAAGGGCGCATCCGCGCCGTCGCCGATGCCGCGGGCCGTATCCCTGCCGCGCTCGACGGACTCGACCGCTTCGAGGCCCGGAAGAAGGTCGCCGAGCTCCTCGAGGCGGCCGGGGTGCTCGTGAAGGTCGCCGAGCACCCGAATAGCATCCGTCGCTGCTATCGCTGCGATACCGTGGTCGAGCCGCGCCTCTCGCAGCAGTGGTTCGTGAAGATGGCGCCACTCGCTGAGCCCGCCCTCGCCGCAGTGCGCGATGGGACCATCCGTCTCCTCCCAGAGAAGTGGGAGAAGGTCTACATCAACTGGCTCGAAGGGATCCGCGACTGGAACATCTCGCGCCAGCTCTGGTGGGGGCATCGGATCCCCGTCTGGACCTGCGGCGACTGCGGCGCCGTGGCCGCGCTCCGTGAGGATCCGAGTGCGTGCCCGTCATGCGGCTCAGCGAAGCTCGAGCAGGATCCTGATGTCTTCGACACCTGGTTCTCTTCCGGACTCTGGCCGATCTCCACCCTCGGCTGGCCTGACGAGAAGGCGAAGGACCTCAAGGCCTTCTTTCCGAGCGATGTGCTCGTCACCGCGCCTGAGATCCTCTTCTTCTGGGTCGCGCGGATGATCATGACGGGGTACGCCTTTCAAGGGCGCCCGCCGTTCCACACGGTCTATCTCCACGGGACCGTGCGCGACATGCAGCATCGCAAGATGTCCAAGTCGCTCGGCAACGGGATCGATCCGCTTGACGTCGTCGAGCAGTTCGGCGCCGACGCGCTGCGCTGGACCCTGATCCAAGGGATGGGACTCGGGGTCGATGTGATGCTCGATCCGAACGATCTCGAGAAGTCATTCGCCCCAGGGCGCAACTTCGCGACGAAGCTCTGGAACATCGGGCGCTTCATCCTGATCCAGGTGGGCACGGAGGAGGTGCAGCCACTCACACAGCTCGATGCCGCACACCTCGCGCTCGCCGACCGCTGGATCCTCGGACGACTCCGCGCGACCATCGCCGAGTGCGATGCCGCGTTAGGCCCTGCGCGTCCCACTGATGCCACCGCGACGCGTGATGGACAGTGGCCCGAGGAGGCGCGGCAGGTGGGGCTCCGACTCGATGCCTACGCTGAGGCGGCGCGGCGCTTTCTGTGGAACGAGCTCGCCGACTGGTATGTGGAAGCGGTGAAGGGCCGGCTCGCGCAGCCGGGAGCGGACCGCGAGGTCGCCCGCGCGGTGTTGGTGCATGTGATGGATCAGGGGCTCCGGCTCCTGCACCCGATCATGCCGTTCGTGACGGAGTCGCTCTGGCAGCGGTTGCCTGGGAGGCAGGCTGGGGCCTTCCTCGCCGTGGCGGCATGGCCGACGACGGCCGCAGCGGCGGCTCCGGAGGGAGGCGAGTTCGAGGTGATCCGCGAGGCGATCGACGCGATCCGTGCGCTGCGCGCCGAGTATGGGGTGCAGCCTGGCGCGGGGATTCGAGCGCATGTGAGCACGCATGTGAGCACGCATGCGGCGCGCGAGACGTTGCTGCGTGATGCGGTGTTGGTGCAGCGCCTCGCCCGCTGTGAGCTCGATGGGGCGCCGGCGCCCTCCGGGGCCGCCGCGCATGCGGTGCTCCCCTCCGGGCTCGAGCTCTCGTTGCCGTTGGCCGGCATGGTGGATGTCGCCAAGGAGCGGGCACGCCTCACTGGCGAGATCGAGGGGCTCTCGAAGCAGCTGACTGGACTCCGCGGACGATTGGCGAACGAATCGTTCACCGCCAAGGCACCGGCGGCCGTGGTCGATGCCGAGCGAGCGAAGGAGCGGGAATGGACGGCCCGCGTGGCACAGCTGCAGGCGAAACTCGCCGAGCTCGTCGCGTGAGACGCATCGCGGGATTCTTCCTCGCTGGCTTGGCCGGGTGCGCCTCGCCCGGGCAGCCCCCCGGCGGTCCGCCGGACAAAGAGCCCCCTCAGTTGGTGCGGCTCTCGCCAGATACCAATGCGCGGAACGTCAAAGCCCCAGGGATCACCTTGCGCTTCGATGAGGTGGTGAACGAGCGGTCCGCACCGAAGGCTGGCGGAGGCGCGGCCCGACCCGGCGGAATGAGTGGCGGTCTCGGTGGTGGAATGGGAGGCGGGTTCGGCGGAAGTGCCGGCGGTGGGAGTTCGACGCTCGCCTCGATGTTCGTGATCTCGCCGAGTGATGGGCGCGAGCGCATTCTCTGGAAGCGCGAGGCGATCGAGGTCATCCCGCGAGGGGGTTTCCGCCCGCAGACGACGTATCGCGTCGTCCTCCTCCCGGGGCTCGGCGATCTGCGCGGGAACACCGCCCCTGAGGGGATCGACCTCGTCTTCTCCACCGGCGCGCAGATCGCGCAGGGGGAGATCAGCGGGGCCCTCTTCGATTGGCCGGCGGGCAAGGTCGCCACCAGCGCCCCTCTTGAGGCCTTCGCACCGAGCGACACGCTCTTCCGCTGGCGGACGCGTTCCGACTCCACGGGGCGCTTCACCCTCTCCTACCTGACCCCTGGCACCTACCACCTGCGCGGCTGGGTCGACCAGAACAGCAACGGGATGATCGACGCACGTGAGGCGGTGGACACCGCGACGGTGCGCGTCGATTCTGCGGCGACCATCGATCTCTACGCCTTCGCGCGCGATACGATCGGGCCGCGCATCGAGCAGGTGGAGATCGTCGATTCCGTCGCGCTGCGCATCAAGTTCGATCGCCCGACGGCGGTGGAGTGGACGCCCACCGTGGCGACGGTGCGGCTCCTTCGCGCGGATAGCAGTGTGATCGCGCTCGGCCCGTTGCTGAGTGGCGAGGCGCTGGATTCCGCGATCACGCGTGCGCGCGACGCACGCGCGGCATTCCGAGATTCGGTCCGGAAGGATTCGCTGGCGCGAGATACCACGATGCGCGCCCCGATCATCGGTGACACCGCTGCACCGATGCGCCCTGCGCCGGCGGGCGAGCGGCCGCGAGATGAGATGCGTGGGGACCGTCGCGAGCTCCTCCTCGATACCGACTCGCTCCCCGCCGATTCGCTCCCCAAGCGCACCGGCCCGGCGTTGAATCGTCCGATCCCGGCGCAAACGTGGGGCGCGCTGCTGTCCGAGCCCCTCCCGCCCGGGCTCTATCGCGTGAAACTCACGAAGGTCCAAGGGATGACCGGCGCGGTCCGCGACTCGGAGCGCGAGATCCGCCTGCGGCCACCGCCGCCACCACCGAAACAGCCCACCACGCCTCCGAAGCTCCCATGACGCACGGGTCACGCGCCCTTCCCGCCGTCGGGACGGTGATCGAGCGGCCAGCGATCAAAGCCCTCACCGCGCGGTGGTCCACGGCACTCGTGACCGATGCGGTGCGCGGGATCATCGCAGCGGCGCGCACGGGGAGCGTGCTCCCATCAGATGACGCGGCGTGGGTCGTCGCGATCGAGACGAGACTGCAGGAGCAGACCCGCCCCTCGCTCCGCGCCGCGATCAACGCGACCGGCGTGGTGCTCCACACGAACTTGGGACGCGCCCCACTCCCCCGCGCCGCCCTCAATGCCATCGGGGAGATCGCGCATGGGGCGAGCACGCTGGAGTACGACGCGGAGACGGGCGCCCGGGGATCGCGCCACGTGCACTGCGCGCGCCTCCTCTGCGAGCTCACCGGCGCGGAGGACGCCCTCGTGGTGAACAACTGTGCGGCGGGGCTCGTCCTCGCACTCCAGGCCCTCGCCGCCGGTCGCGAGACGCTCGTGAGCCGCGGCGAACTGGTGGAGATCGGCGGGAGCTTCCGCGTCCCGGAGATCATGGAGGCGAGCGGGACCACCCTCGTGGAAGTCGGCACCACCAACCGCACCCACGCCGACGATTACCGCCGCGCCATCGGCGCGCGCACCGCAGCGATCGTGAAGGTGCATCGCAGCAACTTCGTCATCGAAGGGTTCGTCGCCGAGGCCTCAGTCCCCGACCTGCGACCGATCGCGCGGGAAGCAGGCGTCCCGTTGATCCATGATTTCGGCAGCGGGCTCATGCTCGACCTCTCCCCCTGGGGACTCACCGGTGAGCTCACTGTCCCGGAAACCGTCCGAGACGGCGCTGACCTCATCATCATGAGTGGCGACAAGCTCCTCGGCGGCCCGCAAGCGGGGATCGTGCTTGGCACACGCGAGGCGATCGGCATGCTGCGACGGCATCCGTTGGCGCGCGCACTCCGCGTCGACAAACTCACCCTTGCCGCCCTCGAGGCCACCCTCGCGCTCTATCGCGACCCAGCGCGCGCCCGGTGCGAGATCCCCGCACTGGCGATGCTCACCGAGGTGCCAGAGCGCATCGAGGCTCGCGCACGGGCGGTCGCTGCGGCGGTCAACGCCACGATCGCTGATACGCTCTCCGTCGCACCCTGCCGCTCCACCGTCGGCGGCGGGGCCTTCCCCACCGCGCGCATCCCGTCCTTCGCCGTGACCATCGGCACCGATACGATGGGGATCGAGCAGCGCCTTCGTCATGGGGCCACCCCCGTCATCGGACGTCTCGCTGAGGGGCGCCTCTGGCTCGACCTGCGGAGCGTCTCACCAGACGACGATGCCGCGCTCATCACGATGCTCACGAGCGCCCTCGCCTCATGACGCGCCCTGCCCTGCTCTGCGATCGTGATGGGACGTTGATCCATGACGCCCACTATCTGCATGATCCCGCCCAGGTTCGGCTCCTGCCGGGCGCGGTCGAGATGCTCCGCGCCTTCCGCGACGCCGGATGGGCGCTCGTGGTGATCACGAATCAGGCGGGGATCGCTCGCGGGCTGATCACCGAGGCGCAGTACCAATCGGTGCGTGCACGGTTCGATGCCCTGCTCGCCGCCGAGGGCGTGACCCTCGACCTCACCCTGCACTGCCCGCACCATCCCGACTTCACCGGCCCCTGCCGCTGTCGGAAGCCCGGCACCCTACTGCACGAGCAGTCGCGCGACCAACTACAGCTCGATCTGGCGCGGAGCGTCTGGATCGGCGATCGCTGGCACGATATCGCCCCCGCGTCGGTCTTTGGCGGGCGCGGGATCCTCATCCCAAGCCCAGACTCCCCCGCCGACGAGATCGCCCGCGCCGAGCGCGAGACCGAGGTCGCCCAGTCGCGTGACGAGATCGTCACGCGCGTGCTGGGCGCATGAGGATCGCCCCGAACGCTCGCTGGGCGGCACACGGTAGATTCCCCTCGTGACCACCCCACGCGCGCGCCTCGCGATCCTCGCCTCGGGAGGGGGATCGAACCTCCAGGCGATCCTCGACCATCTCCGATTCCTTGGTGCAGCGGCACCAGCGGAGGTGGCACTCGTCCTCAGCGATCGCGCGGCGGCGGGTGCACTGGACCGAGCGCGCGCCGTGCAGATCCCCGCCATCTATCTCCCCGCGAAGGAATCGCACACGCTGGCCGCGGTGCTCGAGGCGCAGGACATCACGCATATCGCCCTCGCG
>JBEGVM010000089.1:0-2772 GCA_041178365.1 Gemmatimonadota bacterium | reverse complement strand
ACGGTCCGCGGCAAGACCAAGCGCGTCACGATCCCCACCCGTCTCGTCTTCTTCGATGCCGCCCGCAGCGTGGGCCGCGTGAAGGGGGAGACGGTGATCAACCGGAAGGACTACGGGATCGCCTTCGATTCGAACCTGAATCCCATCAGTGACGAGGTGAAGATCCAGTTCGACGTGGCCTTCACCGAAAAGAAGTAAGGCGAAGCCAGGAACGACACGGCGCATCCCCCCCATGCGCGCACGAGTCCGATGGTGGTGCACCCTGACCGGGGCCGTGATCCTCACGGTCCCGGTCTCGCACGTCCAGGGGCAGGGGCTCCGCACCATCGCGATCGATGAACGCCTGGCGACCGCTGCTGGCCTCGCCATCGGCGACTCGGTGCGCGTCGCCTCGATGGCGAGTGCCCCCATCGGGACCTGGGTCCGCATCGGGGCGATCACCCGCCGCAGCGCCGACCCCAGCGAGATCGCCCGGAGTGAGTATCGCGTCCGATTGCATCTCGATCAGCTGCAAAGTGTGACGGGGGTGGGTGACCGTGTCGGGCGATTCGCGGTGCTCACCACGGAGCGGGCGAGCGATTCCGTCAGCACCGCCATCAACGCGATGGCCTTCGGTTTCCGCGCCTACCCAGCCGCCGAGGTCGCGGTCGAGACCTCGGCGACCTTCCGCGTGGTGAATCGGTTCCATCGTGCGATCGGCATCATCACCATCGTCGCGAGCGCGATCTTCCTCCTCTGCATCACGCTCTTGAAGGTCGACGAACGTCGGCGTGAGGTCGGGGCGCTCCGCCTCCTCGGCCTCTCACGTGCGACCATCGTGCGCTCGGTGATGCTCGAGGCCTCCCTCATCGCGCTCCTCGGCAGTGCGCTCGGCGCCGGGTTCGGTGCCACCGCCTCGGCCATCGTGAACTGGTACTACCAAGGGATCTATGCCACGCCGCTCAGGTTCGCATTGGTGACCCCCGAGATCATCGGCATCGCCGTCACCCTCTCGCTGGGGCTCGGCATCGTGAGCGGCTACCTCGCAGCGCAGCGTCTCGTGCGCACGGCCCCGCTCGAGCTCGTCGGCCGATGATCGCTCGCCTCGCCTTCGCCTCCCTCACGCGCCGCCGTGGCCGCACCGCGCTCACCATCGCCGGCGTCGCCGTCGCTACGGCGATGCTCCTCGATATGGTCATGCTCGGCTCCGGGATGCGCGAGAGCTTCCGTGGGTTCATCGAGCAACAGGGGTTCCAGCTCCGGCTCACCCCACGTGGGACGATGCCTTTCGACTCTGAGGCGACGGTCGGCGGGGCACAGGCGCTCGTGGCGAAGATCGCCGAGGATCCGGATGTCGTGGCGGTCGCGCCGGTGCTCGGGGCCAAGCTCTTCACCCCGCGCGCAGACTCGGTGGTCCCCGCTTTCCTGCTCGGGCTCGATCCTGCGGTGCAGGGGGATTACGTGCTCGCCGAGGGTCGCGATATCGGTGCGCCAAACGAGATGGTCGTGAATGGCGCCTGGCTCATGGCCACTGGGGTCCAGCTCGGTGATACGATCCGTGTGGCCTCGGGCTACGATGCGCAGCTCAGGCGCTTCTCCGGGGAACGGACGGTGCGCGTCGTGGGACGTGGCCGTTTCCTGATGCTCGCCGGTGGGGAGAAGGTCGCCGCACTCCCGATCGCGACGGTGCAGGGGATGGGCGGGGAGGATCTGCGTGATCGACTGTCAGTCGTACTGGTGGCCACGCGCCCCGGTGTCGAGGTGGAGGCGGTTGGCCGCCGCCTCGAGGCGACCGATGCACGCGTGAGCGCCCTCTCCACCGAGGCCGCCTTGCGGTTCGTCGACGAGCGGTTGAGCTACTTCCGGCAACTCGCCTTCATCTTGGCCTCCGTCTCCCTCATCACGGGCTTCTTGCTCGTGACGACACTCGTGACCGTCTCGGTGAACGAGCGGATCGGAGAGATCGCGGTGATGCGGGCCATCGGGGTCGCACGAGAGCGGATCGTCCTGCAGGTGATGCTCGAGGGGTTCGCGCTCTCGGTGATCGGCGCGGTGCTCGGTCTCGGGCTCGGCCTCGTCACCGCCGAGTGGTTGAATGGGATCCTCTCCGCCTTTCCGGGGCTCCCCGCCGCATTTGATTTCTTTCTCTTCGAACCCTCGGCGGCGGTCAAATCGCTCGCGCTGATCATCGTCTGTGGGATCGGCGCCGGACTCTGGCCCGCCTGGCGCGCGACGACTCTTTCCATCGCTCAGACCCTCCGCGAGGAGGCGGTCGCATGACCTCTCATCCCCCATCTCCCATCTCCCACCCCGCATCGCTTCCCGTCCTCTCTGCCCGCGACCTCTGCCGAGCCTATCTGGTGGCTGGCGCGCCGGTCGAGGCGGTGCGCGGGCTCTCGCTCGACGTACGGGAGGGCGAGTGGGTCGCCGTCGTCGGCCCATCGGGGTGTGGGAAGTCGACGTTGCTCAATCTCCTTGGCGCGATCGACCGCCCGACAAGTGGGCAGCTCCTCATCCGCGGACGGGATGTGGCGAAGATGGAAGACGCCGAGGCGACGCGCTTCCGGCTGACGGGGATCGGCTTTGTCTTCTAGCGCTTCTACCTCATGCCGACACTCTCGGCGGCAGAGAACGTCGAACTCCCGATGGCGGAGGCCAAGGTGCCGCGCGCCGAGCGTGAGGCGCGCGCACGGGAGCTCCTGACCTATGTGGGGCTCGGTGCGCGTACCGATCATCGTCCCTTCCAGCTCTCCGGGGGTGAACAGCAGCGCGTGGCGGTCGCGCGCGCCCTCG
>JBEGVM010000088.1:0-8290 GCA_041178365.1 Gemmatimonadota bacterium | reverse complement strand
GAACACGGGAGCGGGGCCGATTTTAAAGCCGAGCCAGCTCGCTGCTGCCACGACTTCGGCGCTCACCTGATGAGAGGAACTGGCTCAGGCGTTCGTGGTCTGCGCTGGCCTCGGCGAGATCGTGCCGCGCTCGCTCGCGAGCTTCGTCGCGGTCGAGAAGCTCCGCTCGGGTGCCTCCCCGCAGCAAGCAGCCGACGGCGGTCCGCCGCATCGCCCTGAAGAGAACCCGGACGTCGCCGCCTGCCACGTCGGCATCCTCGTGCTCGACTTCGCGGGACGCTCGGGCCCCGACGCGATCCAGCCGGGCGTCACCTACGCCGGGCGGGATGCCCTCGAGGACCGGGTGCTGCCGGCGCCGGTCCCGGGCTGACCGCCCGGAAGACCCAGAACGCTGCATAAGGAAGAGCCCGACCGCCAGGAGGCCCACCATCGTGAGCTGCACCCACGCATGGTGCAGTCCGTACCGGTCGACAGCGATCGCCAGCACCGCGAGATTTTCGGCGTATCCGAGCGCGTACGAGGCGACGTAGCGGGCGAAGGCCGCCGAGCGGGCCGGAGTGCCGGAACGACCACGCGCGGCTGAACGCGAACGAATGGAGCACGCCCCCGGCGTACACCACCGACATCGCGAGCTTCGGGCCGGCAACGGCGGGATGCCCGCGGGGCGGGCCGTGGCGGGGAGGGATCGACGGACGTCATGGCGCTCGTCCCGTCCGCTCAGCGTCCCCAGATGTGGACGGGAATCTCCTCCCACGAGAGGTTCGCGATGAGATCGACGATCGAGACCGCCGGCTCAAAGGGTTCGCGGAGCTGGCAGTACGGCGGGTACGCGGGGTACTTCTTGTAGGTCAGCCGGATGCCTCGGTCGGTGAAGAGGTGCTCCTTGCCGTCGAGGTAGGTCCCGGCGGCGGGACCCGAGATGTACTCGGTCGCCTCGAGCTCGTCGAGGATGCCGAGCAGCCGTTCCACGCGATCCTCGCACAGCGTGAACTCCCGGGCGTCGCGGAAGACGGTGGCGCAGCCAAGCCGGCGGCTGATCCACTCGACGAGCGACCGGTTCAGTTCGGAGAGGCTCGGCCAGGTCCGGGCGAGGTGGAAGGTGCGGAGCATCTCCTCGACCTGCGCAAAGTGCCGGGCCCGCCCGTAAGCGATCGAGAGCACCTTCGCGTGCAGTTCCTGCCAGTCCGCCTCCGGAAGCCGGACCTCGTCAATCGCCAGCTTCACCGCGGCGGCGGGCACCGGGATGGTCAGCCACTGCTTCCCGCTCTTCGGGTAGATCACGTTCCGGTTGCGCCAGTCGTTCTTGGTGTACTTCACGCAGTCGTACACCACGAACACGTCGGCGCCGTGGACGAGGTCGAAGTAGCCCCGCCACGGCAGGTAGTTCGACTGGAGGATGGTGACCCTCACGGGTCCTCCGGGAAGTTCACGGTGCGGTCGACGTGGAACAGCGGACGGCTCCGCACCTCGGTATAGATGTTCGCGAGATAGCGCCCGATGATGCCGAGCACCGCGAGGATCGCGCTACCGAAGCAGATGAGCAGCGTGGCGAGGGTCGGGTAGCCCGGCGGCACGTCGGGGTACCGGAAGGAGTTCACCAGCGTGACCAGCCCGAGGACCAGGCCGAGGGCCATGGTCAGGAACGATAAGTAGATGAGGTAGGTCAGCGGACGGGTGCTCGTCATTAGCACCACGTCCAGCAGCACGTCGAACCGCCGGAAGAAGTCGTAGTTGCTGCGGTCCGAGTGCCGTTTTCGGTTCTCGACCCCGAGGGTCTTCGTCCGCAGCCCGATGTCGTGGGTGAGGCCGACCACGTTGCGGACGTGCTCGCCGTAGGCGTTGAACATCTCCAGGGCCCGGCTCGAGAAGCCCCGCATCATGAGCTGGTTGGGCACCATCCCCACGCCGAGCACGCCGTTGAGCAGCCACCAGAAGCCGCGGGAGGTGAGGCCGTCGATCCAGTTGTTCCGGGTCGTCGACACTGTGTAGACCAGATCATGACCCTCTCGCAGCATCGCGACGATCGTGGGAATCGCCTCGGGCGGGTTCTGGAGGTCGCCGTCCATCGCGATCGTGTACCGGCCGGTCGCGTGCCGCAGGCCGGCCGAGATCGCCCGCTGCTGCCCGACGTTCCGCGCGAGCAGCACCCCGCGCACCCGCGGGTTGCGGCGGCAGGCCGCGACGATCGCCGGCCAGCTGCCGTCGGGGCTGCGGTCGTCGACCAGCACGATCTCGTGGTCGGGCGTGACCGCCGCGCAGGCCTCTCCGACCTGCCGCACGAGCTCGTCGACCATCCGCTCGCCTCGGTAGACGGTGCAGACCACCGAGAGTTCGCAGGCCAGTTGCCCGTTCATGTCCCGATCGACCAGAGTTTGGCTCCGGTGCGGCCCAACCTGCCCGTCGAGGGTCACCAGGTCCGAGAGCTGGATCACCTCCATCCCCGGGTTCCCGAGGGCGGCGACCCGCTCGCCGATCTTGCGGCCGAAGGTGAGCGACATGATGAAGAGGGTGTCGACGGGATTCCGGCGGAGATCCTCGTAGTTCTCGACCGGCACGGGGACCCCGTCGAAGCACCGGCCGTACCAGTGCGATGTGTCGTCGAAGAACCGGTAGCCCGACCAGGCCTTGAGGGCCGAGACGTAGGGCAGGGTGCGGAGCGGCACGTAGAAGCCGACCCGCCGCCCGCTCCGGAGGGCCTCGCCGACCCGCCGCTTCACCGCGTCGGTGTTCACCGCGGCCTTCGCGGCGAAGTCTCGGAACTTCGCGTCCCCCCGCAGCGGCTCGGCCGGCGCCCGGGCGGGATCGTTCACCGCGCAGCAGTAGAGTGAACCGCCGTAGGCCGCCCGCTCGACCGCGACGACGGTCAGCCCCGCGGCCTCGAATACTCGGGCCAGGCTGTCCTGGTCGAAGTAGTTGAGGTGCTGGTGCATCGTCATCGAGATCTCGCCCAAGCGGACGCCGTCCGAGCAGTCGGGCACCGCGGCGATGATCAGGCCGCCCGGCGAGAGCTGCCGCCGCTGCGACGCGAGGAACTCCACCGGGCGATCGACATGCTCGAGCACGTCGTTGTGGAAAATGAAGTCGGCGTGGCCGGAGAACTGCGGCGTCGGGAAGAAGTCGTTGATGACTCGGAGCCCGCGCCGCGCGCCCTCGCGGACCGCGAGCGGGCCGGGATCGATCCCGGTCACCTCGTAACCGCGGGCCGCGAGCTCGCTCAGAATGGTGCACCCCCCGCAGCCGAGCTCGAGGACGCGGCGGACTCCCCCGCCCCACCGCTCGAGGGCGCGGTCGATGAACCGGGTGAAGTCGGTGCCGTAGGGCTTCGCGATGTCGTTCGCGTCCTGGAGGTAGCCGATGTTGGCGTCCTCCCGGTAAATGGTCGCGAGGTGCCGCAGGGTGTCAGGATGGCGCTTCTGGATCACCAGCTGGACCGACTCATCGAAGCCATACTCGAATGGCTGGAGTTCGGGCACCGGCGAGGGGGTCGCCGGTGGCTTGAGCCGCCAGTAGAACGGCAGTTGGTCGAACGAGATGGTCATGAGGTTCGCTTTCCCTGCGTCAGCTTGCGGTGGGCGTCGGTCAGGATGTCCTTGATGAAGAAGGTGTTCCTCGAGGAGTAGACGCCGAAGATCTCGAGGTTGTCGAGGTCCGCCGCCCGGATGCGATCGGTAGTCGACTCGAGAAACCGCACGTTGTTGACGCTCGGCAGCGGGAACCCGCCGTCGGTCACTTTCTCGGCCCGGGCGAACCGCGGCCTCGCCCCCTCGGGCACCACCCCGAAACGGACCAGCTCGCGCCGCGCCAGCTCGACGATGCCCGCCGCGTCGGTCGGGTCGCCCGGCTCGGTCCACAGCTCGGCGCAGAGCGGATGGCCCCGGCCCTCGGCGGCCCCGGGGCAGTAGTTCGCGTAGCTGGTCACGCGGAAGGCTCGGCAGCCCGGCTCGAAGCAGTAGAAGTAGTAGAGCTCGCCCATCGCGGGCCGCTCGGGCCACAGGAAGTTGACGTAGTGGATGTCCTTGTTGTTTCGGTCGTAGGTCAGGTCCGCAAGGTCGATCCCGAGCAGCTTCGCCAGGCCGGGCAGGCCCGCGGTCCAGAACAGTCGGTCGACCTCGACTTCGGTCGCCATGCCGTCGGCGAAACGGATCGTCACGCCCGTCACCTTCCCACCCTTCCGCTTCACCGCCGAGACGCTCGACGAGGTCAGGAACCGGGTGCCGTCGCGCTCGAGGATCTCGCGAAGCCGCTCGATCACCCGGAACATGCCGTACTTCCGAGGGTAGAAGCCTCGCTGGCCGCTCGTCCGGAACGGCGGCATGGTGAGCTGGTCCGGGTAGCAGATCCGCGCCCGCAGCGGCTCAGAACGCATGAGCTCGAGGGTCATGGCCTCGTCGAAGAGGGCGAGGCGGTTGACCGCCGTGAGGTGCGTCGCGAGCTCGTCGAGCTGCCGCGGGTGGTGGCGGTAGAGCTTCTCGAACACCGGGACGAAGACCCGGTCGGCGATGAACTCTCCGAACTGGCGCCGCATCGCATCGTAGGCGGTCCGCCCCGGATGGGTCTTCCCGGCGAGCGTGTCCTGGACGTGCAGCAGGATCTCGGCGATGCACCGGCGTCGGAAGTCGGGATCGGCCGCCCGCAGGTCGACGTAGGGCGTGTCGAGCTGCAGCCGACCGTTCACGAAGAGGCCGGCAATGTCCTTGCGGTTCCCCTCGAGGATGTGCCAATAGTCCTCGGGAAAGATGCCGGTGAACAGCGTGTCGACCTCGGGAATCGACGACTCGTAGTAGATGTGCATCCCGTGGTCGAATCGACCATCGGGACCGTAGTCGAAGCTGAGGAACTGGCCCCCGACCTCGGCGTTCTGCTCGACCACGAGGATGGGCGTCCGGTCGCGGAGGACGGCGCCGACCATCCGGGCGATGAGGAGGGCGGAGAGTCCGCTCCCGGAAATGACGATGGGCTTCGGACTCATGGGGCAGCCGCCTCGGGAAACTCGAGTATAGAGAATCTGTTGTCGGCCTGTCGCGATGCAACCATTAGCCGGATGCAACCGGGCCCGCGGACACACCCCCCGGCGCCCCGACGGGCGGGACGTCACCGCGCGACTGGAGAGACGCTGATTAGACCCCGGCGGCGAGGCGCGATGCTATCGGGTGAACACGGGAGCGGGGCCGATTTTAAAGCCGAGCCAGCTCGCTGCTGCCACGACTTCGGCGCTCACCTGATGAGAGGAACTGGCTCAGGCGTTCGCAGATCAGGTCTTGAGGGGCGGACTCTGGCATCACGCAGTCGACGTCGCCAGCCGCTCCAGCCGGCCACGTCTGGCCGGCGCGGGTTGACTGCTGCTGAAGCAGCATGATGCAGATGTCACGGAGCCGAGGGACGGCGCGAACACGAGCGGCGAGCGCGATGCCGTCGAGCACCGGCATCGCCAGGTCGGCTATCACCACCTCGGGTTGAAAACCAATCGCCATTTCGAGCGCCTCACCCCCGTCGCGGGCCACGGTCACGTGTTGGAAGCCGTGCCGCTCCAGGGTCTTGCGAAGGCGGGCGAGGGTCAGGGGGTCCGGACCGGCTATTAAAACCCTCTCCGGCCTTTCTGGAGGCGCGGAATCCAAGAGTGGAGGCGCGAGTTCACCCTGGCGGCCAGAATCGCGTCGATCACGAGGAAGCCAAGGTCCCGCGCCTTGCAGTATTCGCACCACCATACGTAGGGCCTCCATCGCGAACTCACCGAGCTCACTGGGAGAGCGGAATCCTGCCGCATCGCCGGCAGATCAGGTCCACCTTCCCGCGACGCTCGCGGTAGTAATAACGGTGCTCCAGTAACGCGCAGGAAAGCAGGACAAGACGGCGGAGCAGCACCGGCGAATTCCAGTAGCCGGCCTGGGCAGGCTCCAGATGGGCGGAGGGAATGCTCATGATGTGGAGTGTCGGCGAGGCCGGCCACCTTGCCAATCCCCCATGCACCCGAGAAGAGGATGGCGTCTTACTCCAGTTCGGCCGAGCTAATAGCGGGAGGGATGCGGCTTCAGAAATCGCGCCTGGTGCTGTCCCTGGCCGCGGTCCTCACCCGTTCAACCAGCGTCAGCAGTTGCACAGGCCGGGAGAGATAATCGTCGGCCCCCGCGTTCAGGCAGTGCTCACGGTCTCCGGGCATTGCCAAGCCCGTAATGGCGATGATGGTGGTCGTCGCGATCCGCCGGTCTTTGTGCTGCCGCAGCTCGGCAATGACTTCGAACCCGCTCATGCCCGGCATCTGGACGTCCATCAAAACCACGTCGGGCATTGTCCGCTCGATCAGCGTCAGGGCAGCGGGCCCGCTAGCAGCCTCGAATACCGTGAACCCTGCCGCGTGGAGAATGTCGACGGCTAGCTGCCTGTTGACTTGATTGTCGTCGACGACGACCACCGCCCCGGCCGTGTTTGCAACCTTCATGACATGTGTGACCCGGAAGTCTGCGGCTATTCCCGACGAATTTCGAATCGTCTCATTAATAATTGTATAAAATCTAACATTATTCTAAAGACGCGCAAATATATGTGAAGCTTTGTTGCAAATAGTCACGGCATGTCTTTGGGGGGGGGGCGATTCGGTCCGTTCGAGCGCCTCAATGGCGCGGGAACTCATCTCGCCGTTACACCGGCTTGGCACGGGATTCCTCACCATGCTCGTTGCCGACTCCACGGGGGCGGTGATCGCCGCGTCCCGCCTCGAACGCGACGTGCCGCAGTCGATCGACACCACGTCCAACATGGCCGACCGCGCGTATTTCATCGAGGTAATTACATCGGCAGGTGCAGACCGATTGGCGGTGCTGTTCAACGTCAGGGACACCGCCTGGATGCGTGCCGCGCGAGCATCGCGGTCCGTCCGTTGAGGGCGCCGAGCACCTGCGCCTCGCGCTGGAAGCGCGCCAGGCGGTCCGGGTCGTCGGCCAGCAGCTTCCCGCGATCAGGGGCATGGCTGGCCGAGTCGACAATCAGGCTGTTGGAAGAGGCCACGATGCCACCCGGCCGGGACCCCCGATCGGAACGGAGGCCCCCGCCGGACTGCTACTTGGTTTCGTCGAAGATGACCTGCACGTAGGCGCGGACGCGCTCGAACGGTGGCGCGGCGGCGAAGCCGGCGTACTTGGCGGGCGTCGCCCACTCCCTGGCCACCTGGTCGGCGGTCTTGCCGGCCTTCTTGCCGGCCTGAGCGGTGGCAATGAACTCGCCTACGAACTCGGCGAACTGCCGCATGTCGGCCGGCGTGGTCTGGGCCGGGGTGTGGCCGTTGATGATCAGGTCCACGTTCGGCACGCCCGTCACGGCCTTCATGATCGTGTTGGCGTACTCGACGCCCGAGCCGCCGTTGCTCTGGTCCATGATCGGCAGGCCCTTGTTGGGGAAGGCATCGCCGGCGTGCATGACGCGCAGGGCCGGGAACTCGACGAACGCGTCACCGGCGGTGTGGGCGGGCCCGAAGAAGTGCAGGTTGACCTGATCGGCGCCCGAGCCCAGGGTCAGCTGGTCGGTGAAGGTGCGCGTGATCAGGCCCTTGCCGGGGTTGTCCTTGAACACGTTCGGCGTCGCGCCGAGCCCGGTCACCGGGTGGCCGGCCGCCAGGTTCTTCGACGTCATCGCGTGGGCGACGATCTCCACCGTGGCCGGCATGGCGACGTTGCCGCTGGTGTGGTCGTAGTGCGTGTGGGTGTTGATCACGCGCGTGACCGGCTTGTCGGTCAGGGTCTTCACCTTGTCGAGCAGGGGCTGGCCCCAGCCGGGGTTCTTGGTGTCGACCAGCGTGACACCGGTCGCGGTGACGAACACCGCGGTGTTGCCGCCGCCGCCGCGAAGCACGAACAGGTTGTCTTTCACCTTTTCGACGGTGAGGGCGTCGGCCGATGGCTGAGGTGGCGCCTGCTGCGCCGCCGTGACGGCCATCGACAGGCCGCCGAGCAGGACGAGGGCGCCGAGAATAGTGATGCGCTTCACGGATTGATCCTTTCGCGGTGCTCCAGCGACCGCAGAGACAAAGACCGTATGGTACAGCGGCGGGGCCGGCCGCGCGCGCCTTTCTCGCTGCGGTTCGACCACTGGCCAGGAGCCACGAGAAAGTCGCCACCGGCCGGCCCCGGTCACGGTAGAGTGCGCGGATGCTCACTGCCACCGCCCTCGCCCTCGTCTTGAGCCTTGACTGCCAGGCCGCCGCCCAGGCGCCGCCGGTCCCCGTTCCTGCCATCTACATCAGCCAGGAAGAGCACGAAAGGGTGCTGGCCGAACAAATCGCCAAGAATGTGGTCGATCA
>JBEGVM010000087.1:0-7895 GCA_041178365.1 Gemmatimonadota bacterium | reverse complement strand
TGCATCTCGACGACCGTCTGCCAGAGGATCTTGGTGACGGGGTCCGGCAGCTCCTGGAGCCAGGGCTTGTTGGCGCCGCGGCCATCGCCCAAGGTCGGCGAGAGATACGCGAGGAGGGTGTAGTCCCCGGCCTGATCCTTCGGCGCCCCCGTGCGGGTGGTGGCACGTGCTGGCGCCGTGCGCGTGGCAGCCGAGCCGCTCACGAGCGCCGTCGGGAGCGCGTTCTTGAGGTTCTGGTTCCCACCGACGCGTGAGGCGATGTAGCCGCGATAGTCCGAGTAGCTGTACTTGGACGCGAGCGCGGGATCGGCCTTGGCGACGGCGAGAAGCACATCTGCCGTCTGCCGGCTATCGAACACCGGATCCATCGTCGGCTGCTGGAGCGAGAGCCGCCCCTTCACCGGCTCCGCGTCACCCCACGACTCGAGGCCGTGGTGGTCGGGGAGGATGAGATCGCAGAGCGAGGTCGTCTCGTCAGGCACACTCGAGAAGGAGACCTTGAACGGCACCTTGGCCATGGCGGCGGCGAAGCCGACGCCCGGCGCGGTGGTGTACGCGGGATTCGCATGGCGCACGAGGAGCATCGGCACCTCGCCGGCATTCATCCGCTCGGCGAGCGCGCGCATCTCGGCGTGACCGGCCACGCCCTCGAAGGCGAGATACCCATCGGCCGGCTTGATGGTCTTCCCGACATTGCCGCGCGACTTGTTGAGTTCGGCGACCGCGGTCGCGAGCTCACTCGCATCCTGACCGAACCCACCGGCGAGGAGGGCGCTCGCGCGCGCCTTCCGCACCTCATCGACCAACCCTTCGATCAGCGCGACCCCGACTCCAGCGGTCTGGGCTGCGGCAGCCGCGGTCCCCTTGCCGGCGATCGCATTGACGATCGCGAGCTCAGAGCCTGGCTTCGCCGGGATCCACTGGTCGGCGTTGAGGCCGGTGAGTGAGCGACGCGCCCCTACATAGATGAAGCGCGGCGCCCCCTCGACCTTGCCACGCGCCTCAGCGAAGGCGAGCTGCTGCGGGACCGGGAGGCCCCAGCCGTCGAGGAAGTCGGCGCCGAAGGACACGATCAGCGAGGCGGCAGCGAAATCGATCGCCGGCCACGACGCCCCGTACGCCGCCCTGTTCGCCTGCAACACCGCAACCGGCGCCTCGGCGTCATAGCTGAGGTGGGGCGCGATCCCGAAGCCCGAGAGGACACCGTCGAGGAAGGCCGGGAACGACCCCTGCTCATGCTGGTTGACGAAGGCGACGCGACTCCCCTGCCCGCGCGACTTCACCTCGCCGAGCTTCGCGGAGAGGATCTGCAGCGCCTCGTCCCAGGTGGTCGCAACGAGGGCGTCGCCCTCACGCTTCATCGGCTGGCGGTAGCGGTCGGGGTTGTAGAGCCCCTGGAGCGAGGACTGGCCGCGGGCGCAGAGCGCCCCGCGATTCACCGGGTGCTCCGGATTCCCTTCGGCCTTGATCGCGCGCCCGTCACGGACCTCGACGATCAAGCCGCAGCCCGCCGCGCACTCGCGGCAGGTAGTGGCGTAATAGTTGGAGACGCCGGGAACGGTCTGGTCCGGCGAGACGAGGTACGGGATGAGCTTCTCGACATCACCCGAGGAGCAGCCGACGGCCGCCGTCGCGGCGCCGGAGACGCCGAGGACCTTGAGGAAGTCGCGGCGCTTGACGCCTGCCGACGAGCCGGTCTCTGGCACAGAGGTATCCACAGTCATCGCGTCGTCCTAGTAGTGGCAGGTGGCGCAGTCGTACGTCGCCTTCTTCTTGGGCAACGCGAGCGTCGCGGAATCGGGCTCATAGCCCGCCGCGCGGACCCCCTCCGCCGGATCGTACCCATTCACATGGCACTGTACGCACCACCCCATGTTGAGGCTCTGCGCCATGAAGACCTGCGGCATGTTGTTCACCTGGCCATGGCAGGTCTGGCAGGTGACGCCAGCGTTCACATGGCGCATGTGCGGGAAGTGCACGTACTCCGGCACCTTATGGATGCGGACCCAGGGCACGGGCTGCTTGTTGTTCCAGTACTCGGTGAGCTTCACGATCTCTGGGCGACCCGCCGCGACGATCGTGTGGCAGCCCATGCAGGTCGCGACGGCGGGGAGGCCCGGATCGGGCGACTGGTTGGCGGCATTGTGGCAGAACGCGCAGTTCATCTTGAGCGAGTTCACATGCACCGGGTGCGGGAACTTCACGGGCTGCTCCGGGGAGTAGCCGATCCCACCGCCGAGGTAGTTGGTGTAGCCGGAGGCGCCGCTGTAGGCCCAGGGGCCGGGCTTCGCCTTGCCGAAGGCCTCGCGGTTCGCCTGCTGCGTCGCGGTCTCCTCCGCCCCGGCGGGCGCCGACGGCTCGGCGGCCTGCGAGCCTGCATAGGCGGAGAGCATAGTGGCCACGAGGGCGATCGCCACCATCCCTGGGATCATGACCCACTTCCTACGAGCCGTCATTCGCCAGACCTGGAAAAGGGAGAAACCCGAATGAAGCATTCGGCTTGTGAATGATTTCACAAGCACGACAACTCGGAAAAATGACCGCGTACTCCACCCCACGCAAGCGCCGCGTGCGGCTCACTCCATCCCGCGTTTCACGCGATCGATCGTCCGCAGGACCTCGATCGCCATCGCCCGCACCAGCGTCAGCTCGCGCGAATCCGGCCCCGCACGATTCAATAATGAACGGACCGATCGCATGATGTGTTCCGGGTTCCGGGTCCGGTAAAACGAGATCGCTGCCAGGCTCCGGTCGATGTCCCCCAAGGCCCGCTCCCACTCCTCATGTTTGGGGAGGGCGGCATGGTGCTTATGCCGAGCGATGGTGCGGGTGGCATCCCCAGCGGCGAGATGCAGCTCGTAGGCGGCCACGAGCACCGCCTGTGACAGATTGAGGGAGGCGTGCTCCGTGGTGGGGATCGTCACCATCACCTGGGCGAGGTCGATCGCCTCGTTGGGGAGCCCATGGTCCTCCTGACCGAAGAGGAGGGCGACCCGCCCCTCCTCGGCAGCGGCGAGGAATCGGGGGGCCATCTCCCGTGGCGTGGTCATCGGCCAGCGGTGGGCCCGGCGCTTCGCCCCGAAGGCCGCGACCTGCACGCAGTCGGCGAGGGCCGCCTCGAGGGTGTCGAAATGTCGGATGCGCTCCACGAGATCGCGCGTCCCATGGGCCACGCCCTCGATGCGCCAGGGATCGTAGGCGACCGGCTGCACCAGGCGCAGCTCGGAGAGCCCCATGTTCTTCATCACGCGGACGGTGCCGGCGATGTTCACGGGGTCCTGCACCTTGTGGAGCACCACGGTGACGGCGTCGAGAGCGGACATGACCGCTGGAAGCTAAGCCCCTCTGCTACATTTCGGCGCCATGGACACCTTGCTCGAGCTCTTCAACCAACTGAAGGACCTGAACGGTCTCGTCACGACGGCCGGCTATGCCGGCGTCACCGCGATCATCTTCATCGAGACCGGGCTCCTCTTCCCCTTCCTGCCCGGCGATTCGTTGCTCGTGACGGCGGGACTGGTTGCCGTGACGGGGACGCTGAACGTCTGGACGCTGGGCGTCCTCTGCTCGATCGCGGCGATCGGCGGCGACCAGATCGCCTATGCGATCGGACGTCGCTCGGGCGAGGCCCTCTTCAATCGCCCCGACTCGCGCTGGTTCAAACAGCAGCATCTCCGCGCCGCCCAGGCCTTCTATGAGAAGCACGGGGGGAAGACGATCATCCTCGCGCGCTTCATGCCCTTCGCGCGCACCTTCGCGCCGGTCGTCGCGGGCGCGGCCCGCATGCACTACCCGATGTTCGTCTTCTACAACGTGATCGGCGGCCTCCTCTGGATCTGGTCGATGCTCCTTACGGGGTATTACGTGGTCCGTCTCATCCCGGGCCTCGAGGCCCACGTGGAGAAGCTGATCATCGGCATCATCTTCGTCTCGATCCTCCCGGGGATCATTGGATGGATCAGGAGCAGGGGTCAGGGGTCAGGGGCCAGGTAGCAGGTCACTGCACCTCCGTCCACGATTCCGCTCCGCTGTTCCCTGTCACCTGTCACCTGTCACCTCTCACCTGGTACCTGACCTATGCCTTTCACCCTCCCCGCCCTCCCCTACGCCCCCGAGGCGCTTGAGCCGCACGTCGACACGCAGACGATGCAGATCCACCACGGGAAGCATCATCAGGCGTATGTCACCAACCTGAACGCCGCGATCGAGAAGGCCCCCGAGCTCGCCGCGTGGAGCCTCGACCAGCTCTGCCGTGACATCGCGAAGGTGCCAGAGAGCGTCCGCACCGCGGTGCGCAACAATGGCGGCGGCCACTGGAACCACTCCCTCTTCTGGGAGTTGATGGCCCCGAACGCCGGTGGGGCACCCAGTGGCGCCTTGGCCAAGGCGATCGATACCGCCTTCGGCGACTTCGCGAAGTTCCGCGACGCCTTCAAGGCTGCCGGGATCGGCCGATTCGGCTCGGGGTGGGCCTGGCTCGTCGCCGCGCAGGATGGCTCGGTGGCCATCGAAAGCTCACCCAACCAGGACAACCCGATGATGGACGGGCGGCACGCGATCCTCGGGCTCGACGTCTGGGAGCACGCCTACTACCTGCGCTACCAGAATCGCCGCCCGGATTACATCGACGCGTGGTGGAATGTAGTGAACTGGGGCGCCGTTGCCGCGCGGTACGACGCGCGCTGAGCGCGCTCCGCCGTGGTGATGTGACGGAAGGGGCCGCCCAGCTGGGCGGCCCCTTCCGTCGTTTATCGCGCCGCCTCGCCCTCGAGATACGTGTATCCCTCGAGCCCCGCGACGTACTCGGCGATGAACCGATTCGCCTCCTCCCGCCCGATCCCCTTCGCCGCCTGCACCTTCCGCCGGAAGGTCGCGAGGAGATCCGAGGCGCGGAACTGCACATAGTTCAACACCTCGGTCACGGTGTCGCCATGCACCAGATGGGTGAGCTCATAGCCGCCGTCAGCGATGCGCACATGCACCGCGTTGGTGTCGCCGAAGAGGTTGTGCAGGTCCCCGAGGATCTCCTGATACGCGCCGGTCAGGAAGATCCCGAGGATGTACGCATCTCCATCTCGGAAGACGTGCAACGGCAACGAGGGCCGCCCATCGCGCCCCCCGATGAAGCGATCGATCTTCCCATCGGAGTCGCAGGTGACATCCTGGATCGTCCCCCGCCGCGTCGGCTCCTCGTCCAGCCGATGAATCGGCATGATCGGGAAGAGCTGGTCGATCGCCCAGTTGTCCGGGAGCGACTGGAAGAGCGAGAAGTTCGCGAAGTAGCGGTCGACCAACGCCGCATCGAGGTCGCCGACGATGTCATCGAAGCGGTCACGCTTCCCTTCCGCCAACCGCGCCACGACGTTGAGCGTCGAGAGATAATAGGTCTCCGCCATCGCCCGCTCCCGGAGCGAGAGGACGCCGGAGTTGAAGAGCTGCTGCGCGCGCTCCTTGTCGAAGGTCGCGTCATGGAAGATCTCGCGGATCCGCCGCATCGCGACATTCTTGCGCGAGAGGGTCTTCAGGTCCTCCGCCATCTCATGGAGGAGCGGATGATCCTCCTCGGCCAGCGCCGGAGGCGTCGGCTCCGCTGCCGACTCCACATCGATCACGCTGAGGAGCAGGAGCGCGTGGTGCGCCGTGAGCGCCCGCCCCGACTCCGAGATGATATCGGGCATCGGGAGCTCCTCCTCCCGACAGGTCTCGGCCAACGTATAGACGATGTCGTTGGCGTACTCCGTCATGGAGTAGTTCATCGAGGCCTGCGCCGTGGACTGCGAGCCGTCGTAGTCCACCCCCAACCCGCCACCGACGTCGACCCACCGGATCCCGAGCCCGAGCCGGCGCAACTCCACATAGAAGCGACTGACCTCCTGGAGGCCCCGCTTGATGAAGCGGATGTCGGTGATCTGGGAGCCGAGATGGAAGTGGATCAACTGGAGCCAGTGCGCGCGCCCCGCCCCCTTGAGGCGATCGATCACCTGCATGAGCTGCGCCGAGGTGAGCCCGAACTTCGACTTCTCGCCCCCGGACTGGGCCCAGCGTCCCGAGCCCTCGCTGGAGAGCTTGATGCGCACGCCGATGGTCGGGTCGATCCCCATCTCGGCGGCGACCTGCTCCAACACGTCGAGCTCACTCACCTGCTCGATGACGATGATGACCGTGTGGCCGAGGCGCTGCCCCATGAGGGCGAGGCGCATGAACTCCTCGTCCTTATAGCCGTTGCAGATGATCAGATGGTCGGTGCGATCGGTGAGGGCGAGCACCGCCTGTAGCTCTGGCTTGCTCCCGCACTCGAGCCCGACGCCCGTCGCCTGCCCGAACTCGACGATCTCCTCCACCACATGCCGCTGCTGGTTGACCTTGATCGGGTAGACGGTGGTGTAGCTCCCGGTGTACTGGAACTCCTCGATGGCACTGGCGAAGCGCGCATGGAGCGTCTCGATCCGCGACTTCAGGATGTCCGAGAAGCGGAGGAGCACCGGGAGTGGGAGCCCCTGCGCCTCGAGGTCATGGGCGAGCTCGTAGAGGTCAAGCGTGCTATCCGGACGCGACCGATCGGGACGCACGATGACGCGCCCCTCGGCACTGATATCGAAGAAGCCGGCCCCCCACCCACCGATCTGATACAACTCACGCGCGGCGTCGATGCTCCACGCGCGCGGTGCCGCCAGCGGCGCGTCAGGCGCGGCGGACGGCACCGTCTCGGGACGAGGGAGAGAGGTCATCCCGAAAGGTAGGGACCCGCTCGGATCGCGGCTATGGTCGCCCGAGCTGATCGCGCCCCTTCTCCACGAACGGGATCCCGCGCTGCATCCACTCCGGCGCCGGCGCCCCGAGGAGCTTGGCCGCGAAGAACTCCTGCATACGCCGATCGATGTCCTTCTGGTTGGCGTACTTCCGCGGGTTGTGCGCGTCGCCATTGTAGTTGAGCATGTAGGCCTCCTTCCCCAGGCGACGCATCGCGACGAAGTACTCGATCCCCTGATACCACGGGACCGCCCCGTCGTTGTCGTTCGCCATGAAGAGGATCGGCGTCGTCACCCGGTCGAGGAAGAAGAGGGGGGAGTTCTCCATGTAGCGCTCCGGGAACTCCCAGAGGGAGCCCCCGATCCGGCTCTGCCCCCGCTCATAGTTCACGATCGCACGCTCCACCCCGCTCTCCCATCGAATCCCACCGTACGCCGAGAACATGTTCACCACCGTCGCGTTCGGCACCGCGGCCGCGAAGAGGGAGGTCTGCGTGATCACGTAGGAGGTCTGATACCCACCCCACGACTGCCCGGAGATCCCCTGCCGCTTGGGATCGGCGATCCCCCGTGCGATCAGCGCCTGCACCCCCGGCACGATCGACTTCACCGCACTCGGCCCCGGATAGCCCGGGGTGTAGTGGATGTTCGGCATGAAGACGAGGTAACCGAGCGAGGTATAGACGATCGGATTGATGGTGTTGCGCCCCGCGGGCCGCACGTAGCTGTGCAGGCCATCGGAGAGCTGCTCGTAGAAGTAGGTCACCATCGGGTACGCCTTGGTGGAGTCGAACCCCTCGGGCGTGAAGAGCAGCCCCTCCATCGGCACGCCGTCGAGGTTCGCCCACTTCACCAACTGTACGTTCCCCCAGCGGTACCGCGCCTGCTCCGGCATGGCCTCGCTGATCTTGGTGAGTTGCGTGAGGGAGTTGCCCGTCCAGAGGTCGGGGAACTCGCGATAGTCCGCCCGCGCCACGAGGACCTGCTCGGCGCGGCGCGCCTTCTCGTAGACCGGCCAGCTCTTCGGCGCCATGACGATCCGCTCTGGGGCGCTGACCACCCCAAGGCGCTCGCGATAGAAACCAGCGGCCTTGGTGACGTTGTCGAAGGCGCGCAGCGTCAGTGGGGCCGCGGGATCGAAGGCCC
>JBEGVM010000086.1:0-7404 GCA_041178365.1 Gemmatimonadota bacterium | reverse complement strand
GCCACCATTCCGCGGCCGGCCACCCGTGGTTGGCGCCGTGGCCGCTCCGCTCGGGGCACCGCCGGTCGGGGCAGCGCTTGGTGCGCCTCTCGATGCGCTGCTCGGGGCTCCACCTCCCATACTGGCGCGGATCTGGGCCTGCACGCTGTCGGGGTCGAGCCCGAGCAGTGGGGCCGCCTGCGCCGCCTCACGCACCGAGCGGATCGCCTCGTTCGCCACCGCGATCACCTCCTCCCGCCGCTCGGAGACGATCGAGACCTCGCCATTCATCCCTGGCATGAGGAGGCCGTCGCGGTTGTCGAGGGTCACCAGCACGGGGAACATCGTCACGTTCTGCTGTACCACCGCCTGCGGCTCGATCTTCTCCACCGTGCCACGGAAGGGCCGGTCGGGGAAGGCGTCGACGGTCACGGTGGCCTCGAGGCCCGCGCGGACCGCGCCGATGTCGGTCTCGTTCACCAAGGCGCGGGCGCGCACGCGGGTGAGGTCGGCCATCTTCACGATCGTCGTCCCCCCGCCGACGGCGCTCGTCCCCGACTGCACGACCTGCCCGAGCGCGACGGGCTTCTCGATGATCGTCCCGAGCACGGGCGCGGTCACGCGCGCCTCATCCAGGCGTTGCTGCGCGATGTCCAGCGCGGCACGGGCCCGCACGATCGCCGATTGCGCATTCGCGAAGTCGAGCTGCGCCGACTCGTTCTCCTGCGCGGTGATGATCCGCGCGGCGAGGAGTTCATCAGAGCGCTTCTTCTGGATGCCGGAGACCTCGAGTCGCTTCTCCGACGCCTCGAGGTCGGCCTTGGACTGGTCGAACTGGTTCTGCACATCGCGGGTGTCGAGTTGCACGATGAGATCGCCCGTGCGCACCAGCGTCCCCGTCTCGACCGGCATCTCGATGACCTGCCCCGAGGCACGGGACTTCACCTCGACGACGTTGATCGGCTCGATCACCCCCGTCGCCTCGGCCTGCACCACGATGGTCCGTCGCACGATCTCCGCCGTCCGGATGACGAGAGGCTGCTCCGCCTTCTTCCCGCACGCCGTGAGGAGGGCACTGGCGGAGAGGAGCAGCAGGGTCTGACGGGTCACGGCGCGTACTCCGAAGGAAGTCGATGAGAAGAGAGGCATCAGAGGTCCCGCCCGATGAGCGCTTCGATCTGCGCGCGGGAGGTCCGGGCATCCAAGCGGGCCTGGATCAGGGCCTGACGCGCCGAGATGAGGGTGCTCTGCGAGGCGAGGAGGTCGAGCAAGGTGCCGGCGCCAAGGTTGTAGCGCTCCTGCTGCACGCGCAGATCCTCTTCGCCGGCGAGCACCGACTGCTGCTGGATCTCCACGCGCGCCTCGGCGGTACGCAGCGTCCCGAGCTGCTGGATCATGAGTTGGCGCGCATTGAGCTTCGCGTCGCGCAGGCTCGCTTGGGCGTTCTGTTCCGCGAGGCTGGCCTGGAGTACCTGCTGCTCGCGGTTCAGTCCGTTGAACACCGTGAAGTTCACGCGGAGGTTGGTCGCGACGTTCTGGTTGCGGGTATCGCCCAAGAGGGCGAAGCCGGGCTGCGAGGCGGCGTAGCTCTGGGAGAGGCCGAGGGAGAGGGTCGGAAGGTACGGGGTCTTGGCGGCGCGCGAGTTCTGCTTGGCGGCATCCGCCGCGGCGATCGCCTGCCGCACGGCGGGGCCCTGCTCGGCGAGGCGGAGCAGCTCCGGATCGCTCTGTGCGACACGGAAGGTGGAGGCGGGGACGTCGTCGGGGGCGGCGGTCACGAGGGTCGGCGAACCGACGAGGCGGGAGAGGCTCGCGTTCGCGGTGGCGAGGGCGTTCTCCGCGGCGAGCACGGCGAGGCGGGCATTGCCGGCGGCGATGACGGAACGGAGGGAGTCCGAACGGGTCGCGGCACCGGCGGCGACGCGGGCGTTGGCCGCCTTCAGCTGCTCCATGGCCTGCTCGAGCTGCTTGTCGGCGGCGCTCTGTTGCTCGCGCGCGGCGAGCACGGCGTAGAACTGTTGCTTCACATTGAGGGAGACGGAGAATTCCTGCGCGACCTCACTCGCCTCGGCGGCATCGACGCCGGCGCGGGCGGCCTGCAGCTCGAACCACCGACGCCCGCCATCGAAGAGCTCGAGGTTGCCGCTCAGGCTGTGATTCGCACGCCACGGGACATCGTTCGGGAGGATCGTGTCGAGGTCGAGGAGATAGCGCGTCCCGTTCTGCCGATTGGCGCCCGCCCCGAAGGAGAGGGTGGGGAGATAGGCCGCATAGCGCGACCGGACCGTCCCCGCCTGCTGCCGGACGGCGTTGCGCGCCTGCACGGCGGCGGGGGCGTTGCGCTTGGCGAGGCGCACCGCCTCGTCGAGGGTGATCGGGCGTGCCGTCTCTTGGGCCCCAAGGGTCGCCCCAAGGGTCGCCCCAAGGGCCATCGGGAGGCACACCGCCAGCGATCGGACCATCCGCATCATCTGCTACCGCTCCTGGAGCTACCGCTCCTGGCGGCCGCGCTCGCGCGCGCGCCGCATGTCTTCGTATCGGGCACGTTGCTCGGGGGTGAGCATCGCCTGGATCTCCTGTCGCGCCGCATTCCCCACCGAATCGAGCACGGGACGCACCGGGGCCATTAAGGAGTCGTACCGCCGGTTGCGGGCGTCGAGGATCGTGTCGAACTGGGCCCGCTGATCGGCGTCGAGTCCCAGTTGCGCCGCGATCCGCTCGCGCATGCTCTGCGGGTCACGCCACTCCCGCGCCAGTCGTTCGCGGAGGATCACCCGGTCGGCGACGATCCCGAGGAGCGCTCCGACGAGCACCACACCCGTGTAGAACGCCAGCGCCGCGCCTTTTGTTCGTGTCATCGTTGGCACCTCACCGTGGTCCCGGGGCCCGATGGGCCCCTGGGCGGTCATCGTCAAACAGCCCCCGACGCGCGAAGACGGGCTGCACGTCGGCTGGGGTCTCGATCTGCGTCTCGTAGGCCATCCGCGTCTCGATCGCTCGGGCCCGCATCCAGAGCGAGCCCGCCACGATCAGCGTGAGGCCGGCCGCCATGAGTCCCACGCGGTAGGTCCGCTCGGAGAGGACCCACCAGGCCCCCTCGTCACGCTCCTGCGCCACTCGGGCCAGGATCCGCGCATGGAGCCCGTCCCAGTACGCCGGGTCGGCCGGCGGCGCGGTGAGCGCCCGCAGGTGCTCGGTCAGTTCGTCATCCCGGTGCAGTGCCGGGCCGTTTCGGTCATCGGTCATGTGGGACTCCTGAGCGCTCCGAGCAGGCGGCGCAGGTGGGATCGTGCATAGTGCAGGTCGGAGCGGGCCGTCCCCTCGGGGATCCCGAGCATCTGGCCGATCTCCGCGTGGCGGTACCCTTCGACGTCGTGCAGTGTGATCACGGCCCGTTGCCGCGCGGGCAGCTCGGCCAGGGCCTCGTGCAACCGTCGGCGCAGCTCGGCCGACTCCGCTGGGTCACGAAACGGCGAGGAGACCGTCTCAGGTAATTCGTCGGCGTCCCGCACCTTCCGCCGCCGCGTGATGTCGAGTGCCGCGTTCGCCACGATGCGGTGGAGCCACGCCCCGAACGCCTGATCGGGGAGGAAGCGACCCAGGGCTCGGTACGCATGGAGGAATCCCTCCTGCACCGCGTCCTCGGCGTCCTCGTGATTGAGCACGATCGCGCGCGCGACGGCGTACGCCCGTCGTTGGTGCCGGAGCACCAACGTGCCGAACGCTCCCTCCTCGCCCCGTTGGGCGGCGAGGACGAGCTCGCGCTCATCCGCCGGCCGGTCAGGGACCATGCGGACGAGCGATGGGGTCCAGGGAAGGACCATGGTGGTCATGCGCGACTCTCACCGTTCACACCCTCTCATACGTGGGAGTCGCCGCTGACGTTGGGCGGCACCCGGGGATTCCCGCGGGTGCCGCGCCCAAGATCAGCTGGCGGAGGGGCCCGCCAAGCCGAGGGCGGGCGCGATCGATCGCATCGCCCCGATCACGAAGGCGATGTGCCCCTCCAGCTCGACGCCGAGCTCGGCCGCCCCGTTATTGACATCCTCCCGGGAGACGCCGCGAGCGAACGCCTTGTCCTTGAGTTTCTTCTTGACGGAGCTCGCCTCGAGATCCATCACGCTCTTGGAGGGACGTACGAGGGCGGCGGCGGTGATGAGGCCGCAGAGCTCGTCGACGGCGAAGAGGGCCTTGGCCATCTTGGTCTCGCGCGCCACCCCGGTGAAGGGGGCGTGTCCGAGGATCGCCTCGCAGATGTCGTCGGGGTACCCGAGCGAGCGCAGGTGACGGACCCCCTCGCTCGGGTGCTCGGCGTCGGCGGCTTGGGCGTCGTTGGGGAAGCGCTCGTAGTCGAAGTCGTGCAGGAGGCCGGCGAGGCCCCAGCGCTCAACGTCTTCCCCGAAGTGATTGGCGTAGGCGCGCATCGCCACCTCGACCGCCAGCATGTGGCGGCGGAGGGAGAGGTTCGGGGTCCACTCCTCCATGAGGGCGAGGGCGGAGGCACGATCGGGAAGGGTCGACATCTGTGGCAAGATACACCGGCAGGGGGGCGTGGTTTCCCTGATCGGCTGTCCGACGGGGGCTACTCCCGCGGAGCCGAGGCCGCCCGCAACGCATTCAGGATCACCGCCACATCGATCCCCTCCTGGATCAGCGCCCCCGCCGTCGGGGGAATGAATCCGAGCGCGGCGATGACCATCGCCGTGCCGGAGAGGAGGAGTCCGGCGACGATGCTCTGCCGCGCGATCGCGACCGCGCGCTGCCCGATCCGCACCGCATCTTCCACGCGCGTCACGTCATCGGCGAGGAGCACGACCCCAGCGGCCTCGGCGGAGATCCCGCCCCCATGCGCGGCGAGCGCGACGCCGACGGTCGCCGCGGAGAGGGCGGGCGCATCATTGGTGCCATCGCCGACCATCAGGACGCGTCGGCCACTCGCCTCGAGCGCCTTCACCGCAGCGACCTTCCCGTCGGGGAGGAGATCCCCGTACGCCTCGTTGATCCCCAGCTCGGCGGCGATCGGGCGCACATTCTCGACATGATCCCCGGAGAGGAGCACAGTGCGTGTGAGGCCGAGTGCCTTGAGGCGCTGGAAGAACGGGGGGAGGTTGGCGCGGAGGCGATCGCCGAAGGTGATGACACCCATCCTAGGGGCCGCCGCACCGTCGATCGGCTCGACGATCACGTAGGCGCGGAGCCCGCCGGTGGTGGTGGGGTGGAGCGCGTCGAGCGCGGCCCGATGGGCGGGGTGCTGCTCACTGAGGAGGTTCCGGTTGCCGACGCTCACACGATGCGCGTTCACGAGCCCTGTGACGCCGCGTCCTGCATACTCGATGATCTCCCGTGCTGGGGGGATTTTGAGTCCGCGCGCATTCGCCTCGTCGAGGACGGAGCGAGCGAGGAGATGGCCGCTCCCCATCTCGATCGCGGCGGCGAAGCGGAGGAGTTCGTCCGCGGAGGCGCCCGCGAGGGCGTCGACCGAGGTCACCGCGGGGCGGCCATGGGTCAGGGTGCCCGTCTTGTCAAAGACCACGGTATCGACGCGCGCGAGGAGCTCGAGCGCGGTGCCGTTGCGCACGATCACCTGCCGTCGAGCCGCGCGGTTGATCCCACCGATCACCGCCACGGGGGTGGCGAGGAGGAGCGGGCAGGGGGTCGCGACGACGAGCACGGCGAGGACGCGGAGCGGGTCGCGCGAGATCACCCAGGCGATCACGCAGGCGACGAGGGTGATCGGGGTGAACCAGATCGCCCAGCGATCGGCGAGGCGCTGGATCGGGGACTTCTCCCCTTGGGCGGTGCGCACGAGCTCGACGATCCGCGCATAGAGCGAGGCGCTCGCGAGGGCGGTGGCGCGGAGGATGAGCGGGGAGGCGGTGTTCACCACGCCCGAACGCACCTGTGCCCCTGGCCCGACACGCTCAGGGAGCGGTTCACCGGTGATACGCGAGGTGTCGAGGGAGCTGGTGCCTTCCACGACCTCACCGTCGCAGGGGATCATCTCCCCGGGGCGGACGAGGAGGAGATCGCCCACGGCGACCTGATCCACCGCCAGATCGGTCACCGAGGTGCCGATCAACGGCGCCCCGATCGGCGGTCGCTCCGTGGTGAGTCGATGCGCGATTCGCGGGGCCGCCGCTTCCAGTTCGCGCACCGCATCCGAGGCGCGGCCCTCGGCGTAGCGCTCGAGGAGTTCACCGCCGGTCTGCATGAGCACGATCACGAGTCCGGAGATCGGCTCCACGAGGACGACCGCGGTGACGATCGCGAGCATCGCGACGACATCGGCGGCGAACGTGCCGCGGAGCATCCCCTTGATGGTGCGCCAGGCCACGGGTGCCCCGAGGAAGACGAGGCTCGTCATCAGCGTCGGGACGGACCAGCGCGCGAGCTCGGGGTGGAGGCGGAGCGCGAGCCCGACGAGGAGGAGGATCAGCGTCTGAATCGGGGTCGTCGCCGCCGCGAGCGGAAATGGAAGCGCCCTGCGTCCCGAGAGGGATGCAGGGCGCTCAGCGGCCGGACGGTCGGCCGCGTGCATCTCAGTGCGACTCGGTCGCGCTCGTCGCCTCGTGATGGGCGTCGAACTTGTCGTTCGTGAGCTTCATCGTGACGAGGACGATGGCCACGATCGCGATCAAGCCGACGATGAGGCCCTTCAGGGCGGCGGCGGTATCGCGGCCAGACATCGGGGTGCCAGTGGTCATAGGGGGGTCAGGGGTCGGGGGTCAGGGATCAGGCGACGCGGACGGAGACCATCTGGTCCTTGTCCGTGAGCTGGTGCATCACATCGAGGCCGGAGGTGATCTGGCCGAAGACGGTGTGCACGCCGTCGAGGTGCTTGGTGTTCGGCTCCGAGAGCACCATGAAGAACTGGGACCCGCCGGTGTTGAGACCGGCATGCGCCATGGAGAGCGCGCCGACGGTGTGGCGGTTCGGGTTCCCCTTGGTCTCACACTTGATCGTCCACCCCGGACCGCCGGTGCCTGGCGGCCCCTTCGGCGTGCCACCGATCTTCGCGTTGGGGCAGCCCCCCTGCACGACGAAGTCGGGGATCACGCGATGGAAGCGGATCGCGTCGTAGAATCCCTCGTTGGCGAGCTTCTCGAAGTTGGCGACCGTGCCGGGTGCGTCCTTCTCATGGAGCGTCGCGACGATGGTGCCTTTGTTGGTCTCGAAGGTGGCGGTCTTCATGTGGGGAAGGCAGAGGGTGATGCGGGGAAATCTACTCAGCGCCGTGGACGCCTGCCCAGCGAGACGGTGAAGAGGTAATACCGCGGCACCTGGCACCCGTTCCGGAGCGCGGGTTCGAAGCGCCACTGCGCGATGGCGGCCTTGAGATTGGTCGTGTACCAGCTGTCCGGCGACGTGAGCATCGCGAAGGTCGTCATGTCGGGGCGCCCGAGCGTGTCGACCAAGACCTCGGCC
>JBEGVM010000085.1:0-2572 GCA_041178365.1 Gemmatimonadota bacterium | reverse complement strand
ATCGAGAGATAGAGATCCTGCGACTTCGGCACGAGGGCGCGCGCGAGGCGCTGTTCGGCCGAGGTGAGGGTGTCGTAGCGGACGATGATATCGGGGGTGATCGCGCCACCGCCGTAGAGGGCGCGGCCGCCGTCGGACTTGAAGATCGGGCGCGCCTTGCGCTGCGCCTCGGTCTCGAGCGACTCGGGGTGCACCTCGATGAGGTTCCCGGTGGCGTCCAAGACGCGCTCCTTCTGGATGGAGCGCCCCGACGGGGTGTACCACTTCCCGGTGGTGAGCTTGATCGCGTAGCCGCCGTCGAGGCGGTAGACCGACTGCACGAGGCCTTTGCCGAACGAGGTGGTGCCGACGATCAGCGCGCGGTCGTGGTCCTGCAGCGCGCCGGCGACGATCTCCGACGCCGAGGCCGTGTAGCCGTCGGTGAGGATCACGATCGGGAGACGCGGGGCAATCGGCTCACGTTCGGCGACATAGCGCTCATCGGCCGTATTGCGGCCGCGCACCGTGGCGAGCTCGGCGCCCTTGGGGACGAAGAAGTTCGTGAGGGTGAGGGCCTGATCGAGGAAGCCCCCGGTGTTGCGACGGAGGTCGATGACGAGCCCGGTCGCGCCTTCGCGGAGGAGACGCTGGAGTTCCGCGGCGAACTCGCGCGAGGTGGTCTCGTTGAACTGCTGGAGCGGGATGTAGGCGGTCTTCCCTTCGAGCATGAGGGCGAAGGGGATCGCGGGGATGCGGATCGTGCGGCGGGTGAACTCGACTTCGATCGCCTCGTTGACCCCGGGGCGCGCGAAGCGGGCCTTCACCTTGGAGCCTGGGGGGCCTTTGAGGCCGGAGGAGACCTGGTCGACCTTCCACCCGCGGGTGGATGAGGTGTCGACGCCGATGATGCGGTCCCCTTCGCGGATCCCGGCCTCTTCCGCCGGGGTGTTGGGATAGACCTTGGAGATGATGATCGTCCCGTTCTGGTCCTCGATCAGCATCCCGATCCCACCGTAGAAGCCCCCGGTGGTGGTGTTGAAGGTCTCGAGCTCCTTGGGGGTGTAGAGCTCGGAGTAGGGGTCTTTGAGTTCTTCGACGAGACCGCGGGCCGCCTTCTCGTAGAGGGCGCCGGTGCTGATGGAATCGACGAAGCGGTCGCCGACGATGGAGAGGACCTGATCGAAGAGCCGCGCGCTGTTGGCGGTGACGCGTTCCTGCACGGCGAAGGCGCCGACCCCGAGGGGGAGGAGGAGGGCGGCGGCGAGGGCGAGGCGGCGGGAACGTGGGGTCACGAGGGGGGTCTCCACAGAGGGCGTACGGTAGGGAAAGATACGCCGGAGGGCCGCTCGAAGTTCAGTCGGCGGGTGGCGGTGGGTAGGGGGTGGCGACCTTGAGTCCGGTGATGGAGCGACGGATCGCGGAGAAGTCCCGGTCCCGCGTGATGATCGTCCACCCGAACTCCCGCGCCTGGGAGGCCAGGAGCACGTCGGCGAGCTGTTTCGCCGTCAGCGGGTTCGTCGTGCCGATAGCATTGCCGGCCCGTCTCCACGCCCCCGCGCTCGGGGCGAAGATCCGTCCACGCCGCTCGAAGTGTGCCAGAAACTGGCGGTCCAGGGCCTCACGGGCCTTCGGGTGCTGCGCCCCTAGCGTCAGTTCGGCGACCACGATGCTCGAGAGGACGGTGGAGGGGAGGGCCCAGTCCAAGAACGCCCTCAGTCGATCCAGCTCCGCTGGCTGACGGAGGGCATCGACGAGGACGTTGGTGTCGAGGGTGTAGATCACCCGGTGCGATGGGGTGGGAGGGTCAGGCCTCCCGCCGCCACGAGCGCATCGAGCCCGCGGAACACCTCGCTACGGAAGACGACCAGGTCGAGCGCGGCGTCGACGGCGGCGGTCTCGGTCGCGGCGCCGAGTGCGGCCTTTGCGGCGTCGAGTTTCCGCTGGTCGATCAGCATGTTCTTGCGACGCATCACCTGACGGGCCTTGGGCATGGTGCCTCCTGGTAGACCCTTCAAGATATCGAGCGATACAGATGATTGCAACGGAATATCTGTATGGTGTCGAGGCGCGGGGACCCCGTGATGAATCGACTTGACCATGGCTCGAAGGTGGCGTCGCTCGTTGGAGCCAGCGACATCAGATCAGCGCCGCTCTTATCGCCCGTACTCCGCGAACCAGTGCTTCCCCTCCTGCTCGACTTTCGCGACGCGGACGATCCCAGCCGCGAGGAGCATCTCGTGCGCGGGTTGGAGCACACGCTGGAGATGCGAGGGAAAGCGCTGTGAGAGGGGCAGCAGCTCAGCGAGCCGCTCCAAGGTCGGGCGCCAGGGGAGGGCCCCCGCCTGCGCCTCGATCAACCGGTAGAGCCGTCGCGCCACCGGCGAGGTGAGCGCCACGAAGCGCGCCGATTGCAGCGTGGTGTGATACCCCGCCTCGATGTTCGCGCGGAGCGGGGGGGCGATCACCACACGGGCCTCGCCGGGCTCGTTGGAGGCCAAGGCGGGGAAGAGGGCGAGCTGGTCGCGGTCGGTCATGCGGCGGCGATCGATCGAGACAGCCGAGAGGATGGTGAATCGCGCGGTGGCGCCCACTC
>JBEGVM010000084.1:0-17091 GCA_041178365.1 Gemmatimonadota bacterium | reverse complement strand
GCCCCTGCACATCGCGCTCGAACATCTCGAGGGCGAGGGCGATCGGCCCGGAGCGGCGCCGAGCGATCCCTTCGAGGACCGCCGCCTGGAGCTGGTGGGTGCGGGGGTCGTTGTGCTGCTCACCCAAGAAGACGAGGTCCTGGGTGGCGAGCCGGGCGACCATCGCCTCGAAGTCGACGAACCGCTTCGCCTTGGCGTCGTAGACGCGGTGGAAGGGGTAGGCTTGGGCGCCGGCCTGAGCGCCGAGGATAAGCAGAAAAACCAGATTTAATGCTGTAACTATTATTTTCATCTGGGTTGTGTGCGGTTATTCTGGTGAGATGATCGAGGTGTTTCTGCTGATATTGTTGAAAAACTGTACTTAATGTCTTAAACTTACTTTTGTGAGACTTTTAGAGGATGCCGCCGATGCCTTGGCGAGGATCGATGCCGCTGTCACTGCCGCCCCGTTCGGCGCAGCGACGGTCCTGCGAATCGTCCTGACCACCCAGCTCGCCTCCGGTACCCGCGAATCCTTCCTGCGATTCCTCGCTGCCGACTGCGATCCCTTCCATGATACCGCGCTCAGCCCCACCGAGCGCGTCATCCGAGAGCTCATCCTTGAGGAGGAGCGTCGCGCGCGGAGCGGGGGAATCCCCGCGCTGGCCCGACTCACCCCGCTCGATCCCACCCTCGCAACTTATCTGAACAGCAACCAGCTGGAAGCTGCGCTCCGCGACAACGCCGATCGCTCTGTGCTGGAACGACTCCTCGCGGTCACCGCCTGGGCGCCGTCGATCACGGTGGGGGAGTGTCTCGCCGCGCTCACCCTGGTCAGCACCGGCCGGACGAATCGTCTGATGCTCCTCCCCTTCATCGCGAACGATGCATCAACCACGCGCACCAGTGCCATCGACGCCTGGCGCGCCGGAGAGGAGACGCCGTGGCGCACCCTCGCACTCACCTCGCTCATCTCCCATCTCACATCCCTGCACGACGCCCTCCGCGCCATCACCGTGGGCCAATCGCGCGAGGACGAGCGCCTCACCGCCCTCGGTCGTGCGGCCGTCACCACGCGTCCGGCCCTCGCGCTCCTTCGTCGCAACATCCTGCTCACCATGCCGATCCTCGCGGAGGATCTCGACTGCTCTCGCCCGGCCGCCCAGCAGATGCTCGAGCGCCTCACCTCACTCGGCGTGGCCCGGGAATTCACCGGTCGAGGGCGCGACCGCGTCTGGGGCTATGCGCCCGCCATCGGGCGCCTGAGCACAGCGCTCGAGTAAGGTCACCAGTTCGGTGAGGATCGTGTGCCCGCGGTCCTCCGTGTACCAGCGGCGCTGCTCACGGAAGCGGTCCGCCGGTGCCATCGCCTGCGCCGCGTCTGACATCACCCACGCCTGCAGTGCGTGTGGGCGCGGCCCCCACCATCCGCGTTCGACACCCTCCTCGTCGAGGACCAACACTACCGGAATCGAGCGGGAGCGCCCGTTGGTGAGATGTTGGTCCATGAGATCGAGATGCTGGTCGCGATCGAGGAGGCGCAGATCGAGCAGCGGCGTCTCCGCGCAGAGGGCATCGACCCAGGGCTCGATATTCACCGCATCGGAGCACCAATCGGCGCTGAGGACCAGGAGATGCCATCGTCGGCCGAGTCTGGTGACGCGGTCGATGAGTGCCGGCGCCACCGCGGTGCGCTTCCGCAGCGAGCGGTGGATCGCGACGAGGTTGGGGTGCGTTGAAGCAGCGAGCCACCTTTCGAAGGGCTGGCCCTGCTGGAAGCGATCGAGGATCGAGGTCATCACTGAAATCTGATGGGTCTCCGCCGTGACGCATCTCCCTCGCGGCTCGTTTTCTCTATATATGCGATCGCGTCTCGTCGGGGTCCTCCTGACATCACTCGTCCTGGGAGCCTGCGGCGCTCCGCGTGCCCCGCTCGCGCCCGTCGAATCGGCGGAGGCAGCGTATCTGCGCTCCCGGGAGCTCGTCGTCCCGGTGAAGGGGGTCGAACCGGACGCCCTCCGCGATTCGTTCAACGCCGCGCGCAGTGGGGGGCGTGTGCATCAGGCTGTCGACATCATGGCCAAGAAGGGAACACCGGTGCTCGCCGCCGACGATGGGTTCGTGCTGCGTGTCGCTCGCAACGATTTAGGGGGTAAGGTCATCTACCTCAGTGATCCCAAGCGGCGACTCGTCTATTACTATGCGCATCTCGACACGCAGCGCCGCGGATTGCGCGAGGGTGATCGGGTGCGTCGAGGGGATCGGATCGGGACGGTGGGGTACACGGGAAACGCGACCAAGGACGCCCCGCATCTCCACTTCCAGGTCTTTCGGATGGGCCCACCCGAGCGCTGGTGGGAGGGGGCGGTGCTCGATCCGCTCCCCAATCTCTTACGGGCTGGGGGCAACTGAGATGGCGATGACAGGGAAGGAGCGCGCCGCGCTTCGATCGGAGTGCAATCAGCTGCGTCCCACCGTGCATATCGGCACCGAGGGGCTCACCCCCGCGCTGACCGCCGCCCTCGACGAGGCGCTCGCCACGCGTGAGCTCGTGAAGGTGCAGCTCAACAAGAGCGCCGAGGTCTCCGCGAGGCAGGCCGCGAACGATCTCGCGGGGCGGGTGAAGGCCGAGGTGATCCAGACGATCGGCCGGACCGCGACGCTCTATCGGAAGAATCCCGCGTTGGTGCGGAAGGCCGGGGCGTTGCCGCCGTGGCGGTAGGGGAGACAATACGATCCACCCCATTCCGCCACGAAACAGCCATCCTCACTCCCCCTCGACAACTTCGTCGATCGCCTCCGCCCCCAGGAGCTCGGCCGCCCGTGCCGCACCAGGCATCTCGATCTCCTTGAGGCTCCGCTCCATCACCCTTGTCCGACGCCGTCCATCCTCGAGCGCCTTGGTCGCGGTCAGCATGTTCTTCTCGACCTTGTCGATCACCTCGTTGAACTTGCGGAACTCCATGCGGACGACGCCGAGGAGGTCGCGGATCTCACCGGCGCGCTGTTCGATGGCGATCGACTGGAAGCCGACGCGGAATGAGGTGAGGAGTGCGGCCAAAGTGGTAGGGCCGGCGAGGTGCACCTGGTAGACACGGAGCAGCTCCTCGACCAAGCCGCCTTCGCGCACGATCTCGGCATAGAGTGACTCGGTCGGGAGGAAGAGGACGCCAAAGTCGGTCGTCGTGGGCGGATGGATGTACTTGTCGCGGATATCCTTCGCGCAGGTCTTCACCGCGCGCACGAGCGCGGTGCGCGCCACCACCACCGCCTCCTGGTCGCCGGTGTCCGACGCCTCAATGAGACGCGCGAAATCCTCGATGGGGAATTTGGAGTCGACGGGGAGATAGACGGGGGAGCCGTCCCCGTTCCGTCCCGGGAAGCGGATCGCAAACTCCACTACTTCGCGCGAGTCCTCTCTGGGGCGGTAGTTCCGCTCGAACTGCTGCTCGGTGAGGAACTGCTCGAGCAGCGCGCTCAGCTGATACTCTCCCCAGGTGCCGCGCACCCGGACGTTGGTCATGACCTTCTTGAGGTCACCCACCCCGGTCGCGAGGATCTGCATCTCGCCGAGTCCCGCATGGACCTTCTCGAGACGCTCGGAGACGGAGGCGAACGACTCCGTGATCCGCGTATTCAGGGTGCCGGTCAACTTCTCATCCACCGTCTGCCGCATCTGCTCAAGGCGCTGCTCGTTCTCCCGGCGCATCGTGTCGAGCTGCTCGCGCACCTGCGTGGTCAGCAGGGTGACGCGCTCTCCGGTCTCCTTGCGGATCTCATGCATCTGCGCGACGGTGGCATCGAGGGACTGCCGTTGCTGCTCTCCCTGGGCATTCATCCCCTGGAAGTGCGCCTGCATCGTACGATCGAGTCCGTCGAGTCGCGCGGCGACGACCTCATCGGTGCGGCCCGTGGCCTGATCGGAACCGTTCCGACGCGTGAGAAAGAGGACGGCACCGAGCACGAGGGCCTGACCAGCCAGTGCGATGAAGAGGGTCGTCGAGTCGATCATGTATGTCGCATCTCCGCAAAGAATGACATCAGCGTCTGCTCACCCATCGAGTTGCACCTCCAAGCCACTGGTCCGCGAGGCGGTCACCTGAAGCCCCGCGCGCAACACCGCCTCAGACCCGAGCAACGTGACCCGCCGCCGCGCGCGTGTGAGCCCGGTGTAGATCAGTTCGCGGGTGAGCAATCGGCTCTCCTCCCGTGGGAGCACAAAGAGCACCTCACCGAACTCCGAGCCCTGCGACTTGTGCACCGTCATGGCCCACGCCGTGGTGACCACGGGGAGGCGCTCAGGCGGAAGTCGACGCGTCCCCCCGTCCGGCGTCGGGAAGTGCACCTCGGTGCGTCCCCGCTCTCGCCAGCAGACGCCCACATCCCCATTGAACACCTCGGCGCCGTAATCATTCGCCCCGACGAGCACCGGACGGCGATGATACCACCGATCCCGCGTGTCGAGTCCACGACGCGCCCCCCACTGCTCGACGATCGTATTCAACCCAGCCACGCCGAACGGTCCCTTTCGCTCCGCGCAGAGGATCCGCACCCCGTCGAGTGCATCGAGGAGGGCGCGTGGCGATTCCGCCGAAAGGCAGGCGTCGAGACCGGTGGTGATGGGAGCGAGGAGCTCCCCCTGCGTCGTCGGCGTCGGCAGGCAGCGCGCATCAGGGAACTGTCCCCGGAGCAGCAGCTCGACCGCACGATCGGTCTCGCCGTCGCGGATCGCTCCCGCGACCCCGGAGATCCCCGGCTGCCCGGTGAAGCGGTGATTCCCCATGAGCTTCGTGACCACGGGATCGAGAACGGGGTGCCGCACCAGTGCGCCCAACACATCACCGGCGTCGACACTCGCGAGTTGATGATGATCGCCGACCAAGACCAGCTCGGCATCGTGACGGAGGGCCGCGAGCAAGGCATCCATCATGAGGACGTCGATCATGCTCGCCTCATCGACGATGATCAGGTCTTCGCCCAGCGGCTGGGCGCCATCGTGACGGAAGCTGTCGTCGGTCGGGCGGTAGCCGAGGAGTCGATGGAGCGTTCGCGCATCGGCGGGGATCCGCGCGCGGACCTCGGGTGGCGCCTCATTCTCCGCGAGGCGTGCGCCGATCGACCCAGTGAGACGCGCCGCCGCCTTCCCGGTCGGCGCAGCCAATGCGATCCGGATCGCCGGGTCCGCGGTGACCCGCGCGACGATCTGCCGGGCGATCTCGGTGGTCTTCCCGCTCCCCGGACCCCCGGTGATGAGGCGCAGACGCGGTGTCGCGCCGCTCACGCGGGCGCGGACCCGCGCGGCGATCCGGCGCTCCGCCTCGGCATAGCGACGGAACTGTAGGAGCTCTCCCGTGAGGACCAAGGGGCGCAGATCGGTGACGTCTCCGGCGAGTCCACCCGCGATCAACGTGCGTCGCCAGGCCGCTCCGGCCGGCTCGTCGGTCAGCGAGAGCGCACTGTGCCCATCCGCCCGCTTCCCTGAGAGCGCTCGGATCGCGGCCTGCGCCAGCTCGGCGGCCTCCCCTCGCAGACCGACACGGCGCACGAGCATCTCGGCGAGCGCCTCATCGATCGCGTTTGTGGCGACCGGTTCCACAGGCGTCGCGCTCATGCGGCCCCTCCTGCGAGTGCGGCATCGAGGGCCTCGATCAGCGCAGGCGTCGGGGTGTCGCGGAACCACCCCGTCGCCTCCCCATCGGCCATCCCGCGGAGGAAGACGTAGGCGATGCCGCCCCAGTGCGTCGATGGCGCGTAGCCTGGGATGCGCGCGCGCAGATGGCGGTGCAGCGCCACCAGGTAGAGGTGATACTGCAGCGTATAGTCGCTGGCGTACATCGCCTCACCCATCCGCTCGGCATGATACTCCGCTCGCGTATCGCCGAGGTGGTTCGACTTCCAGTCGACGATCCACCAGCGTCCCTCATGTTCGAAGGCGAGATCGACGACGCCGGTGAGGTACCCCGAGAAGCTCTCGGTGCGCATCCGTCGCACCCGCTCGGCGTACCGCTGCGTGTGTGGGCTCCCATGGCGCTCGAGGGCATTCGCGACCGTGTGCAGGTCGAAGCGTCCCACTGGGATCGTGAACTTCCACTCCCGGAGGGTCGCTTCCGTCGGGATCTGTGCGAGGGAGAAATCCGCCCCCGGGATGCGGGTGACGCAGGCATCGCGAAGGACGCGCTGGATGTCCGCCACGCTCCACCGATCGTCGTCCCGCGTTGGGACACCGAACCGCGACAGAACTTCCTCGATCCGCGCCGGTGGGAGTGCCCCCTCGAGCCCTGTGGTGGTACGCACGGCAGGAAAGTCGAGATGCTCGAGGAGGTGATGCAGGGCATCTCCGATCTCCGCGCCCTTCTTGATCGCGAAGATTCCGGTTGATGCCACGGCGCTGATCGTACTCGGGACGGGAAGCGGAGGATCCTCGATGTCACGGTCGGGGAGCGCCGCGTCATGCTGGCCGCTCGTCAGGGCCGAGTAGCTGGAGGTGCGCCAGCCATCGAATCGCCCGGGCGTGGGGGAGAACCGTCGTGCCGAGCGATCGAGCGCCGCCGCACGTTCCTCGCTGTTCGACGCCTCGGCGCGCTGTCTTTCAGAGGACGGACGACCCTGCGAGAGGAGATCGTCGGACCGGCTCATCACCGTCGGGTACGCCTCGACCAATCGCTCCACCTGTGCGACGCCCCCCCCCTCGCGCAGGAGTGCAGCGACCGCGCTCGCCTCGGCGTTGCTGATCAGACCCCAGACGACGTAGCAGCGCGTCTCCGCCCGCGTGAGCGCGACGTAGGCGAGGCGCATGGCCTCAGCGGCCTCGTCCGATGTGGCCGCCGCTTGGGTCTCTGCGATGCTCTCAGAGTTGATATCGATTCGGCGTATGGTCCGCTTGGGATCCGCCGGATCAGGGATGGTCGCGATTGCGACCGGCTGCCCGAGGATCTCGTCCGGATGCTCAGGTACATGCCAGAGCGTGGGGAGGAAGACGACCGACCACTGCAGTCCCTTCGCCTTATGGATGGTCATGATCTGCACCGCCTCGGCGTCGGACTCGAGGCGTTGCTCGCGACGTTCGGGGACGGAGGTTAGCTGCCGCTCGCGTGCGACCCATGCCCGGAAAGCCGCCGGGGGGAAGGGCGCCGCCGCACTCTCCTCACGCAGGAGCTCGAGGAGGTGTCGGAGGTTGGTGACCCGCCGTTCCCCGTCAGGGAGCGTGAGGAGTCGTGGGATCGTCCCGCGTTGATCAAGGATCCGCGAGAGCGCGGCAGTGATACCATGATCGACCCAGTCCTCATGCGCGTCACGGAAGGTGGAGACGACATCAGCCCAGGCGCGGTGCCCGTCCCCATGCAGCATGCGGGCGATATCATCGGCGGTCGCGCCCCAGCATCGGGTCGCGAGGGCTGCGCGGATCGTCCGGTCGTTCCCGGGTTCGGCGATCGCCAGCGCGAGGCGTATGAGTTCCTCGCCTTCGTCCGACGTCAACACATCCTGGTTGCTCGTCACCACGGCCGGCACGCTGACACGATCGAGGGCGTCCTTCATCTGCCGCGCCTGCTGGTTGTCGCGGACGAGGATCGCCATCCCCTTCGATGCCATCCCGCGCTCCCGCAGGCGGAGCAGCTCGCGAACGGTCGCATGGATCGCCGCGCGCAGGGCGTCTTTCTTTGACAGGGCCTTCGCCTTGGCAAATCCCTTCTTGGTTGGCTTCAGTGATCGGTCATCCCGGATGACGAGCCAGTGCAGGGCACCTCGCTCGTCACCGTCCAGGGCTGCGGGACGTGTCGCGACCCCCGCCGATCGAATCTCCGGGAGGGTGATGCCGAGGCCTTCGCCGAAGGGATGCGTGGGATGGTTCCGAAAGAGCGTCTGTACCGCATCGACCATCTCGGGCGTGCTGCGGTAGTTGACTCCGAGGGTGAAGCGCTGCGTCGCCGCCGCCGCCGCCGCGAGATACGCGCGCACATCGGCACCGCGGAAAGCGTAGATCGACTGCTTGGGATCGCCGATCAGGAAGAGGGGACAGCCGGCGAAGGCGTTCCGGAAGATCGGGAACTGGAAGGGATCGGTGTCCTGGAACTCATCGATCAATGCCGCGCGGAACCGCTCGCGGATCCGTCGAGCGAGCGTCCCATCGGGACCCTCGGCGGTCAGGATCGCGCTCAATCGCTGGAGGAGGTCATCGAAGGAGAGGGCGTGGCGACGCTCCCGTTCGCGGCGTGCGCCGGTCTGCACGGTGGTCACGAACCCGTGCAAGAGCTGCGCGCCGAGGTCAGTCCCGGTTCGTAGGTCGATCGCCGGGTGCGTGCTTGCCTTGGGGATGAGCTTCGGCGCCCAGGCGGCGGGGTCACCCTTCGCTGCCGCGACTAGTGTGGCGGGCGCCAGATCCGTCACAAGGGTCCGTCGCGCCCAATCGTGCGCGGCGCGCGTGAGGTTCGCCGTGTCGTTCTCGAGGAACTCGAGATCGAAGTGAACGCCCGCTTCTAATGCGAGTTCGGTCAGGATACGTCGACAGAACCCATGGATCGTCGAGACACTGAGCTGATCGATGGACGCGAGCGCTGCCGCGATCCGTTCGGCCGCCCGTGTACGCTGCGGCAGAAGGAAGGCCGCGAGGTCCGGTGGGGTCTGGTCAGGGGGAGGCGGCGTGTCGGAGCAGATGTCGCGTGCGAGCCGCAAGACGGCCCGGATGCGTGTGATGAGCTCGTTCGTTCCCTTCTCGGTGAAGGTGACGACGGCGATCTCTCGGAGCGTGAGCGGCCGATCCCCCTCGAGCAACAGGCGCAGGACGAGCCGTGTGATCGCGAAGGTCTTCCCCGTGCCCGCGCTCGCCTCGACCAGCGTGATCCCAGGCGAGAGGGGGACGGTGAGAGGATCGAAATGATCCGGTGTCATCTGGCTCATCCGACCGAGGGCAGCTCGAGGGTGGGCGCCAGCGTCCGGGCGAGCCGCTCGAATGCCTCGTGATGGACGGCGAGGGGATCTTCCTCAGGGAAGCAAAGGGCGACGTAGGGGTCATCGAGGTCGCCGACCGTCTTGAAGGCGGGCTCGAACTTCTTCCGTGCGACGTCCAGATGGTCGACCGGCTTGCCCTTCTTGGCGGAGTCGAGCCAGGCCGCACCCGCGTTCTGGAAGAAGGGAAGGGGGCGTCGCTGCGCCTCACGCAGGGTCGAGACCCAAGTGTCGAGCAGCGCCATCGGGTCGGCGACCTCGGCACAGGTGCCCTGCACGGCGGTCGGCGCCTTGCCCCCGTCATCCCCCTCCTCGGATTCTACACCGATCAGCAGGGTACTCCGTGGGACGGCATGTCCCACCTGTGCGGCCGCACACATGACGACATGCTCCACCCAGGCACGGATGCGATGCCTCGCGCTGAAGCGTCCGGCTCTCGGGATGATCCGATCGGTCTCCGTGATCCCATCGAGCGTGCCACGGAGGTGCCACCCGGTGCCTTGGATGAAGATCGAGGTGGCGGTCAATGCGAGCCCGGCGACTCGCGCCCGGACCGCCTCGACCTCGGCCTCGAGTCCGATGAAGGTCGCTCGGCCCAGCGCCCCGGGTGGGAGATCGCCATCCGCGAGGAAGCGTTGCACCGCGCGCCTCGGGTCGTACGTGCTCTGGAGGATCTGGCGCACCATCAGGGCACGCAGACGCCCACGCTCCATCGGGGAGAGGGCAAATCGCTCGAGGTCGGTCGCGGGGGCCTCCCACGCCGGCAGGGTGAGGCGTAACGTCCGCTTGCAGAAGAAGGCGGCGGGATTCTCCCAGCACTCGAGGAGATCCCGGAGCGTGATCTCCTCGCTCGCGTCCGGTAGCAGCGCCGGATCGATCGGTGTCCGCGCCAGCGCGTAGGCCTCTGCTCGTGGCGCGCTCGCTCCCTCTGCCATCGCGCCCGCATAGGTGAAGAGGGCGCGATCCTCCGCACGATCGGAGAAGTAGCGCGGCGAGAAGGGCTGGAGCGGGTGCTGGATCACCCGGTGCGGGGCGCCCTGCGTCGCGAGATGATCAAGGAGCTCGTCGACCACGACTGAGCGCGCGCGTTCGGCGTTCGTCGCGGCCTCGTATCCCGACCAGGTGAGGATGAGCGTATCCTCGGCGGCCATCGCGAGATCGAGGAAGAGCTGCCGATCGTCCTCGCGCAGCGATCGGTCGCCGAGGCGCGGCGCCTGCGCGATGAGATCGAAGGCGAGGGGCTGATCGCGGCGCGGGAAGGTCGCGTCGTCGAGCCCGGCGACGGCGATCACACGGAACGGGATACTCCGCATCGGCTTCCGCGCCGCGACCGTGACCTTACCGGAGAGGAAGTGCTTGGTGCTGTCCTCGTCGGCGAGTTGACGTTCGAGCCACTCCCGGATCACGCCGAAGTCGATCGGCATCGATGGATCCTCGAGCCCCGCCGGCCGATCGGTGGCGATGCGACGGAGTTGGGCGATCAACCGCGCCCGTGCGCTCCGCGAGACGCGATCGATTCCCCCGAGGTACCACGCCGCGGTCTCGGTCAGCTGCGTGCCCCATGCCGACAGCGACTGCGGTGCCTTCCAGGTGACCATCAGTGCCGCGATCCGCTCGACCCACCGTGTGAGGCGTCCCAGCGCCTCTGGCTCTCCCGCGGTCTCTCCGATCGTCGGGAGGACCTCGAGGATCGGACGATCCGACTGTCCCGCGACGATCCCCATGAGGAGACGGTCGAGCCCCTCGCGCCAGCTCGGCATATCCTCTGCGGGGAGACCGAGCGAGGCGAGTGCCGAGGCATCGAAGCCCCACCGCACATTCGCCGCATGGGTGCGCCGAGCGAGTCGCTCGAGTTCCTCTTCCTCCAGTCCCGCCGCCGTCCGGACCATCGGATGCTGGAGGATGCCGAAGAGCTCGGTGTGGGTGAAGCGTCCGCTCTCGAGCGCGAGCAGCTGCCGGAAGGCCTCGGCGGCGGGATCGCTCCCCACCGGCCGATCGGCGATGTGCACGGGGATGCGCGGGGCGCCCGGCTCGTCGGTCGCGAAGACCGTCTCCACAGCAGGGCCCCACGCCTCCACGTCGGGAACGAGCACCAGCACCTGATTCGGCGTGAGGGTCGGATCGTTCGCGAAGGCGTCGAGGAGTTGGTCGCGAATCACCTCAAGCTCGCGCAGCGTGCCATGCGTCGAATGACACTGCACGGTGGCGGTCAGCGGAAGCGACGGGGTGGTGATCGATTCGAGATGCTCGATGACCGCCCCGTGCTTCGTGAGGAGCTCCTGCATCGCGGCGCCCTGGGCTCCCCATGCGCGGACGAGTGGATGCTCGGTGTCCTCTGGCAGGACCGCGGCGTAGAGCGTCACATCACTATGCCGACCGAGTGCCTGCAGGAACGCGATGAATCGCTCGGGGAGCGAACTCACGCCGAAGACGGTGAGGCGCGATGGGATATCGAAGGTTCCGTGCGGTGCCTCACGGAGTCGCGTCAATACACGGTCGGCGATCCGCGCGGGGTAGGGCACCTCACCGATCGCGAGGTCACGCCAGAGGGCGGCCTGCCACCCCTCGTGGGGTGAGTCGGTCGCGAGTTGTCCCCGATCCCAGGTGGCGAGGATCTCGGGACGGAAGAGCTGGTAGTCGTCGAGCCGATCCGCAATGCGTGACGCGAGTCCCGCGCGCATCCGTGCGTCGGCCTGCGCGAGGAATGTCTGCAGTGGCGCGAAGGTGGGGTCGTCGAGATCGAGCGAGCGCAACCGATGCTCCACGCGCCAGAGCAGCGCCTCACGCGAGAACCGCTCACTGCCCTCCGTGCGCTCCCTGACCCATCGCGCGGCATTCGTCATCAGGTCCCGCGGGAAGGGGAGCTGCAACGACCCCGCGCACCCGAACCGATCGGCGATCTGCAACGTCAACCAGTGCCGCATCCCGAGGCTCTGCACGAAGAGCCATTCGAACTCCCGCGGCGGCAACGGCTCGACGCCGATGCGCGCGAGCAGGTGCTCCTTGAGCGGGGTGAGGCGCGGGGCGAGGAAGGCCCGGAAACCGGTGGTCGGCATGCGTGTTCTATAGTAGCGACCGGCTCTGACACCGGCGCCTCTGGTCAAATTCTTATGAGGCAGATATCTTAGTAGTGAGATGGCATTCGATCCCGCCCCCCTCCCCACCGACCCCCCCACGGCGACCGCGCTCAAGCTCTTCGTGGTCCTCTCCCGCGCCGTGGAGTCCATCTCGGCGCACGCCGAGGCGAGTACGGTGGCGCATGGCCTGACGATCACCGAGTTCGCGATCCTGGAGGCACTCTATCACAAGGGGCCGCTCCTCCTGGGTGAGGTGCAGCGGAAGATCCTTCGCTCCAGCGGAGGGATCACCTTTCTCGTCGACAAACTCGAGACCCGCGGGCTCGTACGGCGCACCCGCTGCGAGCGGGATCGGCGGGCGCGGTATGCGGAGTTGACCCCGGAGGGGCATGCCCTGATCGCGCGGATCTTCCCCTCGCATGCGGAGGCGATCCGCCGCGCGATGAGTGGGCTGGGGCTCGCGGACCAGCGGCAGGCGATCGCCCTGCTCAAGACCTTGGGGACCGAGGCGGCGGGGTTACCGCCGGCCGGGGGTTGACCCCCCAATTTCTGAAAATATATTTCAGTAGTGAGACATTTACAGGTTGAGAGCTGATGACCGCGCCCATCACGCAAGGGTTCCACCACATCACGCTCGTGGCCGCCGACGCGCGCCGGACCCTCGCCTTCTATACCGAGGTGCTGGGGCTCACGCTGGTCAAACAGACCCGCAACTACGACGACCCCGCCTCGGCGCACCTCTATTTCGGGGATGCGACGGGGGCGCCGGGCACCCTCGTGACCTTCTTCGAGTGGGCGGGGAGCCCGCGCGGACGGTTCGGCGTGGGTGGGGTGCATCACCTCGCCTTCAGCACGCCGACCTACGACACGCTCCTCATGTGGAAGCGCCGCCTGCAGGACCTCGGCATCCCCGTGAGTGGGCCGATGCCACGCGGCTACTTCAACTCACTCTACTTCCGCGATCCCGATGGGCAGGTGTTGGAGATCGCGACCGCCGGGCCGGGCTATCAGGTCGACGAACCGATCGCCTCGCTCGGTCAGCAGGTGGTCGGCCAGCAGGCGCATCAGTTGCCGGGGACGCGCGACGAGCGTGCGATCGCCGCGACCACCTGGCCCGAGCCGGTGCCGACGGTCACGCCCGTGATGGCGCTGACCGGGCTGCACCACATCACCGGGATGACGGACGATATCGAGCGGGCGAGCGACTTCTATGAGGCAGCGCTCGGGATTCGGCTCGTGAAGAAGACGATCAACCAGGACGATCCCGACACCCCGCATTGGTTCTGGGCGAACTACGACGGCGCGCGGGTGTTGCCCGGCAGTTCGTGGACCCTCTTCGGGTGGTCACCGCAGGCGCCGCAGGCGCGGAGTGGGATCGGCCAGACGCATCATGTCGCCTTCCGGGCGAAGGATGTTGACGAACAGCGCGCCTGGCGCGAACATCTGCAGTCGATCGGCGTGGAGGTCTCCCCGGTGATGGACCGGACCTACTTCCAATCGATCTACTTCCAGGCGCCCGATGGACAGCTCCTGGAGATCGCCACCGACGGGCCTGGGTTCTCCGTCAATGATTCGCACGTCGTCTTCTGAATCCTGCCTGACTCACCGTCCCATTCACTCGGAGGTATCTGTATGCACATCCTCGGCAAGCTCGGTCGTCCCCTCTTCGCCTCGGTCTTCGCGATCTTCGGCCTCCTCCATCTCGCGATGGGGGGGAATATGACCGGAGCCGTCCCGACCTGGATCCCGGGCCCCACGATCCTCTGGGTCTATCTCACCGGCGTGGCAATGGTCGCGGCGGCGATCAGCCTCTTTACCGGGAAGCAGGAGCGCCTCGCCACTGCCCTCCTCGGTCTCCTGCTCCTCGTCTTCGCCCTCACCGTCCAATTGCCGATGGTGATGGGGGGCGATCAGATGGCGATGCCGTCGTTGCTCAAGGATCTGGCACTTGCCGGAGCTGCCTTCTTCTTCTCGGCGCAAGCGAAGAACTGATCTCGCGCGGCCGATGTTTTGCTGACGGGATATCAGGAAAAGTCGGACAGACAGCATAGTGGAGGGGTGTGAGCGTTCCTCGTGGGACGCTCACACCCCTCGTCGCTTTTCGGAGAATACATCATGTCGCGCTGGTTTCGTCGTTCCACCTACGCCGTCGCCATCGGTGCGGTGACCGCCACGCCATTCGTCGCACAGGCACAGGACGGCAAGGCGCTCTATGCGCGCTGCACCGCCTGCCATCAGGAGAATGGGAAGGGGATCGCCAACGCCTTCCCCTCGCTGGTGGGGGCCTCGTGGGTGACCGGGCCTGCCTCACGGCCCATCGCGATCGTGTTGCATGGGCTGCAGGGCCCGCTCAAGGTCGGCACCGTGACGTACAACGGCGTCATGATCGCCTACGGCTCCGGCCAGCCGATGACCGACGCCGAAGTCGCGGCGGTCGTGACCTACATCCGGACGAGCTGGGGGAACAAGGCCTCGGCGGTGACCGCGGCGCAGGTCGCGCAGGTGCGCGCGGCGACCAAGGCGCGGAAGGGGGCCTTCTCCGAGGCGGAGCTCCTGAAGCTCCAGTAGGGACTTACCCCTCGTAGAGGTCGCGCACGAGGAGCAGCTGGATGTGCTCGCTGCTCTCGCTCTCGATCGCCTGCACGGAGAGCGGGAGGGACCCGTCGGGCCGCACCATCCCCTTCACCTCGTCGTAGAGCGAGGCGATGAAGTCGAGCACGTCGTCGCGCTTGCCGCCGATGCGCATCTGCGTCTGGTAGACGGTGCGGATCGGGGGGTTGGAGAGCGTGATGTGCAGGCGCGCCGAGGGACGTGGGATGCGCGCACGGATCTCCTGTTCGAGTTCCTCGAGCTTGGCGGCTCGAGACATGGCGGTGCTGCGATCGACGGTCATGCGCGGGGAAGCGAGAAGGTGGCGGGGGGCCTACCAGAAGAACGATATCGGGGTGGGGAAGCGTTCCCCCACCGAACGGGTGGGAGGTGGGGGGGCCTCTCTGCCTACGCCGGGAAGACCTCGAAGATCCCTGCCGCCCCCATCCCGCCCCCGATGCACATGGTGACCATCCCTAGCCCGCCGCCGTTATTCCGGAGGTCATGCACGAGCTGCACCGTGAGCTTGGCCCCACTCGCCCCCAAGGGGTGACCGAGGGCGATCGCCCCGCCATTCACGTTGAGACGGGACTCGTCGATCCCGAGGTCGCGGACCACGGCGAGCGCCTGCGCGGCGAAGGCCTCGTTGAGCTCGATCCGCTTCATCTCGCTGAGCTGAAGTCCCGCACGAGCGAGCGCCTTCGGCACCGCCGCCACCGGGCCGATCCCCATCACATCAGGGGCGACCCCAGCGGTCGCAAAGGTGACGAACCGAGCGAGCGGGGTGAGCCCCTCCGCCTCTGCTCTGGCGCGTGACATCAAGAGCACCGCGGCGGCGCCATCGCTCAACGGCGACGCGTTCCCCGCCGTCACCGTCCCGCCGGGCTTGAAGGCCGGTGGCAGCTTCGCGAGCCCCTCGGCCGTGGTGCTCCCACGCACGAGTTCATCGGTGTCGAACGCCACTGTGGTCACCGTCTTCTCCGCGCCGCGCCAGGTCACTCGCTCCACCGGGACCGAGACGATCTCCTGTCTGAACCGCCCAGCCGCCTGCGCCGCCGACGCCTTCTGTTGTGACGTTAGCGCGAAGGCATCCTGCGCCTCACGTCTGATCCCCCACCGCTGTGCCACGCGCTCGGCGGTGAACCCCATCCCGATGTTCTCCTCAATGAGATCAGGATGCAGTCGCGCGGTGAACCCCGACATCGGGACGGCACTCATCATCTCGACCCCGCCAGCGAGCACCACGTCATTCATCCCACTCAGGATCGCCTGCGCGCCGAGCGCGATGGTCTGGAGCCCACTCGAACAGAAACGATTCACCGTCATCCCGCAGACCTCCACGGGGAAGCCCGCGCGCAGCGACGCGAGGCGCGCGATGTTGAGCCCCTGACCCGCCTCCGGCATCGCGCAGCCCCAGATCACATCATCGATCTGCGCGGGATCCACGCCCGCGCGCTCAGCCGCGGCACGCATCACCGTGGCGGAGAGATCCACCGGGTGCACGCCCGCGAGCGCGCCATCCTTCTTCCCGCGCGCCACGGCGCTCCGTGCGGCGCCGACGATCACCACCTCATGTGCGCTCATATCGTCCTCAGTTCCGCAGCGGGGTGCCGGTGCTCAGCATGTGCGCGATCCGCGCCTGCGTCTCGGCGGTGCCCAAGAGTCGCAGGAAGCCATCACACTCGAGATCGAGCAGATCCTGTTCGGTGACGGTGCGCGCGGGGCCTTCGCCACCGCAGAGTACGCGTGCGATCTCATGCCCGATGCGTGCATCATGTGCGCTCGCCTGACCCGCCTCCTGAAAGCTCCAGAGGGCGTAGTCGAGATTGGCGAGGCCCGCACTCCCGAGCGAGGTCATCGTACGCGGGAGGGGCGCTACGTAGTCGGGCGCGAGGTCGAGCACGCGCGCCTTGGCATCGGCGATCAGGGTGTCGCGGTTCATCGAGATGCGATCGGCGTGTGGGCGCAGCAAGCCCATCGTCCGCGCCTCATGCGCGCTGGTGCTCGTGCGTGCGAGGGCGATGAGCTGGAAGGCGCGCTTCACCCCTTCGAAGGGATCGGCCCCCTCGTAGGCCTCGAGCGCCTTCGTGAATCGGAAGGCGAGCTCCTTGGTGCCACACCCGCCGGGCAACAACCCGACCCCGACCTCGACGAGCCCCATGTAGAGCTCCGCGTGCGCCTGGATCCGGTCGCAGTGGAGCGAGAGTTCGCAGCCACCGCCCAAGGTGAGGCCGAACGGCGCCGCGACCACCGGGACCGGGGCGAAGCGCACCGACATCACCGTCGCCTGGAACCGCCGCACCATCGCCTCGAGCTGCGCCCACTCCTTCCCCTGCACGAGCCCCGCGACGCCTGCGAGGTTGGCGCCGGCGGTGAAGGTGCGCGGATCCTCGTTCCCGATCACCACGCCATGCCACGGCCCCGATGCCGCGGTCTCGAGCGTGTAGGCCACGAGATCCATGACGCCGGGCCCGAGGGTGTTCATCTTCCCGCAGAACTCGAG
>JBEGVM010000083.1:0-7316 GCA_041178365.1 Gemmatimonadota bacterium | reverse complement strand
GTGCGCCGCTCCACCTCCTGCGCCGCCTCCTCTGTGAGCAGCTGCCGGAGCCGCATCCATCCCGATGGCGCGCGCACGTCCACGAGACGCGTCACCCCAGCCTGTCCGAGTTGCATCAACGCCTCTGGCGTCGGCAGGGTGGTCCCCAGCAATGCGACGGTCGGCACCATCGGAAACTCGCGCACCACACTCGCCACGCGGCGCTCCGCCTCATGGCCACACCGCGCGACGGAGACGAGCACCGCGCTCGCCGGACGGCGCTTGAGTTCGGCATGCGCATCGGCGACCGTCTCGCGGTGAATCGCATAAAAGAGCCCGGTGCCCGCGGCATCGACCCGCGTGCGTTCCTCGGGGTCGACCACGGTGATCACGGGGGCGTTGAGGGTTCTGGCCGGTGGCGTCATCTCATTCTCCATGCTGGGGTTGGGTGGGTCGCGCCCTCCGACCCTCGGCCCCCCAAGTCACCCCCTCGTCACCCCGACCCCACCCCCCGCGCTCGGCTGTCACCCCACGAGCCAACTCGGCGTCAAATCGGGTGGGGTGGGGTATATTGCAGGTACGGTTCCGCCGGGCGATCGCGTCGTGGACTTCGGTCCGCGCCGAGGAAAGTCCGGGCTCCTTGGACATGCTGCCAGGTAACGCCTGGGCACGTCGCGAGACGTGACGGACAGTGCCACAGAAAACAAACCGCCTTCGCGCAAGCGGAGGTAAGGGTGAAAGGGTGGGGTAAGAGCCCACCGCGCCACTGGCAACAGGGGCGGCACGGCAAACCCCAGCAGGAGCAAGGCCGAATAGGCGGCGAGCAGCAGTCCTCTGCGATCAAGACGCCGCGGGTTGGCCGCTAGAGCGTCCGGGCGACCGGACGCCGAGAGAAATGATCGTCCGAGGTCCTCGTGGCCTCGACAGAACCCGGCTTACAGGCGGAACCAGTGATGAGACGACGGGCGGTGAGGACTCCAGTGGATATGGGTGCCTTGCCGCCCGTCGTCGTGTGCGCGCTCGGGCTCCTCGTCATGTTGGCGTGCGCCCCCGCACGGACCGCGCCCTCCGCCACGCCCGCCCCGACCCCGGTGAGCGCGCCCATCCCCGTTCCAGAGAAACCGGTCCCGGTGGATCCGCTCGCAGAGCCCTGGCTCGTCGGCTCCCTGAAGGCACCCATCACCCACCAGATCGAGATCGCCACCGCCGTGCGCGCCGCCGCGAGCGCCGCGGCCCTGGCGGTGGCGCGCGTCGATTCCCTGCAGACGGCGGTTGCAGTGCGCTGGAGCGCTGACACGGACGTCGGCCGCCGCAGTGGTGAGGTGGTGGTGTATCAACCGCCGGCCGGGATCTCCCTCCCGATCTCTATCGGTGCGGCGCTCGATGCGGATCGCGGCGCCGTGCAGGTCACCACCCCACGCGAGGCCTCCTGCGCGGCGGAGACCGCCATCGCGCAGCTCGTCCGCGAGGTGCTGATCGCCCCCCCTCGGCGCCTCGCCCGCGGGGCCTCATGGGTCGATTCCACCCGCACCACCATCTGTCGTGACTCGATCCCGCTCACCCTCGCGTCGATGCGACGCTACGTCGTCGAGGATGCGCGTGTGCAGGAGGGTCGCGCCGTGGTGGTGATCCGTCGCCGCTCGACGGTGGTCATGTCGGGGAGCGGCGTACAGTTCGGCGAACCGGTGACGATCACCGGCGAAGGCCAGGGGGAGTTGCTCTTCGGGCTCCGGCTCGATGACGGGCAGATGACCGACGGCAATGGTGTCTCGTCCCTTACCCTCACGCTGACGGGACGCCGAAAGTCACAGGTGGTGATGCAGAGCGCCCGGCTGGAGATTCGCCGGGCGCCCTGAGGGTCAATCCACCAAGCGCAGCGGCATCAACAGACAGAGATACTTGGCCGGATCCGACCACCCTTCCGGCTCAAGTGTCGTCGCCCGCTCGGGTGCGCGGAAGGTCATGCGCACCTCCTCCGTCGGCATGAAGCGCAGCATCTCGAGGAGATAGTTCGCGTTGAAGCCGATGTCGAGTGGATCCCCGTCGTAGCGGATCGGGAGTTCGTCCTGGGCTTCGCCGAGGTCGGGGGTACTCACGGAGAACTTGAGCATCCCGGCGTTGAAGGAAAGGCGGATGCGATGGGTCTGGTCGCTCGCGACGACGCTCATGCGCCGCAGCGCACCCGCGAAGGCCGCGCGGTCGAGGATCGCGTACTTGTCATTGTCCTTCGGGATGACCTGGTCGTATCCGGGATATGGCCCTTCGATGAGCCGCGTGTAGACCGCGGTGAAGGGGGAGCGGAAGCCGAGGTGGTTCTCACCCACACCCACCTCCAGCTGCTCTTCGGCGGGGAAGAGTCGCTTGATCTGCTCGAGGGCCTTGGGCGGGATGATGTGGTCGGCTTTCTGCCCGCCGGAGACCGGGATCTCCATCTTGGCGAGGCGGTGTCCGTTGGTCGCGACCATCCGCATGAGGTCGGTGCGGATCTCCCAGAGGACGCCGTTGAGGATCGGGCGGCTCTCTTCGGTGCTCGCGGCGAAGGCGGTGTGGCTGATGAGGCGCTGGAGATCTCCTGAGCCGATCTTGAGCGGCTTCTCGAAGCGCACGGCCGGAAAACTCGGGAACTCCGACTTGGGGAGGCCGAGGAGTTTGAATTTGGCGCGTCCACACTCGAGGGTGATCCGCTGATCCCCGGTGGCGGAGATGCGAACCGGCGCTGCCGGTAGCTCGCGTGCGATCTCACTCAGTTTGCGCGCGGGGATCGTGATGCCGCCCGCCGCTTCGACGTCCGCGGTGATCTCGGTGCTGACCGCGATGTCGAGATCGGTGCCGGAGATGCGAATCCCCTTCTCGGTCGTTTGCACCAAGAGGTTCGCCAGGACGGGAAGGGTCGTCTTGTTCGGGACGGCCGGGGTGACGGCGGCCAACCCTTCCTGGAGCTTCTCGCGTGTGATCGTGAACCGCATACGGGGATCGGGTGTCGTGTGGGGAATCGAGTGGAGCTGCGTTGTGCTGTTTCTATTTAGCTCTAAACAGTCGTCGTAGTAGAAAGGTGTGCATTGTGGACGAACCTCGGAACCCCATGTGCGGAAAGGGCTCCCGCGCGTCAGCTCACGTGTGCTCGCATGTGGACCAGCGGGGGGTGGTGCGGAGAACGGCACTTCGGCGAACGAACCCTGTCGCAAACATGTGCATCATGTGGAGAGGCGGAGCGTTTCCCGCAGGCGTTCCACACGCCCCCGGAACTCCCCATCCACACCCATCGTCTCTCTCACGCGATCTAGGGAATGAATGACGGTCGAGTGATCGCGCCCACCGAAGGCAAGGCCGATCTCCACCAACTGCATCCCGAGGATCTCGCGCGCGAGGAACATCGCTGCCTGACGGGGGACGGTGAGGGTCTTGGTTCGGGTCTTGGACTGCAATCCTTCCACGGTGACCCCCCACTCCCCGGCGACGGTCCGCTGGATGCGGGCCATCCCATCGTGGCGCGCGGGGCGGTCCGGGGCGTCATCGTTCGCGCGCAACTTGTCACGTAACGCCTCCCGGGCGAGTTCCACAGAGATCGGGCGGTGCTTGAGCGAGGCGTAGGCGAGCAGCTTGATGATGGAGCCCTCGAGCTCGCGGACATTGGAGCGCACGTGGTCCGCGATGAAGTGGAGGACATCATCGGGGATCGTCTGCTCGAGGTGATCCTGCTCCGCCTTGCGGCGGAGGATCGCGATGCGGTGTTCGAGGTCGGGTTGGCCGACATCGGCGACCATCCCCCAGGCAAAGCGACTCGCGAGGCGCGCCTCGAGCTTCGGGATCTCCGAGGGCGGCCGGTCCGAGGTGAGGACGATCTGGCGTCCCGCTTCGTAGAGGGCGTTGAACGTATGAAAGAACTCTTCCTGCGTGGAGTTCTTCCCCCCGATGAAGTGCACGTCATCGACGAGGAAGAGATCGGTCTCGCGATAGCGCTGACGGAAGTCGTGCATCGCCCCCTTGCCGATGGAGGTGATGACGTCGTTGGTGAACTGTTCGGTGGTGATGTAGGTGACGCGAGTCTGCGGCGCACGGAGGAGGATCTCCTGCGCGATGGCCTGCATGAGGTGGGTCTTGCCGAGCCCGGTGGGGCCGTAGAAGAAGAGGGGGTTGTAGGTCTTCCCCGGGGCCTGCGCGACCGCCATGGCGGCGGCCGCCGCGAGGTCATTGGACTTGCCGACGACAAAGGTCTGGAAGGTATAGCGGTCGTTGAGGGCACTGAGCGTGACCCATCCGGACGGACGCCGTGGCGTTAAGCTGGCCTGTTGTTGGCCTGGAGATGGCACGAAAAGGTCCATCTGAGACCGCTGAAGACGCTCGGCCTGCACACGGAGCAAGATCTTGATCGGATGCCCAACCGCCATCGCCGCTACCGATTCCAACACCGCCGTATGACGCTGCTCATTCCACTCGACCGAGAACTGGTCGGGGGCGTTGAGGGTCAGCGTTTCGTCTGTGTACTCAGCTGCCGTCAGTGGGGCGAGCCAGGTGTCGACCGTATGGTCAGGGAGTCTGGTGCGCGCCTGATCGAGCAGGCGAGTCCAGACTTCCGCGGGGGTGAGCGTCATTACGGGGCGAGCACCAGCTGGTGTGGATGTTCCGAGTGGGAGGCGGAACGTACCACAGCATGTGGACAAGTCAACATTCGTGACTGCAAGCCAGTCGGGATCGTACGCGTTTGGGTTGACCTAACCATCGGCGGCGGATAGGTTTAGCGGTCTGTCTGAAATCGCAATTCACGCCTGAGGGTTTGACCGATGGGGAAGCCGACGTACCGCCCGCGCAACAAGCGTCGTATCAGGACGCATGGGTTCCGCGCGCGCATGGAGACCAAGTGGGGGCGTCAGGTCCTCAGCCGCCGTCGCAAGAAGGGGCGCAAGCAGCTGACCGTGAAGCTCCCCTCCAAGTACGCTGGCGCCTAACACGCCGGAGCGGTCGCCGGCCGGTGGCACGACCATCGGCTGGGTGACCCGTGCGACGGACCTCGAGCGGGTCCGCCGACAAGGGAAGCGGTTCCGCACCTCGCATCTCGAGGTTCGGCAACTCGCTTCCCTTCTGCATCACTCCCGGATCGGTCTCATCGTGCCCAAGCATCGTCATGGTTCGGTGGAGCGGAACCGCGTGAAGCGTCGCCTGCGCGACGCGGTGCGACGGGATCTCTGGCCGGTGTTGCGCATAGCCGATGCGCAGGGCGCCCCCACCGAGCTCGTGCTCTGGGCCACGCCCTCGAGTTACGCCGCGCCCTTCGAGGCGCTTCTCGCCGACGTACAGCGGATCGCGAAACGACTCTCGCCGAGCGACCCGTCGTGAGACTACTGTTCATCCTGATCGTGCGCGGGTATCAGGTGGCGCTCTCGCCCCTGCTGCCGCCATCGTGCCGCTACCACCCCACCTGTTCGCACTACGCCATCGAGGCGCTCGAGCGTCATGGGGCCTGGCGGGGCGGGTGGCTCGCGGTCACACGCATCGCACGTTGTCATCCCTTCCGGGCGGGGGGCTTCGACCCCGTCCCCGACACTCTCCCGAGCACGTCCCGTGATGGATAAGCGTTTCTTTCTCGCGCTGGTATTGACCGGTGCCGTCGTCCTGCTCACCCCCGTGATCTTCCCGCGGCCGAAGGCCCCGGTACCGGTGGCGGCGAGTCAGGCACCGACGGCAGCAGCGACCACGGCGCCAACCGAGGTCTCGGCCTCGTCGTCAGCGGGTGCGACCCTCGCGCCGACAACAGAGACCCTCAACGCCACCGATGCGACCAGCGCGGTCTCCGCCCCGGTCGAGATCACCGAGGTCACCCTCGCGAACGCCCTCGCGACCTACACCTACAGCTCTCGTGGCGCCGCCTTCCTCTCGGCGACCCTCCCCAAATACACGCGCCTCGGCGCGACCACGGGAACGGTCGCGCTCGAGGCCCCGGGCGAGCCACTGCTGCGGTACCGCCTCATCGCTGGGGGCGATACGGTGCAGTTCGACCGACTCCCTTTCGTCGTGACGAAGGATGCCGCCGATGGCCGCGTGACCTTCACGGCCCCGATCGGCCAGGGGGGTGAGGTCACCGTCTCGTACGCCCTCGCCGAGTCGAACTACTTGGCCGATGTGCGGATCGCGGCGCGCGGGATCCCGTCCCCCGCCTTTCTCCTCACCGACCTGCCCACCGGCTTCCTCTCGCAGGAGCGCGACTCCACCGATGACCAACGCCATCTCGCCTACGCGAGCCGCGCGTCGATCGGTGGGGCGGAGCGCGTGGACTTCAGTAAGCCGGATCCCGGCGAGCGGATGATCCGCCAGGGCCCGCTCACCTGGGCGGTGGCCAAGAGCAAGTATTTCCTCGTCGGGGTGATCGCGATCGATACGACCGCCTCCCCCTTGGCGGAGCTGCAGGTCACGGGCGCGCCCCGGGTGAATCGCACGGCGTCGCGGGCGATGGGCACCGTCATCTCCCCGCTCGGGCCCGACGGCGTGCACTTCGAGCTCTACGCCGGCCCGCAGGAGTGGGAGCGCCTGGTCGCCATGGGGCGTGAGTTCGAGCACACCAACCCCTATGGCGGGTGGATCAGTGGGATCGTGCAGCCCTTCGCGACGATCGTCATGAAGGTGCTCCTCTGGATGAAGCGCACCCTGCGCATCGAGTACGGGTGGATCCTGGTGATCTTCGGCGTGGTGATCCGCCTCGCGATGTGGCCCCTCAACTCGAAGATGATGCGCTCGAGCATCCAGATGCAGCGCATCGCGCCGCTGGTGCAGGCCGCGCAGGAGAAGCACAAGGGGGACCCGGAGAAGCAGCGCACGGCGGTGATGAAGGTCTATCAGGAGGCCGGGATCAGTCCCTTCGCGCCGCTCGCGGGGTGTCTCCCGATGCTCCTCCCGATGCCGATCCTCTTCGCGCTCTTCTTCGTCTTTCAGAATACGATCGAGTTCCGCGGCGTCCCCTTCCTCTGGTTGCCCGACATCTCGGTGAAGGATCCGTACTACATCGTCCCCCTCGCGATGGGGGTCTCGATGTACGCTCTCTCGTGGATCGGGATGCGCAACACCCCGCCCAATCCGCAGACGAAGATGATGAGCTATCTCATGCCGATCATGATGACGGTCTTCCTCTTCAACTTCGCCTCGGGGCTCAATCTCTACTACGCCGTCCAGAACCTCGCGGCGTTGCCGCAGCAGTGGTTGATCGCGAACGAGCGCGGGAAGGGCCCTGTGGCGAGTGCCCCGGTGCAAGGTGGAGGCGCGAAGCGGAAGGGCTGACCTCCGCGGCGACACGATCGCCGCGGTCGCGACGGCTCCCGGGATCGGGGCTCTCGCGGTGGTTCGGGTGA
>JBEGVM010000082.1:0-3102 GCA_041178365.1 Gemmatimonadota bacterium | reverse complement strand
TGTCGAGCAGGAGCGCCTTCACGTTCACGCTCGCGACCTGCCGCTCGAAGATGGTGAAGGCGTCGAAGACGTCGCGCGCCACGCCATGATGCAGCGGGGTGGAGAAGATGGTGCGCGTGATGACGTCGGCGGTGAGGTGGCCCATCGCGGCGTCGAGCGAGTAGGCCTCGCCGCTCGCGACGTGCGCGTCGAGCCACTGCTCGTGGTCGTCGAGCGCGGCCTCCATCTGCCCGAAGGCGCGATTGAGGCGCATGTGCGAGAAGGCGGGCTCGATCATGCGGCGCTGCTGCCGCCAGGTCTCCCCGCTCGAGACGAACATCGCGTCGCCGATGAGCGGCACGACCGCATCGACCATGAGGTCGTTCTTGGGGAAGATCCCCTCGGGATCCGCGAGCACGTGGGTGACGAGCGCGGGATCGTTGAGATAGAGGATCCCGCGGCGCGTGACACCGAGCGGCAGGAGCATCTCGCGATAGGCGAGATCGGGGATCAGCGAGAGGAGGTCGCCCTCGCCCTGCGCGATCACGCGCAGCAGGGACCGCACCGGCCCGATGGGACGCGGGGCGGGGGGGCGATAGGGGAGCGAGGCGCCGGTCATGCGGGTCCTCCGGTCCGACGGGGAACGCGTCCGTCGCGCTCGTCGGCGCGGAGGGCGAGCGTGGTCCAGAGCACGCCCAGCAGTTCGTTGCCGGCGATGCCGAGGAGGAGCACGGGGGCGATGCGCAGCGCGACGAGCGCGGAGAAGCCGGCGGCCATCGCGAGCCGTCCCCAGAGCGAGGCGCGCGCCATCACGACGAGATCGTGGCGACCGGCCGTGATGTAATAGAAGCCGAGCACGATGGCGCTCATGCCGAGGAGGCGGATCCAGTGCTCGGTGGTGCGCGCCGTGAGGAGGAAGTCGAGCATGGGGCCGGGCGCGACGAGCAGCCAGGCGCCCATGAACATCCCATAGATGCCGAAGCCGACGAGGCTGCGTCCGGCGCGGGTCATCGGTCGCTCAGCTGCACGCGCGTGACGCCGCGCTTGTACCAGGTGCTGATCTGGTAGCGGTGCCAGAAGATGATGGAGAGACCGATGGTGAGCGGGATCGCCCAGGTGAGGGGATTGAGCGCGTGCTGCGGCATGAGGCGCACGAGGCCGAACGTCATGAAGGCCGTGTAGACCGAGATGCCGGCACCGACGAGCGCCTTCATGTGCTCGATCATGTAATCCCACTTCTTGGGCGCGGGGCGGAAGGCGAAGGCGAGGTTGGTGAGTCCCGAGGCCACGCCGACGATGGAGATGCCGATCATGAGCGGCTGTCCGGCAAGGTAGCCGCGGGCCGCGCAGTTGATGGCGGCAGCGATGACGAGCAGTTGGAGCCCGACGTCGAAGGGACGCCGGTTGTCCGCGTGGTGTCGCTTGTTCCTGACAGCCTGGAGCCCGTGCCAGGCCAGGCTGACCGTCAGAATGGCCAGGTAGAGCATCATCCACCCGAATATCGCCCGAATCGTGAGGGGGTCCCAGTCGGGGAGCTCGAGGTGCGGATGCGTCCCGACGGGATCGAGGAGGGTGGAGACCCCCATGCCCATGGCGATGCAGCCGGTGACCAGCATGCTGTAGGTGAAGACGAGGCCCCACCTCCGGTGGACCTTCCCCCCCTTCTTGGAGAGGACGGAGACCCAGAAGAGCAGGAGTCCGCCCGCCCCCGTGGCGATGTGGGCGGCGACGAGAATCCGGAAGAGGCTCATGTCAGGAAGATGGGGGGCCTGAAAAAACCTTGAAAGCCCGTCTTGACGGCTGGACTCTGAAGTCCCACTTTAATGTGGTGTCAGCCTGAGTTGACAATCTAAAGCGTCAGGCAGGCGTTACTCAATCCCAAGGTTCGTGGTGTCCGTCCCGCAGGTGAAGTCCCTCGCCGTCGTCTTCGACGCTCCTCGCCAGCTCGCGCTGCGCGAGTTGGCTCTCGCATCGCCAGGTGCGGGAGATGTCGTCGTGCAGATCGCGTGGTCCTCCATCAGCGCGGGCACGGAACGTCTCCTCTGGGAAGGACGCATGCCCGCGTTCCCCGGACTCGGCTATCCGCTCGTGCCGGGATACGAATCGGTGGGCACTGTAATAGAAGCGGGCGCGGAGAGCGCGCACGCGGTGGGCACATCGGTGTTCGTGCCGGGCGCCAACTGCTACGGCGAGGTGCGCGGCCTCTTCGGTGGCGCATCGCACACGGTGGTCGCACCGGCCTCGCGCGTGATCCCGGTGGATCCCTCGCTCGGCGAACGCGCGACGTTGCTCGCGCTCGGCGCGACGGCGTACCACGCGATCCGCAGCGGCGCGCAGCTCCCCGACCTCATCATCGGCCACGGCGTCTTCGGCCGGCTCTGCGCGCGGATCACGCGCGCGCTCGGCGGGGCACCGACCGTCTGGGAGAAGTCGCCCGCGCGGATGCAGGGCGCGACGGACTATCCCGTGCTCACGAGCGACGCCGATGCGCGCCGTGACTACGCCTGCATCTTCGACGCGAGCGGCGACGCCTCGCTGCTCGACACGCTGATGTTCCGGCTCGTGAAGGGCGGCGAGATCGTGCTCGCCGGCTTCTACTCGACCCCGATCACCTTCGCCTTCCCGCCCGCCTTCATGAAGGAGGCGCGGCTGCGCATCGCCGCCGAGTGGTCGCCCGGCGACCTCGCGAGCGTGCTCGACCTCGTCACGGCGGGCTCGCTCTCGCTCGACGGGCTCATCACTGATGTCTCCCCCGCGGATCGGGCGGCCGACGCGTATCGCGCGGCGTTCGACGATCCGGCCTGCCTCAAGATGGTCCTCGACTGGAGAACGCTCGCATGATCGACACCGGCAATGCCACGGGTGACGCACTCGTCAAGCTCCACCGCTCCGTCCGCGACGAAGCGGCGAGCGAGCCCGCGCCCGTCAGCACCGCCAAGCCGACCAAGGAGACGCAGATCATCGCCATCTACGGCAAGGGCGGGATCGGCAAGAGCTTCACGCTCTCCAATCTCTCCTACATGATGGCGCAGCAGGGGAAGAAGGTCCTGCTGATCGGCTGCGACCCCAAGAGCGACACCACCTCGCTGCTCTTCGGCGGACGCGCCTGCCCGACCATCATCG
>JBEGVM010000081.1:0-4844 GCA_041178365.1 Gemmatimonadota bacterium | reverse complement strand
ACCATCTGGTGCGTGAGGGGTACACGCGTCCGGAGCGCCTCGCGGCCAACGGGGGGAGTGCCGGGGGTCTCCTGATGGGGGTCATCGCGAACCTCCGGCCCGAGCTCTTCAAGGTGATCGTCGCCGATGTGCCCTTCGTGGATGTGATCAACACCATGCTCGATGCGAGCCTCCCGCTCACCGCGCAGGAGTGGGAGCAGTGGGGGAATCCGCAGAAGGCGGAGGAGTACCGCTACATGCGGAGCTACTCTCCCTACGACAATGTGGAGCCGAAGGCCTACCCGCGGATGCTCGTGACGAGTGGGCTGAACGACTCACGCGTGGGGTACTTCGAGCCGACCAAGTGGGTGGCCAAGCTCCGCGCGACGAAGACCGATGGCCACCCGCTCCTGCTCAAGATGCACATGGGGGCGGGGCATGGCGGTTCCTCGGGGCGCTACGAGCGGCTCAAGGAGCAGGCCTTCCGCTTCGCGTTCATCGTCGATCAGATCAACGCCGGCCCGATCCAGTAAGGCGCGGGTCTCCGCGAGGCGATGCCGTGATAGACGCCGTGCTGGGCGGGCTCGCGCTGGTGCAGGGCAGTGTGCTCGCGGTCCTCACCGCGCGGCTCGCCGGGGGTCGCACGCGCCGTCCCCCGGAGATCCCGCGCCCCGAAGGATTCGTGGAACCCGGCCTCACGATCGTGATCGCCTGCTTGAACGAGGCGCATCGCATCGGGCCCTGCCTGCGCGGGGTGCAGGCGCAGGGGGCACCGGTGCGGGAGATCCTATTCGTCGACTCGGGTTCGACCGATGGCACTCGTGAGCGCATCGAGGCCGCGGCGCGGCACGACGCGCGGATCCGCCTCCTCACCGACCCACCGCTCCCCTCAGGATGGATCGGCAAGGCCTGGGCCCTCCAATACGGCCTCACGCAAGCGACGCACCCTTGGGTGCTCGGACTCGATGCCGATACCGAGGCGGCACCCGGCGCGGCCGCGGCGATCCTCCACGCCGCGCTCCGTGAGCGCTTCGACGTGGTCTCCTTCTCCCCACGCTTCGATGGGCAGTCGGCCTCCGAACGGTGGGTGCAGCCCGCGCTGCTCATCTCACTCCTCTACCGCACCGGTGCCGCGGGGGACCCGCGTGTCCGCCCTGACCGCATCCTCGCCAACGGGCAGTGCTTCCTCGCTCGGCGCGAGGTCCTCCTGCACCATGGCGGCTACGAATCGGTGCGGCAGTCCTTCGCGGAGGATGTCTCCCTCGTGCGGCATCTCGCGACGCGCGGGGTGGCCGTCGGCTTCCTCGATGGCTCACGCCTCTATCGCGTGCGGAGCTATGCGAGTGTGGGGCAGATGTGGCGCGAGTGGGGGCGGTCGATCGACCTCAAGGACGCCGGGAGCCGCGCGCAGCAGTGGCGCGATGTGCTGGTCGTGGTCTGCGCGCAGGGGCTCTCGTGGCCGCTGGCCATCGCCCTAGGTCTCCTCTGGCCCACGCTGCCGGCCTCTCCCGCGCGTGGGCTCCTCGTGGGGTTCACGGCGGCGATCCTCGGGATCCGCCTGTTGTTACAGGTCGCGCTCCGCGGGAGCTACCAACAGAGAGGGCTCAGCTGGTGGCTGAGCCCTCTGGCCGATCCGCTCGCGGCGGTTCGGATGGTGCTGTCGTCGGTGCGGCGTCCCACGCGCTGGCGGACCCGCACCTACACCTCCCCTTAGACCTGCTTCACCTCGGCGACGAGCTTCGACAGCGTTCCCTTGGCATCGCCGAAGAGCATCTGCGTCTTGGGATTGTAGAAGAGCTCGTTCTCGATGCCCGCGAAACCCGCGCTCATCCCGCGCTTCATCACGATGCAGCGCTTGGCCTGGTCGGCGTTGAGGATCGGCATCCCGAAGATCGGACTCGACGCATCGGTGCGCGCCGCCGGGTTCACCACGTCGTTCGCGCCGATCACGAGCGCGACATCGGTCCGCTCGAACTCGGGGTTGATGTCGTCCATGTCGATCAGCTTGTCGTACGGGATGTTCGCCTCGGCCAAGAGCACATTCATATGGCCTGGCATGCGCCCCGCCACGGGGTGAATCGCGAACTTCACCGTCCCCCCGCGCTTCTCGATGAGGTCCATGAGTTCGCGCACCTGGTGCTGCGCCTGCGCCACGGCGAGCCCATAGCCCGGGACGATGATTACCTGCTGCGCGTACGCGAGCTGCAACGCCGCCTCCTCCACGTTGGTGGAGGCCACGGTGAGCCCCTCTGCGCTCTTGGAGCTCGTACCGGCGGTGGCCCCAAAGGCGCCAAAGAGCACATTGCTCAGCGACCGGTTCATCGCCTTGCACATGATCTGCGAGAGGATGATCCCCGAGGATCCCACGAGCGCGCCCGAGATCACGAGCACCTCGCTCTTGATCACGAAGCCCGTCATCGCCGCGGCGATGCCGGAGTACGAGTTGAGGAGCGAGATCACCACCGGCATGTCGGCGCCGCCGATGGGGATAACGAGCAACACGCCCAGGAGGAGGGAGAGCCCGACGAGGGCATAGAAGGCCCAGAGTGGGGCGGTGGGGACCACGATCAGCCAGGTGGCGAGCCCCGCGATCACCGCGAAGAGGAGGGCGTTCACCGTCTTCTGTCCGCCGAAGGTGATCGCCTTCCCGGTCATGACCTCCTGCAGCTTGGCCCAGGCGATCGCGGAGCCTGTGAGGGTCACGGCGCCGATCAACACGCCGAGGTGCGTCGACAGCGCCACATCGACCGTCGCGGCCTCGCCCTTCCCATACATGTGGAGGTATTCAGCCGACGCGACGAGCAAGGACGAGCCACCGCCGACGCCATTGAGCAGCGCGACCATCTGCGGCATGGAGGTCATCGCCACCGAGCGGGCGAGATACAGTCCGATCCCGCCGCCGACGAGCAGGCCGGCCATGATCGTACCGTACGTCGTGGTCTTGGTGCTCAGCAGCGTGATCACGATCGCCAGCAACATGCCGACCGAGGAGAGCTGATTCCCCTTCCGCGCGGTCTCTGGGCTCTGGAGCTGCTTGAGCCCGGTGATGAAGAGGACGGCGGCGACGAGGTAGAGGAGCCGTTCGAGGCCGATGCCGATCACTTGGCACCTCCCGGCGGGCCCTTCTTGAACATCTCGAGCATCCGGTCCGTGACTGCGTAGCCACCCACCACGTTCATCATCGCGAAGACGATCGCGACGAAGCCGAGGACGGAGCCGAGCCACCCGTAATCGGTGTGGCCCGCGATGGCCATCGCGCCGACCACGGTGATTCCGGAGACCGCATTGGCCCCCGACATCAGCGGGGTGTGCAGCGTCGGCGGGACGCGCCCGATGAGCGAGGCGCCGAGGTAGGTCGCCAAGATGAAGACGACGATGAAGCCGATCAGGTCGATGCCGGTCATGCGGACGGTCTCCCGGTGACGATCATCGCGCCGGTGATCTCATCGGCGCGGTCGACGTTGAGGGTGCCTTCCTTGGTGAGCATGTGCTGCACGAAGGTCAGGATATTACGGCTGAGCATCGCGGAAGCGTGGTTGGGCATCGTCGCGGCCAGATTCACCGGGCCGATCACCCGGACCCCGTTCACGTCGACCGTCTCGCCCGCCTTCGTGGGCTCGCAGTTGCCCCCCGATTCGGCGGCGAGGTCGACGATCACCGAGCCCGGGGCCATCGTCTGGATGGTCGCCGTGCTGATGAGACGCGGGGCGGTGCGCCCGGGGACCTGCGCGGTGGTGATGACCAGATCCATCCCCGCCAGGTGGGCCTTGAGGGCCTCCTGGATCGCGGCCTGCTGCTCCGCGCTCTGCTCCTTGGCATAGCCCCCGGTGGTCTGGGAGTCGGCCGAGATCAGGTTCTCCGCCACCACGGAGGCGCCGAGGGACTTGATCTGCTCAGCCGCTGCGGCGCGGATGTCAAAGCCGCTCACCACGGCGCCGAGACGGCGGGCGGTGGCGATCGCCATGAGGCCTGCGACACCGGCGCCCAAGACGCAGACCTTGGAGGGGGCGATGGTCCCGGCCGCCGTGGTGAGCATCGGGAGGAACTTGACCAGCTCCGAGGAGCCGATGAGGACCGCCTTGTAGCCCGCCACCGTGGCTTGGGAGGAGAGGACGTCCATCGACTGGGCCCGAGTGATCCGGGGGACCAGCTCGAGGGCGAAGGCCGTGACCCCCCGGGCATCGAGGGCCTGAATGGCCTCCGTGCTCGTAGCGGGCTGGAGGAGGGAGATCAGATGGCTCCCGGAGACCATCTGGGCCACCTCCGCTGCGGTCGGCTTCTGGACTTTGGCGACCAGATCGGCGCCAAGGGCCTCCGATTGGGTGGCGAGGGTGCCCCCCGCCTTCTCGTAGGCCGCATCGGGGAAGCCAGCGCGGAGCCCCGCCCCGCGTTCGACCACGACCGTCACGCCGGCTTTGACCAGCCGACCGACACTTTCAGGGATGAGCGCCACCCGGGACTCGCCAGGGGTGCGTTCCGTTGGGACGCCGATTTTCATCTGTAGAGAGGGAGAATGGGGACGGAGGAACCGACCACCAGAGCCCCCTAAAGTACATGGAAGTGAAATTCGTTCCAACTCAGCCAATTTGGCTTGGTGTTGTATGGTCGCTGGGAGCTGGCATTCCGGGATGCGGGGGTACCTGGGATCCTGGTCGCATGCCGCCAGCCGCGGCACTCGCCGGCGGGGTAGGGGGGCACCTTCTATACCTGGATGCCTGTATTTGTGGATATCTCCAGATGAGGAGCGGGTCATCAATGGCGCTAATCCACCCCAAGACGCCCCATACCCCAATTTTGTTGATAAATCGGTAAAAAAGATGCTCGCTTCTCTTATATCACTTTATACAAATGTGTGTAAGCTTATA
>JBEGVM010000080.1:0-3431 GCA_041178365.1 Gemmatimonadota bacterium | reverse complement strand
TGACCCCTCTTCTCACCCTGTCGCTCGCCTGTGTGGTGAGCGGCTGTGGCGCCTCGCGTGGCGGGGCCGGTGGGAGTGAGCCTCGCGCGGCGGGGCGGCGCCCGTCGCCGACGGTGCCACGCGGGGCGCAGGCGCTCTCGTTCGACGCCACCGCGCTCTATCGCCAGATGGGGATGCTCGCGCGCGGGATGCCGTTCCCGCTCTTGGGGCGGATCGCCGCCTTCGCCTCTCCCTCGCCCGACACGACTCATGTCGTGGTGGCCGTCTCCTTTCCGGCGATCGCGCTCTCGTTCGCGCGGCAGTCGGACACGCGATTCCGCGCGTCGTATCTCGCCACGATCGAACTCTCCACCGAGGGGCAGGTGGTCGCCCGTCGCCAGGCGACACAGGAGGTGCTGGTCGGGACCTATCGCGAGACGACCCGCGGGGACGAGAGCATCTTCCATCAGGAGGTGTTGGACGTCCCCCCAGGGAGCTACGCCCTCACGGTCACGGTCCGCGATCCATCGACGCAACGCTCGGTCGAGGAGCGTGCGACGCTGCGCGTCCCGCGGCTCGGTGCCGGGGGGATCGGGACCCCCGTTCCGGTGCTCGAGGCGACCGCGCGGGATTCGATCGATAGCCTCCCGGCCCTCGTCATCGCGCCAGCGGGGACGGCCGTGATCGGGCGAGACAGCCTGATCCCAGTGTACATGGAGGCGTATGATGCACCTGAAGCCAACGCGCCCCTTCGGCTCTTGATTCGCAACGAATCGGGTCGCGTCCTCTGGAGCGATACGCTCACCCTCCCCTCTCGTCGGGGATTGGCCTCGGGCATCGTCGAGATCCCGGTGTCGCGGATCGGGATCGGGGTCGGTCAACTCTCCCTCACGCGTGAGGGAGCGCGGGACACCGTCTCGTCGTATGTCTTCGTCAGCTTCGGCGCGGGACTCCCCGTGGCGACGTACGACGACATGCTGTTCTATCTTCGCTACTACGCCATCCCCGCGCGGATCACCGCGCTCCGCGAGGCGGCGCCAGAACAGCGGCCGGCGGCCTGGAGTGCCTTCGTGCAGGCGACCGACCCTGATCCGCGCACCACCATACACGAAGAGCTCAGCGCGTATTTCGATCGCCTCGTGCGAGCGAATACCCGATTCAGTGATGAGGCGGGTGTGGGGTGGCAGTCGGACCGTGGGCGTGTCTTCATCGTCTTGGGTGAGCCCGATCAACTCATCGAGCCGCAGCTCAACGACATGAGCCGGAATCGCCAGCAGGTCTGGATCTATCAGGCGATGAACCTGCAACTGACCTTCTTCGATCAGACGGGGACCGGCCGCTGGCGCCTCACGCAGGCGAGTGAGGTACGCTTCGAGACAGAGTTCCGCCGGCGCCTGAAGTGACGGCGGCGCCTCCGACCTCGTGGCTCGGAGAGTTGGGTCGCAAGGGGATCCACCTCGGCTCCGCCCTCTTCCCCATCGCACTCGCCTTCTCGTGGGTGCCCCGCCCTGTCGTGCTCACCACACTGGCGCTTGGACTCTCGCTTGCCGTGGTGATCGAGACGGGTCGGCGGTGGAACCCCGCGATCCAACGCTGGTTCCTGGGATGGTTCGGGTGGATGCTGCGCGCGCATGAGCGCTCGCACCTCACTGGAGCGAGTTGGATCCTCCTCGCCATGTTCCTCGCGGTCTGGCTCCTTCCCCTCCCGGTGGCGATCACCGCGCTCTGGGCCGCGGTGGTTGGCGACACAGCCGCCGCCCTCGTGGGACGTTCCGTGGCGCAGCTCTCCGGCCACGCCGCGGGGACCAAGACCTGGAGTGGTTCGCTCGCCTGCGTGATCGCCAGCGCGGTCGGTCCCGTCTGGCTCGTCGGTGCCTCACTGGGTGCCGCCCTGCTGATCGGCGTCGCTGCGGCGATCGCCGAGCGTCCAGCGCTCCGACTCGATGACAACGTGCGTGTGGCGTTCGGCGCCGGCGCTACCGCGTGGGTGCTCTTCGCCCTCGGGAGGTTTCCACTATGACCATGCCTGGCCGCCCTCGGCTCTATCTCATTGACGGCTACGCCCTCATCTATCGCGCCTTCTATGCCCTTGGGGGTGGTGCCCCGCTTCGCAATGCGCATGGCGAGAACACCGGGATGGCGAAGGGGGTCAACGACTTCCTCAAGCGGTTGATCGAGAAGCACAAGCCCGACTATCTCGGGTGGGTGAACGATGCCGGCTCCTCCGGGCGTGAAGAATTACTTGAGACCTACAAGGCGAATCGCGTCGCGCTCCCCGACGAGGAGCAGGCCGACTTCGATACCGGCGTGCAACGGGTGCATGAACTCCTCGCGGGGTATCGGATCCCGATGGTGCAGCTCGAGGGCTTCGAGGCCGATGATGTGATCGCGACGCTCGCCAAGCAGGGGGCGGCGGCGGGGCTCGAGGTCTGCATCGTCTCTGGGGATAAGGATCTGCTGCAGTTGGTGGAGCCCAAGGTCTGGGTGCTGAACCCGTGGCATGGACCGCCGGGCCGCACGACCGAGAAGTGGTACGGGATGGAGAATGCGCATGAGCGGCTTGGTGTCCCGCCGGAGCGCATCGTCGACTATCTCGCGTTGGTCGGTGATACCGCCGACAACATTCCCGGCGTCCCGGGGATCGGTGAGAAGAGTGCGCTGGCGCTGGTCGAGCGCTGGGGGTCTATCGAGGCGATGCTCGCGCATGTCGAGGAGATTGAGCCGACACGCGCACGCAACGCGCTGCTCAAGCATCCCGAGGAGGCGCGGCTCTCCAAGGTCTTGGTGACGCTCCATCGCGATCTTGACGTCACGCTCGATCTCCAGGCGCTGACGCTCGAGACTCCGGACTGGGCGACGCTACGTGATCTCTTTGTGACCCTCGAGTTCACGACCGCCGCGCGTACCGCCGCGGCACAGCTGGGACTCGACGAGCGGGAGCAGTCCCCTGCACCGGCGATCCCCGAGGCGTCTGCGTCGGTCGTGCCCGCTGACGTCCCGCGCGAGTATCGGCTCGCGGATACGCCGGCGCTCGTCGCGGAGGTCATCGCGGCGGTGCGTGCCGCCGGTGTGATGGCGTTCGATACCGAGACGATCCTCGACGCCGATGCGCCGCCGATCATCACCCCGATGCGCGCGAACCTCATCGGCCTCTCGATCGCCGTCGCGCCGGGTCGTGCCTGGTATCTCCCCTTCGCGCATCGCCCCTACACGAGTGACCAGGGAGGACTCGCCCTCGACGAGGCCCCGGCCCCGCGTGCGAACAAGCCGGGGGCCGAGCTCTCGATCGCGGCGCGGATGATCGCCGAGGGGGAGACACCGGTCGTGAATCTCCCGCCGATCCGCTCTGAGGCGATGGCCCCGCTCCGTGCCCTCTTCGCCGATCCGAGCATCGCGAAGGTCGCGCACCACGCGAAGTACGACCTCTTGGTGATGCGTCGCGCCGGCGTGCC
>JBEGVM010000079.1:0-2790 GCA_041178365.1 Gemmatimonadota bacterium | reverse complement strand
GCCGGCTTGATTTCCTAAGGATTGGCGCGAACTCTTCGTGAATTTTTCCGACGTCGTGGAGCAACGCTGCCGTCGCAATCCGTTCCGTTTGCTTTGATCCGATTCCAATTGTTGTTGCAATAAACCTTGCATACCTCTGCACGCGCTGTGAGTGACCGGAAGTGTACGGGTCGCGCGCTTCGATTGCAGCCACCATTAGCTGCAGTAACTCTTCATTGATCTTTTGCAGCGCAAAGTTTTGCTTGTAGAGCTGCCTTAAACCGAGCATTGGCAAGGCAAACGCCGCGGACCAACTTGGGCCGAACTCTCGGTATGCTACGGAAAACAACAGGATCAGAGGAAAGGCAAAGACGTCGTAAACCGCCGACCCTCTCATACTGCGAAAGAAGTAGGACTTCGTCTTGCCGCCTTTGTCCGCGGCAACTACTGCACTAACCGCGAGCTTGTTAACGACAAAGAACACCACAACCATTGCCAGAAACGCAGAGACTGGTGGGCCTTGGTTTAGGATTGATTGCCCTCCAAGCGCGCGATAGAGCGCGATCGCTGCAACCTCAGCGAGAAGTTGCTGACTTGTATTAAACAGTACTTTTTGAATTTTCTTCCGAGCGACCACTTCTGATACTACGACACTTGCGATTACAGCAAGAAGCGCCGCAGCGTTTGGCGCGATTAGTGCGATGCTCAGGAATGGCAAGAAGCCAATTGTTCCCGATGTAGACTGCGTCGTTTGATACCCAAGTAGCGACGCGAGCGTGCCGAAAATAAAGAAGAATCCGGCTGCTACCCATTCTGGGCCTTCAGGGGTGTCCCATGAAGCAGCCGCGGAGAGCGCCAAGCAAACGGATACCGTGCTCACAAGCTGCACGACGCGCGCTACATCTCGCTTGCTCATATGTATGTCGGAGGACCCCCCGTCCCCACCGCATCATCAGCTCCAAACCGCCGTATCACCCAGCACAAACGCGCAAATCGCGCTCAGCAGCGACGTGATAATCGACATTGAGATTCACCTCCCTTCGATGAGATCGCCCGGCTTGCACCGCGACGTTCCAGCAAAGATCGGCTCCGCTCATGCGTCGGTCGTGACGCTACCGCTCGTGTTCCCTCCGCTCCCGGAGAGAACGGGGGGTTCCCTAGTTCCTCAGGCCGAAGGGTGAGACCGCTTCCGACTGCCCTGTCCACCGATTCGTCGCGTCGAGCACCGCCAACACGGCCGCGGTCTCCACGCTGTCCCGCACTTCACACGTTCCCGTGAGCATCGCCTGCTCCCGACCCTGACGGACGACGAGCCCGACGAAGACGAATTCCCGATCGATCATCGACAGCACTCGGGCACCCTCCAGCACCAGCACCCCGTGCGCCGACCCAGCGAGCCCCAGCGCCGCCACCGCCGCCCGCGCCGCCACTTCCACGCGGTTCCGGTCGCTCGGCACCCCCTCCTCGGCCTCGCCCGCATAACTCTCGCCGTCCACGCGCAGCGTGACACGGCACGTCACCCCGCGGGTTCGCGACCCACGGATCTCGACATCCTCGAAATACACGCGCCGACCGGGCGCCGCCGCGACGGGCGCGGGCGGGAGCATCGTGGTCGTCGCCGAGTCCCCCGACGCACGAGAGGCGGTCGCCGCGATGGAGATCTTCCGATGGTCGACCTTCAGGCCTAGGCGCGCCATCAGCGCGCTCTCGATGTTCCGGACGTGCTGCTTCGCCGGCGTCGCCCCGGACACGAGCACGTGCACCGCCTCGATCCCGCCGGTCGACGTCGCCGTGATCCGCACCGACGTGACATCCTGCAACGTCGCGATTAACGCCTCGGCGTCACGAAGCGGCAACACGGACCCCGCGATCACGTCGCCGGTCAGTTCGCTGGGCTGCGATAGGGGAATCGTCACGGAGCTCCCTGGATTCGAAGGCGCCGGAGGGCGCGGCTGCGCCTTCCGGTGTTCGAATATTTGACGACGACCCCCGGGTTGGGGTAACGGGACCAGGACATCCCCCGGCCCCGCCCGGTCCAGCTAGCCCTGATACTCGTCGGGGACCTGATACTCCTTCAGCTTCCGGTACATCGTCCGCTCGCCGATGTCGAGCAACTCCGCCGCCTTCCGTCGATTCCCCCGCGTCTGGCGGAGTGCACCGAGGATCGCCGCCTTCTCGATCTCCGCCATCGTCATCCCCGGCGCGAGCGTCAGCCCGGCACCGGTGGCCGGAACGCCCGGCGGCTCCAGCCCCCCGACCATCGGCGCGAGACTCACCCCGGGACTCGACGCGAGGCCCGCCCCCCCGATCAGTCGCTCGACCGCCGCGCGGTCCTCATCGACCCGCCGCCGCAACTCCTCCAGCTGCAGCTTCATCTCGACGAGGCTACGGACGATGAACTCGAGCTCCCGCCCCTCGGCTCGCCCCTCCTCGCGCAGAATCGGCCCGATCGGGACCGGCAGGAGTCGGTCGGCACCGCCGCTGCGGATCCCGGCCGGAATATCATCGACGCCGATCTCCCGGCCGGTCGCGAGCACGACCATGCTCTCGAGCAGGTTCCGGAGCTCGCGCACATTGCCGGGCCAGGGATACCGCACGAGCGCCTGCATCGCCTCGGCCGAGATCCCGTGGAAGGTCCGGTCGTGTGCCTGGGCGAACTCCTGCACGAAACGCCGGACGAGGAGCGGGATGTCCTCGCGCCGCTCCCGAAGGGGGGGGAGATAGATGCGCAGGACATTCAGTCGATAGAAGAGGTCGGCACGGAACTCCCCCTGCTCGACGCTCTCGCGCAGCGGGCGGTTCGTCGCCGCG
>JBEGVM010000078.1:0-8190 GCA_041178365.1 Gemmatimonadota bacterium | reverse complement strand
GAGGTCGATTGCATCGAGGAGGTCGCGCGGCTGCGTGGCTTCGACCGGCTCCCTGATGCGTTGCAGGGGGCGCGTCCGGGCACGGTGCCCGATCATCCGCTCTGGGTCGCTGCTCGCCGCTTGCGCGATGCGTTGATCGCCGAAGGGGTGCACGAGGTGCGGCCCCTTCCCTTCGTGCGTGGGGATGACGCCACCCATGTGCGGGTACGGAATCCGTTGGCGGAGGATGAGCCGCATCTGCGGCGGTCGCTCCTGGAGTCGCTCGCGCGGCGTGCCGAGTACAATCTCACGCGGATGCAGGGGGATGTCCGGCTCTTCGAGGTCGGCGCCGTATTCCAGCCGGCCGGCGATGCGCTCCCAAGCGATGCGCTCCCGCACGAGGAACACCGCGTGGCCGCCCTTGTCATGGGGGCGCGTCGCCCCGTGCACTTCTCTGAGCCGCAGCCTCCGGCGTATGACGCGTGGGATGCGAAGGCGCTCGGCGAGCGGATGGCGGCCGTCGCGCATCCCGGGGCGGTGATCGCGCTCCGTGCGCCCGCCACCGCGGATGGCGCGCTCTGGGAGATCACGGCGGATGGCCGCGCGGTCGGCGAGATCCGGCAGCTCGCACTCGACGCGCCGATCTGGGCGAAGCCAGCGTTCGGGATCGAGCTCGTCCTCGGAGCGATGCCGAGCGCCCCGGTCGCGCCACCGCAGACCCATGCGCATGGCGGTGCGACCGCGCCGACGCGGCAGGCCCCGGTGCGCTTCCGTTCCCTCCCGACGACGCCGGCGGCGGAGTTCGATCTCGCGCTCCTCGTCCCTGACGCCGTCGAGGCCGCGTCGGTCGAGTCGGTGCTCCGTGAGGCGGGAGGCGCCCTCCTGGAGCGGGTGGTGCTGTTCGATGAATTCCGTGGCACGGGGGTGGCCGAGGGGTTCCGCTCGCTCGCGTGGCGCCTCACCTTCCGGCATCCCGAGCGGACCCTGAAGGAGAAGGAGATCGAGGGCCGACGGCAGCAGCTCCTCTCAGCGGTGGAGACCCGACTCGATGTCCGACCCCGTGTCGCCTGACGTACCGGCCGCCGCGGCCTTCCGTGAGCTCGAGCACCTTGTCCGCAACCTGGGAGAGGAGGTCGGGACCTTCCGGAAGCGTGCGCAGCAGGCGGAGGCGCGGCTCAAAGCGCTCGGTGCCGCGCCGGCGGGAGACACCAGCGCCGAGGAACGACTCTCGGCGCTCGAGGCGGAGAACAGGCAGCTCCGGGCGCGACTCGACGTGGCGACCGAGCGCACCAAGGCGATGCTCGAACGGGTCCGGTTCCTGCGGCAGCAACATCTGCTCGGAGGGGAGTCATGACCGTGCATTCGACGCGGGTGAAGATCGTAGGGGAGGAGTACACGATCCGGTCGACCGTCCCCCCGGAGCAGACCGAGGCGGTGGCCGCGCATGTGGACGCGGCGATCCGGCAGGTGCTGGAGAGCCCGACCATCACGGACCCTGGGAAGGCGGCGATCCTGGCGGCGATGGCAATCACCGACGAGCTCTTCCGGGAGCGTGAGGCACAGCGGGGGGTCGCGGAAAAGATGCGGACCCTCGCGGGCGAGCTGCGTCGGTGGCTCCCCCCCGGGAAGCGCGGGGAGTCGCCGTAGGCGGTTTGCGATTTTCCATTCTGCGGGGTACCTTGCGAAGGTAAGCACTGGGCGCGAACGCCCGTAGGTCTTTGTGCCACCGCGAGTTACCCCTCCCGTCCCGCGCCCTTCGTCGGCGCCCGACCGGTCGGCGACTGAGCGGACCGGGACAGAGATCAGCGAGCAGCCGGCGCCTTCCTTTCTGATCTGCGGCGCTGGTCGGCCGCCTTGCTGATAGAGTGTCCAAATGATCTTTCCGTTGCCCATCGCGATCGCGATCGGCGTTGCCCTCGTGGCCGCCCTTCCGATCGCGTTCGTTTTCGGCCGCAAGACCGGCCGCGCGGCCGCCGAAGCGGCGCAGCAGGCCGCTGGGACCTCCGCCGAGCAGGTCGCCAAAAAGATTCTTGGGGAGGCGGAGCGAGAGGCCGATGCCGCCCGCAAGCAGGCCGTCCTCGCCGGGAAGGAAGAGGTGATGAAGGTCCGTGAGGCCTGGGAGCAGGAGGCCCGGAAGCGCCGCGAGGAGATCGAGCGCGAGGAGCGCCGGATCGTGGAGCGCGAACAGCAGATCGACAAGAAGGTCGACATCGTCGACCAGAAGGACCGCGATATCGGTCGGCGGGCCAGTGAGCTCGGACGTCGCGAGAAGCAGCTCGAGGAGCGTCAGGTCGAACTCGACGGACTGTTGGGGGAGGAGCGCCGCCGGCTCGAACAGCTCGCCGGGCTCTCGGCCACCGAGGCCAAGGCCGAGTTGATCCGCCGGATGGAGGAGGAGGCGCACGCCGATGCTGCCAACCGGATCCGCGAGATCCGCGACAGCGCGAAGCGCAATGCCGATCGCGAGGCGAAGAAGATCGTCGCCCTCGCCGTCCAGCGGATCGCCGCCGAGCACACGGCGGAGATCACCGCCTCGGCGGTCGCGCTGCCGAAGGACGATATGAAGGGGCGCATCATCGGGCGTGAGGGGCGGAACATCCGCGCCTTCGAGCTCGCGACGGGGGTGGATGTCATCATCGATGACACGCCGGATACGGTGGTGGTCAGCTGCTTCGATCCGGTGCGCCGTGAGGTCGCCCGCTTGGCGCTCGAGAAGCTCGTCGCCGACGGGCGGATCCACCCGGGGCGGATCGAGGAGGTCGTCGAGAAGTCTCGCAAGGAGGTCGACGCGTCGATCATCGAGACGGGTGAGCAGGCCGCATACGAGGTAGGGGTGCATGGGCTGCATCCCGAGTTGATCAAGCTGATCGGTCGCATGAAGTGGCGGACCAGCTATGGGCAGAACATCCTCGCGCATTCCAAGGAGGTCGCGTTCCTGGCCGGGATGATGGCGGCCGAGTTGGGGCTCGACGTGGCGATGGCGAAGCGCGGCGCCCTCCTCCATGACGTGGGGAAGGTGCTCACGCACGAGCATGAAGGGACGCACGTGCAGCTCGGCGTCGAGGTCGCGACCAAGCACGGGGAGCACCCGCTCGTCGTGAATTGCATCGCGGCGCACCATGACGATGTGCCGCATGAGAGCGAGGTGTCGGTGCTCGTGCAGGCGGCGGACGCGATCTCCGGGTCGCGGCCTGGCGCGCGTCGCGAGGCATTCGAGACCTACGTGAAGCGGCTCGAAGGCCTCGAGAAGATCGCGTCCGGCTACAAGGGGGTCGATCGGGTCTTCGCCATCCAGGCGGGGCGCGAGGTGCGCGTGATCGTCGATCCCGATGGCATCGATGATGCGCGCATGCAGTCGCTCACCGCGGAGATCGCGCGCCGGGTCGAGTCCGAGCTGCAGTATCCGGGCCAGATCAAGGTCGTCGCCATCCGAGAGACGAGGGCCTCTGACATTGCTCGCTGAGCGCATCGATGGGGTCGCGATCGCGGCCAAGGTCCGTGCGCAGGTCGCCGCTGATGCGGCGACGCTCGCTGCGCAGGGGGTCGTCCCCGGGTTGACCGTCGTCCTCGTGGGCGAGGATCCGGCGAGCGCGGTCTATGTGGCCTCCAAGGAGAAGGCGTGCAAGGAGGCGGGGATGCGGGGTGAGACGATCCGCCTCCCCGCGACGACGCCCGAGGGGGAGTTGCTCGCTTTGATCGATCGGCTGAACGCCGATCCGGCGGTGCACGGGATCCTCGTGCAGATGCCGGTGCCGAAGCAGATCGACGCGCAGAAGGTGATCCGGCGTATTGCTCCTGCGAAGGATGTCGATGGCTTTCATCCTGTGAATGCTGGGAAGGTGCTCATCGGTGACGCCGATGGATTCGCCCCGTGCACACCAGCGGGCGTGCAGGTCATGCTTGTCGAGAGCGGGGTCGAGACCGCTGGAAAGGAGGCGGTGATCCTCGGCCGGAGCACGATCGTCGGGAAGCCGATGGCGGCGCTGCTCATCCAGTCAGGGAAGGGCGCCGACTGCACCGTCACGATCTGTCACTCGCGTACCAAGGATCTCGCCGCGCATACGCGCCGGGCCGACATCCTGATCGCCGCCATCGGGAAGCCGGAGATGGTCACCGCCGACATGGTGAAGCCCGGCGCCGTCGTCATCGACGTGGGGATCAATCGCGTCGAGGACCCAAGCGCAAAGAAGGGATACCGTATCGTCGGGGATGTGAAGTACGACGAGGTCGCCGCGGTGGCGTCGAAGATCACCCCGGTGCCCGGTGGCGTCGGGCCCATGACGATCGCGATGCTCCTCGCGAACACGGTGCGCGCCGCGCGGCTCGCACACGGGCGCTGACCGCCGCCGTGTTCGACGCGCCAGGGAGTTCGCCGGAGCAGGCCTTCGGTGTCGGCGAGCTCACCACGCTCGTCAAGCAGGCGCTCGAGGGGGGATTCCCTCCACTCTGGGTGAAGGGGGAGGTCTCGGGATTCAAGCGCCATACCAACGGCCATTGGTACTTCTCGTTGAAGGATGCTGCGGGCCAGTTGCCTTGCGTGGTCTGGGCGCGTGATACGCGTCGCATCCCTGCGCCCCCCGATGAGGGGATGGCGGTCTTCGCGCGAGGGCAGCTGACGGTCTACCCCGCGCAGGGGAAGCTGCAGTTCATGGTCGATGCCCTCGAGGCCGAGGGCGAGGGGCTCTGGAAGAAGGCCTTCGACGCGCTGAAGGCGAAGCTCGATGCCGAGGGGCTCACCGATCCGGCTCGGAAGCGGCGACTGCCGCGCTTTCCGAGGACCGTGGCGGTGATCACGAGTCTCGATGGCGCGGCGCGTCGGGATATCGAGGCGGTCGTTCGTCGGCGTCACCCCGGGGTGCACCTCGTCCTCATCGGGGCGGTGGTGCAGGGGGAGGCGGCGCCCGCATCGATCGTCGCGGCGCTCGACCGTCTCGCGCGGTGGGGCGGTGCCGATGTGGCGATCATCGGGCGAGGCGGGGGATCGCGCGAGGATCTCTGGTGCTTCAACGATGAGTCGGTCGCGCGCGCCATCGCGGCCTGTCCTATCCCGATCATCTCGGCGGTCGGTCACGAGATCGACGTCACCATCGCCGATCTGGTCGCCGACCTGCGCGCTGCGACCCCCTCGGTGGCGGCGGAACATGCCGTGCCGATCCTTGCGGAGGTCCAGGAACACCTCCGGCGCCTGGGTGGGCGGCTCGCGGATGCGCTCGAGGATCGCGTGGTGGCGGAGCGTCGGGCGCTGCTGACCCAGCTGGAGCGGTTCACCCTGCGCGCCACCCGGATGGTCGAGCGGCGGCGCGCCCGAGTGCAGCAGGTCGCGGGGCGCCTCGAGGCGCTCTCCCCGGTGGCCACCCTCTCGCGGGGGTTCGCGGTGGCCCGGGATGCGGACGGTCGGACCCTCACCGGGCGGTCTGCCTTCGCCGTCGGTGCTACATTCGACCTGTTGGTGCAGGACGGGCGCGTGCATGCCCGGACGGAATCGATCCACGACGACGCCCCGCATCTCCCTTCCCGCGCATGAGCTTCGAGCAGACCCTCGCCCGGCTGGAGCAGATCGCCTCCTCCCTCGATCGGGACGACCTCCCGTTGGAGGAGGCGCTCCGCCTCTTTGAGGAGGGGATCGCCAAGTTGCGCGAGGCGAACGCGGCCCTCGGTGAGGCGGAGGGGAAGGTGCAGCGGTTGATCGAGGGAGCGGCGGGGGTCCTCGCGTTGGAGGAGGAGTCGTGACCGAGCCGGTCGTCGCGCCGGTGGACTTCGGCGCCGATCGCACCACCGTGGGGCGCGCCATGGAGTCGCTCATGGTCCGCACGCTCGATGGGCGCGATGGGGTCGTGTACGAGGCGATTCGCTACGCGCTGGCCGGTGAGGGGAAGCGTCTGCGGGCGATCCTCCTGATGAGCGCGTATCGCGCTGCCGGGGGCACAGGGGATGCGAGCCATCTCGCGGCGGCGATCGAGGTGGTGCATGCCTACTCCCTCGTGCACGACGACCTCCCCTGCATGGATGACGATGACATGCGGCGTGGCCGCCCGACGGTGCATGTGGTGCACGGCGTCGGGGCGGCGACGGCAGCGGGGATGGCGATGGTCCCCCTCGCGGCGCGGGCGGCCTATGAGGCAGCACTGGGGCTGGGGCTCACCGCCGCGGAGTCCCTCGTGATCGTCCACGTGCTGATGCGCGCCTCCGGGGCGGCCGGGATGATCGGTGGTCAGCTCCTCGACCTCGAGGCGGAGGGCAAGTCCCTCACCCTGGAGGAGCTCGAGCGGATCCATCGGCTCAAGACGGGGGCGCTGATCGAGGCCGCGATGCGGATCGGTGGGCTCGCCGCGCGTGCGCCACAGGGACTGCTCGAGGCGTTCGGGACCTACGGCGCCTCGATCGGGCTCGCCTTCCAGATCGCCGACGACGTGCTCGACATCACGGCGACCACCGATCAGCTCGGGAAGACCGCGGGGAAGGACCTTGAGTACCGCAAGAGCACCTATCCGGCCCTCCTCGGCGTGGCCGGAGCGAAGTCCCGGGCCGAGGCGTTGGTCCAAGAGGCCTGTCAGGGGCTGCAGGCGCATGGCGCGTTGACCCCTGAGCTCGATTTCCTCGCGCGGTTCGTCGTCGCGCGGCGTTCCTGATGTCATCTTTCGTGCAACCCATCTTCACCCGTCGTCCCTCATGACCCTTCTCGACCGCATCCATACGCCCGCGGACCTGCGCACGCTCTCCTCGGCGGAGCTGACGCAGCTCGCGCAAGACGTTCGTGACTTCCTGATCGCGACCTGCTCCGTCACCGGTGGGCACATCGGGGCCGGCCTCGGCGTCGTCGAGCTCACGATCGCGTTGCACAAGGCGTTCGATACCCCGCGCGACCAGCTCGTCTGGGACGTCGGCCATCAGGGCTATCCGCACAAGGTGCTGACGGGGCGGAAGGACCAGATGCACACGCTCCGGCAGGAAGGGGGGATCTCCGGTTTCCTCAAGCGGACCGAGAGCCCGTACGACACCTTCGGTGCGGGGCATGCCGCGACCTCGATCTCGGCGGCGCTTGGGATGGCGGCGGGGCGTGATATCCGCGGCGAGGACTTCAAGGTCGTCGCGATCATCGGGGACGGGTCGCTCGGGTCGGGGCTCGCCTACGAGGCGCTCAACAATGCCGGCGCGATGGATCGTGATTTCATCGTCGTGCTCAACGACAACGAGATGAGCATCGCGCCGAACGTGGGGGCGATGCACAAGTACCTCACCTCGGTGCAGCGCAATCCCATCTACAACCGCTTACGGAGCGCCATCGGTGAGTGGGCCGATCATGCCTCCGGGGTGTTCAAGGATGCGGGGACGATCGTTCGGAAATGGGAGGAGTCGGTGAAGGCCTTCCTGACGCCGGGCGTGCTCTTCGAGGAGCTCGGCTTCCGCTACTTCGGCCCGATCGATGGCCACGACATCGAGCAGATGGCCGCGACCTTCGAGTCGATGAAGCAGTTCAAGGGGCCGCGGCTCGTCCATGTGATCACGCAGAAGGGGAAGGGATTCCCCGCGGGCGAGCATGGGGAGAAGTGGCATGCCCTCCCCCCGGGCCACGATCCGGCGACGGGGAAGCAGCGCACCGTCTCCACGGCGAACCCGAACTACACCGCTGTCTTCGGCGCCGCGCTCACGGAGCTGATGCACGAGGATCCGACGCTCGTCGCGATCACCGCGGCGATGCCGGGGGGCACGGGGATCGGCACGGTCCAGAAGGCGCACCCCACACGGACCTTCGACGTGGGGATCGCCGAGGGCCATGGTGTGACCTTCGCGGCAGGGCTCGCGACGCAGGGGCTCAAGCCGGTCGTCGCGATCTATTCGACCTTCCTGCAGCGTGGCTACGACAACATCGTGCACGACGTCGTGATCCAGTCGCTCCCGGTCATCTTCGCGATGGACCGCGCGGGGCTGGTGGGTGAGGACGGTGAGACGCACATGGGGCTCTACGACATCGCGTACATGCTCGCGGTACCCAATATGACGGTCACCGCGCCGAAGGATGGGGCGGAGCTGGTGGGCCTCCTCCGGTCGGCCATGCAGCACACGAGCGGTCCCTTCGCGATGCGCTATCCGCGTGACGTCGCTCCAGACCTCGTGCCATCGGCGGCGCAGATCCCGGCGGTCCCGCATGGCACATGGGAAGTCCTGCGGAGAGGGGAGCGCGTCGCGATCCTCGCCGTGGGGACGATGGTG
>JBEGVM010000077.1:0-4932 GCA_041178365.1 Gemmatimonadota bacterium | reverse complement strand
GCTGGGACCTGCGAGTTCCTCCTCGATGCGCATGGGGATTTCTACTTCCTCGAGATGAACACGCGCATCCAGGTGGAGCATCCCGTCACCGAACTCGTGACGGGGCTCGATCTCGTGCAGTGGCAGCTGCGCATCGCCTCGGGGGAGAAGCTCCCCTTCACGCAGACGCCAGAGCCGCGCGGATGGGCGATCGAGTGCCGGATCACGAGTGAGGATCCGGCGCATGGCTTCCTGCCCTCCACCGGGCGCATCACCGCGCTGCATCTCCCGAGTGGCCCCGGGATCCGCTGGGATGGAGGGATCGAGGTCGGGACCACGGTCGGGCTCTCCTACGATCCGATGCTCGCGAAGCTGATCGTGCATGCGCCGACGCGTGAGGCGGCGATCGCACGGATGCGGCGTGCGCTGCAGGAGCTCGTGATCGAGGGGGTGGAGACCTCGTGCGAATTCCATCTACGGATGATGGACGACCCGGAGTACCAGCGGAGCGACGTCGATATCCAGTGGCTTGAGGCGAAGCTGCCAGAGCTTCTCGGTGCGGCACCGCCGGAGGAGACGATCCGTGCCGCGGCGGTCGGGGCGGTGTTGCTCGCCGAGCGGGATCGCGAAGGGCGGGTGCGGCAGGTCGCGAATGGCGGCGCGCGCCTGAGCGTGGGTGCTGCGAGCTCGGAATTGCCGAGCGAGGTGCGGGGGTGGGCGCGTCTCGCGCGTGACGAGTCGTTGCGCCGCACGTGACGGTGACGCTTGCGATCGCCAGTCTCGCTGCTGGCGGCGATGGCGTCGCGCGGAGCGATGGGCTCGTGGTCTTCACCCCGCGCACCGTCCCCGGTGATACCGTCACCGTCGATCTTCGTGTCGAGGGGCGCGTCGGGCGGGGTACGCTGCTCCGTGTGGATCAGCCATCGGCCGATCGCGTCGCGCCGACCTGTGCGCACTACGAGGCGCCGGATCGCTGCGGCGGGTGTCAGTGGCAGCAGGTCGCGATCGAGGCACAGCGCGCGTCAAAACGTCAGATGGTGCAGGACGCCTTCCGTCGGATCGCGAAGCGCGAGGTCCCGCTCCCAGAGCTCGTCTCGGGCGAGCCGTGGCGCTATCGCCGGACGCTGACCCTCGCGATACGGCGTGAGGGGGCGCACACCTGGGCGGGGCTCCGCGCCTTCGATGATCCCGAGGCGGTCTTCGCGCTCGACGATTGTCTGATCACCGATCCCCGCGTCGTCGCGACGTGGCAGTCGATCGTCGTCGCCGCCGCTCATCTGCCGCCCGGCCCTCGCCTGCGTGGCACGGTGCGCTGGGTGGAGGATCGCCCACTCTTCGTCCTCACGGGAGGCACCGAGTGGCCCGCGCTCTCGGCCTTCCTCGAGGCGGTGCCCTCGCTCGCCGCCATCTGGTGGGAGGGAGAGGGGAAGCGGCGGCGGCTCGTCGCCGATCGCCGTCCCACCGGGATTCCTGGCGCCTCATTCGTGCAGGTGAATGCCGAGGTCTCGGAACGGATGCAGGCGCAGGTGGTGGAGCGGGTGATGGCGCATCGTCCCACGACGGTGGTCGATGCCTACAGTGGATCGGGGGACACCGCCGTCGCGCTTGCCGCGCAGGGAGTCCACGTCACCGCGATCGAGCTCGACGAGGAGGCGACCGCGTATGCGGCCACGCGCCTCACCGCACCCTCACGGGCGATCGCCGCCCGGGTGGAGGCGTCGCTCCCGTACCATCTCCCCACTGACGTCGTCATCCTGAATCCCCCGCGGGCTGGGGTCGATGCGCGGGTGACTGCGGCGTTGGCGCGTGCGGCGGAATCGGGGCAGGCGCCCCGTGCCATCCTCTACGTGAGCTGTGACCCCGCGACCCTGGCGCGCGATGTGGCCCGGCTCCCCGGATGGCGGGTCACCTCGCTCGTATCTTTTGACATGTTCCCGCAGACCGCGCATGTGGAGACGGTCTGCGAATTGGTCCCGGAGGGGCGATGAAGTACGTGGTGACGGTGGCGGGGCGTGAGCTGGAGGTCGTGGTCGACGCAGCGGGGATGACCGTCGACGGCGTCCGCGCGGCTGCGCATCTCGAGGGGGACCATCAGACCGCCGCCGGGACTGGAGTGGGGGCGATCCTCACGATAGACGGGACCCAGCACCGCCTCGTGGCCCGCTCGGGCGAGGGGCGGGGGAGCTACGCGCTCCAGCTCGACGGCCGGCGCCTCGCGGTCGAGGCCCTGGACGAGCGGACCCGGGCGATCCGGGCCCATGCCAGGGCGGCGGCCCCCACCGGCGCCGCCCCCGTGGTCGCCCCGATGCCCGGGCTCATCGTCCGGGTCGGGGTCGCCGTCGGGGACCGGGTCGAGGCGGGCCAGTCGGTCCTGGTGATGGAGGCGATGAAGATGGAGAACGAGCTCCGGGCCCCTGGCGCGGGGACGGTCAAGGCGATCCTCGTCCAGCCCGGAGTGGCGGTGGAGCGGGGGGCGGTGCTCGTGACCTTCGAGGCGACCTGACCCGTTGACCTGGGCCAACTTAGGCCCCATCTTGCACGTCTGTCCCAAAACGCCCTTCGGGGCGGCCGAGACCCGGGTTGCATCCCGCACCGGTGAGGCGCAGTCTCTCTTCAGCTGGATCCCGCATGCGTACCACGTATTCGGCCACCCCCGCCGACATCGACCACAAATGGTTCATCGTCGACGCTGAGGGGATGGTCCTGGGTCGCCTCGCCACCGAGGTCGCCCGCATCATCCGCGGCAAGCACAAGCCGATGTTCACTCCGCATATGGATACCGGTGACAACGTCATCGTGATCAACGCCGCCAAGGTCAAGGTGACCGGGCGCAAGGCGGAGCAGAAGAACTACTTCCGTCACACCGGCTACATGGGCCACGAGCGCTACACGCCGTTCGCGACCATGATCGCCAAGCACCCCGAGCGGGTGATCGAGAAGGCGGTCTACGGGATGCTCCCGAAGACCGCGCTCGGCCGGCAGAAGCTCCGGTTGAAGCTCCGTGTCTATCCGGGGGCGACGCACCCGCACGCCGCGCAGCAGCCCGCGTCGATCTCCTTCCCGAAGGCGGAGGCCAAGTAACCCATGGCGACGACCAATACGACCCATACGATCGGCCGCCGCAAGGAAGCGGTCTGCCGCGTCTACCTGACCCCCGGGTCGGGGAAGTGGAGCCTCAACGGCCGGACCCTCGGGGATTACTTCCCGCGGCCCGCGCTCGTGACCGCCATCCAGCAGCCGTTCGTGGCGACCGACACCCTCGGCGCCTTTGACGTGAATGCCAACCTCACCGGTGGCGGGCAGACCGGTCAGGCGGGCGCGCTGCGCCTCGCGATCGCCCGCGCCCTCGTCAAGATCGACGAGTCGCGTCGTGGCAAGCTGCGTGACCTCGGCCTCCTCACGCGTGATGCGCGTGCGGTCGAGCGCAAGAAGCCGGGTCGTCCGAAGGCCCGGAAGCGCTTCCAGTTCAGCAAGCGCTAAGACGGACGGTCGGTGGGACGCGGTGGCGATGGTCGCCGCGCCCCCACCGGTCGAGACAGGCCATCTCACAGTCCCGCTGAGCCGGTCGGCGGTGCCACCCCACCCGGGGCGGTCGCGACCGGCGCCGACGCGAGACGACGACCAACCACTCGTTCCACAGGACCACACACGATGTCGCAGCCCTCGCTCGAAGATCTCCTCAAGGCCGGTGTCCACTTCGGCCATCAGACCCGTCGCTGGAACCCGAAGATGCGTCGTTTCATCTTCGCGGAGCGCAACGGGATCCACATCATCGACCTCCAGAAGACCCGCCAGCAGCTCGAGCTCGCGCAACAGCTCGTGCGCGAGGTCGTCACGCGCGGGGAGAATGTCCTCTTCGTCTGCACCAAGCAGCAGCTCGGGCAGATCGTCTCCGCGCAGGCGGACCGGAGCGGTGCCATGTACGTGACCGAGCGGTGGCTCGGCGGCCTCCTGACCAACTTCGCGACGGTCAAGAAGCAGATCCGCAAGCTCAAGGAGCTCGAGGCGGGCTCTGAGGCGGGTGGGTCGTTTGAGAACTACACCAAGAAGGAGCAGCTGATGATGTCCCGTCAGCGCGACAAGCTCCTGAAGAATCTCTCGGGCATCAAGTCGATGGGGCGGCTCCCGGGCCTCCTCTTCGTCATCGATGCCAAGAAGGAGCGGATCGCGGTCGACGAGGCGAACAAGCTCGGCATCCCGATCATCGCGATCTGCGACACGAACTCGGATCCCGACCTCATCACGGTCCCGATTGCCGGGAACGACGACGCTATCCGCTCGGTCGAGCTGATCGCTGGGGCGATCGCTGATACGATCGCCGAGGCCCGTCGCGAGGCGCCGATGCGTCCCGACGCGGATGAGCCCGCCGAGATGACCACCTGGTCGTCGGAGCGTGGGACCGAGCGTGAGAGCGGCGATGGCCGCCGTCCGCGCGGTGGGGCCAAGCCGCGCCGTCGGCGCGCGAACCCCGAAGCGATCGCCGCCCGCTTGAAGGGTGGGGCGGCCGAGGGCGAAGAGGCCCCGGCTGAGAGCGCCGAGTAAGGCGAGTCGCTCGTGCCGGGGAGCTTCCCCGGCGTATCTTTCCGAGCGCCGCCGGCGGGGTCCAAGCCTCCCGGCGGCGCTTCCACACCAGACGCACTTTTCCGAGAATGGTATAGATGAGCATCACCGCCAAGGATGTCGCTGAGCTCCGCGCCCGCACGGGTGCCGGGATGATGGATTGCAAGAAGGCGCTCGAGGAGAGCGCCGGGAACATGGACGCCGCCATCGACCTGCTCCGCAAGAAGGGGATCGCCAAGGCGGAGAAGCGGGCCGACCGCGCCGCCTCCGAAGGGCAGATCGTGATCGAGCTCAGCGCCGACGGGAAGACCGCGGGGATGATCGAGCTCAACTGCGAGACCGATTTCGTCGGCCGCAACGATGAGTTCGTCGCGCTCTCCAAGCAGATCGCGC
>JBEGVM010000076.1:0-5598 GCA_041178365.1 Gemmatimonadota bacterium | reverse complement strand
GGCGAGACAGTCCGTGGGCCCCGCCTTCGCCTTCTCCGGGGGGAGCATCGAGCGCATGACGCTCCGCTACGTGGAGCGCGCGGTGGTGAGCTCGCAGCTCTCCGCCGACCACACCTTCAATGCCCGGCACCAGATCACCTGGAGCCTCGCTGCGGCCTCGGTGCGTCGCCAGGAGCCGGATCGCTCTGACTTGGTGTATGCGCAGTTCACCCCCGATGGCCCGTACGCGTGGTCGGATGGCAACCCCGATGTCGCGCGCCGGACCTTCAGCGATCTCCGCGAGTCGAACTGGTCCGCGGCCCTGAACTACAAGTGGACGATCGGCGAGGGGGCTGAGGCGCCTGCGATCAAGATCGGCGGTCTCTACCGGACCACCACCCGCGACGCCTTCAACCGGCAGTTCAGCATCCTCTCCTCTCGCGTTCCCGACGCCGATCGCGCGCGCCGTGCCGAAGAGCTCTTCGATGGGCGCTTCTCCACGGGTGACGCGGATGTCTTTTCGATCTACAATGTCGCCGCAGACGGGGAGTACGAGGCGGGCGAGCGGTTGGGCGCCGGTTATCTGATGACCGAGCTCCCCTTTGCCGGTCGCTTCCGTCTGATCGGTGGCGCTCGCGTCGAGCAGGCGGACATCGAAGTGAACACCGCGCTCGCGAACGGGGGGCGCTTCCTCTCCCGTCTCCAGAACACCGACGTGCTCCCCGCAGTGGTCCTCAACGCCCGCCTCACCGATCGGGCGCAGCTCCGGGCCTCGGCCTCACAGACCCTCGCGCGTCCTGAGTATCGCGAGCTCTCGCCGGTGCAGTACCTCGAGGTCGTGGGTGGACAGATCACCCGTGGGAATGGCGACCTGGTCCGCACGCTCATCCAGAATGCCGACCTCAAGTGGGAGCTCTTCCCCGCGCCAGGCGAGGTGGTGAGCATCGGCATCTTCGCGAAGCGCTTCGACCGTCCGATCGAGCGGATCGACATCTCCACCGGTGGCCAGCCCTTCGTCTCGTTCTTCAACGCCGACGAGGCGCGGAACCTTGGGGTCGAGCTGGAGGCCCGCAAGAATCTCGGTGGCTGGTTCGGTGCGCTGGAGCGCTATGCCCTCTTCAGCAACGTCACCTTGATGGAAAGCCAGATCATCTTGGGGGAGGGAGCCTCGGCGAACACCAACGCGGATCGTCCGATGATGGGGCAGGCGCCATGGGTGGCGAACGTCGGGCTCACGCGATCGGGGGATCGCGGGGGCTCCGCCACCCTTCTCTACTCCGCGGTCGGCCCCCGCATCTTCAGCGCGGGCACGGTGCCATATCCAGATGTCCTCGAGGCGACGCGGCATATGATCGACCTCTCAGTGCGCCTCCCGATCTCGGCGCGCGCCGAGCTCTCCCTTGACGCCCGCAATCTCCTTGATGCCCCCTTCCGTCTCACCCAGGGGCCGGTGGTGCGTGAGGGGTATCGGACGGGCCGCACCATCGCCTTTGGGGTTCGCTGGCGCTGATCCGGGCGACGACGTGACCGAGTCGTGACCAAAGCGTCGCCGAAGCATGACAGACGGCGGTGAAGATGAAGGGGTCCGGGATATCCTCGGGCCCCTTCCTCGTTGGGAGCCTCATTCATGCGCACACCCCGTCTCCACCGCTCGCTGCGCGTCCTCGCGCCGGCGCTGCTCGCCCTCGCGGGCGCCTGCTCCGATGGCGTGACCGCCCCTGATCCGCTCGCCGCTCCGGCGACCGTCACCGCCACGCCGCAGGGCCCAACCAGCGTGCAGCTCAGCTGGGCCGCCGTCTCAGGCGCTGAGCGCTACGAGGTGGATCGTGCGACGGCCACCGGCACCTTCGCCACCGTCGGCACCGTGACGACCACGACGTACCGCGACACCACCCTCGTCCCCGAGACGGCGTACAAGTTCCGCGTGCGCGCCCTTCGTGGCACGGAACAGGGCCCGTACAGCACTGAAGCCGCGACCACCACGGGTGATCGCCCGGTGGTGCAGGTGACCGCTGATATCACGACGAACACCACCTGGGTGAACACCAACGTCTACCAGCTCACCAAGATCATCTCGGTGGCGAATGGGGCGACGCTGACCATCCAGGCGGGGACCAAGATCATCGGTGGGACGATCACCACGGGCCAGGCCCCACCGGTGACCGCTCTCATGGTGCTTCGTGGCTCGCGGCTCAGCGCCGTGGGCACCGCGACGCAGCCGATCATCTTCACCTCCTCTGCGGCCCCGGGCTCGCGGGCCCCGGGCGACTGGGGCGGCATCATCCTCGTCGGCAATGCGCGCTCCAACCGCACCGGCCGCACCGTGGTCGAGGGCCCCGCGCCCGCGGATACCGTGAGCTGGAACGGCGGCAATCTGGACAACGACAACTCGGGTGAGATGGTCTACACGCGGGTGGAGTTCGCCGGCGCTGCCGCGATCCTCAACGTCGAGCTCAACTCCTATTCGCTCTACGCGGTCGGCAGCAGCACCCGCTTCGAGTACAATCAGGCGATTCGCGGCCTCGATGACATGTTCGAGTGGTTCGGCGGCACCGTCGATGGGCGCTACCTCGTCTCGTACGAGTCGGGTGACGACCACTTCGACATGGCCGAAGGGTATCGCGGGCGTCTGCAGTATCTCATCGCGCTCCAGACCGGCCCGCGTGTCTCCCCGCGCGCTGGGAACCCGGGCGCCCTCTCGGCGGAGCAGAACGGCTTTGAGATCGACGGCTGCGGTGCGGCCGCCGGGACCTGCGCCCTCGGGTTCAGCTCCGAGCCGTACACGATGCCGGTGGTCGCGAACTTCACGATCCTCGGCCCGGGCGCCGGCGTCCTCCCGGTCCGCTCCGGTGGTGACGGCGGCGTCGGGATGCTCCTCCGCCGTGGCACGGGTGGTACCTGGATGAATGGCGTGGTCGCGCGGTGGCCGGAGTCAGGGCTCTCGATGTTCGACTCTACGGCCACCTACGCACGACTCGCCGCGGATTCGCTGGACATCTTCAATACCCTGCTGGCGAACAACGGGCGGGCCTTCGACGTGGCGGGCGCGACGAACCGCTTCGGGACCGCGGACAAGTTCACGGAGGCGAACATCACCACCGCGACCTCTGCCGCGCACCTCCTCTTCACCAGCATCCCCGACTCCTCGGTGGCGATCGCGAACACCGCCACGCTCGACTGGCGTCCGGCCACGGGCTCGGCCCTCCGGACCGGCGGCACCGGGACCACGCTCCCTGGCAAAACCGGGACGCGCGTCGGCAGCTTCTTCGGTGGCTCGCTCGCCGGCACCACCTTCCTCGGCGCGATCGCACCTGATGCGGCAGCGCCGTGGTATGCCGGGTGGACGACGTACTACCGCAACTGATCTGACCCATTCGTTCCGCGGGGGGCAGCGTCGCATAGCGGCGCTGCCCCCCGCACCACATTATTGACCCTGACTCTCGATGCGATCCCTTCTCCCGATCCTCCTCGTCGGATGCCTCGCCTGCGGTGGCGATGACCGTTCCGCACAGACCCGTCAGCCGATCCCGCCGGGCATCGATGCCGCGATGGTGGAGTGGCGATCGGATGGGATGCTCGTCCCATCACCCGATTCTCTCCGGAAGAACCCAGGGTACATCATCGATTCGATTCTCCCGCCGGATGAGGCACTCCGCCGACTCCAGCAGGAGGTGACGGACCCCATCCCGACGCGATTCACTGGCGGAGCCACCTCGCGCCCCGCCCTGATCCGAGCGTACTGGGAGGCGCTCCAGCGTACGGACACCACGACCATCCGTACCCTCGTCGTGTCCAAGGCGGAGTTCGCCTACCTCTATTTCCCTGAGAGTGCCCCCTTTGCGAGCGGGATGCAGCCGGTACCGGCCTGGGTGCTGTACGAGGCCCAGACGGGGCGCGGACTGACCGCGGCGTCGAGCCGTGCGTGGGAGACGGTGGCGGGGAACGCCGTCCTGCGGGACATCGCCTGCCGTGACGGGGGGCGCACCGAAGGGGCGAGCCAGACGAGCGGCCCCTGCGGTGTGGTGCTGCGGTGGCCCGACCAGCGGACGGACACGCTCTGGATCGCATCGACGATCATCCGCCGTGACGGACGCTTCAAGCTCTTAGGACTCGACAACGCCCTGTGACCTCACCGGCTCGACTCCCCGCCGATCCCTCGCGTGATGGCGCACCGACCGGGCAGCGCATCGCCGCGATCGACATCGGCTCGAACTCGATCCGCCAACTGATCGCGGATGTCACCCCGCGCGGAGAGATCCGCGTCGTCGACGAGTTGAAGGCCGCACCACGCCTCGGACATGGCCTCAGCCAGACCGGGATGTTGGGGGAGTCCAATATGGACGAGGCGATCGCCGCCCTGAGCCGCATGGCGACCCTCGCCAAACAGCTCGAGGTGGCACGCATCGAAGTGGTGGCGACCTCCGCCGTGCGCGATGCCGGCAATGGGGCCGCCTTTCTCGCACGCGTCCGCCGTGAGACCGGGCTGCGATGCCGGATCCTGCGAGGCGACGAGGAGGCCCACCTCGCCTTCCGCTCCGCCCTCGCGCACTTCGAACTCGGCCGAGGGCGCAGCGTGGTGATGGATATCGGCGGGGGATCGCTCGAGCTCGCGCTCTCCGTCGAGGGATTAGTCGAGCGGCTCGTCTCCTTTCCCCTCGGGGCGATCCGGCTCACGGAGCGCTACCTGAGCGGGCGCGCCGGCCCCAAAGGCGTGCGAAAGCTCCGCAAGGCGGTGCGGAAGGAGATCAAGAAGGCGCTCCCCCTCCGGTATTGGCGTGGCGCGGAGGTGATCGGCTCCGGGGGCACCTTCACGAACCTCGCCGGGATGTACCTCGCACGGAAAGGGGTGAAGGTGCGAAGTGTGCATGGCACGCGCGTCCCTCGCCAAGAAGTGGAGCACCTGCTGGAGCAACTCGCGACGATGTCGGTCGAGGAACGGCTCGCCGTCCCCGGATTGAACGCGGGGCGAGCGGATCTCATCGTCGCGGGTCTCGCGGTCGCGGCGGAGGTGTTGGCGCGCATCGAACCGCGGGAGCTCCTGACGTCAGCGTATGGGATCCGCGAAGGGCTCCTCCTCGAGAGCGCGCGGATCGCGCCGACCATCGCCGATCCCGGGGAGGCGCGTGAGCGGTCGATCGTCGCCTTCGCCGAGCGCTGTCATTACGAGGCGCCTCATGCGGAGCAGGTGCGCCGCCTCGCGTTGCAGCTCTTCGATGCGATGGGATCGCGGATCGGGTGTGAACCCGAGGACCGCACGCTCCTCGCGGACGCCGCGCTGCTGCACGATGTGGGGTATCACATCAATTACGTGGCGCACCACAAACACTCGTATCACCTGATCCTGCACGCCGATCTCCTCGGGATCACCCCGACCGATCAGATGCTGATCGCCCAGGTCGCGCGATACCATCGAGGCAAACGGCCGCGACGCGAGCATGAGGCCTGGTGGGCACTCGACCGTGCGAGCCGTGACCGCGTCGTCCGCCTCGCGGCGCTCCTCCGCCTCGCCGATGGGTTCGACCGCGGACACTCCGGGGCGGTGGAACGGGTCAAGGTGCGGTGGCTCGACCGTGCGGCGCGCCTGACGCTGGTCCCACGGCGCGCGAGTGACCCGCTGCG
>JBEGVM010000075.1:0-9421 GCA_041178365.1 Gemmatimonadota bacterium | reverse complement strand
TCCGCCTCGCCGATGGGTTCGACCGCGGACACTCCGGGGCGGTGGAACGGGTCAAGGTGCGGTGGCTCGACCGTGCGGCGCGCCTGACGCTGGTCCCACGGCGCGCGAGTGACCCGCTGCGGCTCGAAGCCTGGGGTGGGGCACGGAAGGCCGCGCTGCTCAGCGAGGTCGCGGGACTGCCGCTCGAGGTGGTCGCACCCAACGGCGTGGTGATCCACGCCGACGACTGATCAGATCCCGACCTCGATCGAGCTCCGCAGGGTCCAGGCCCCGCGCGTCGCGCGTGTGAGCGTATTTCGGTAGTCGTCATGCAGGAGCTCCCCCTGCCACTTCACGCGATGCGCATTGAGGTAGCGGGTGAGCCCGAGCCCCACCTGACGTTGCCGATCCGCGCCGGCCCGCCCCGCGAGCTCCGATTTCGGCGAGACCATCGACAGACGCAACGCTGGCTCAAACCCGCTGGGGAGCAGATAGGAGAACTGCCCCGTCACACCGTCACCGGTGAGGACGTAGCGGGTCACCGATCCCTCGGTGGTGATCGGATCGGGCGCGTCGCGGCGCGCCACCTCGGCGCTCGCGGCAAACCCGCGGTACTTGAAGAGCATATCCGCGAGGTACGTCGTCATACTCCGTGGGGCGAAGAGGGGACGCCCGAGCTGCCCCCCGGTGCGAATCGCGCGGTCATTGTGTGAGAGCCCCGCGGCGATACTCAGCTTGGGCGTCGGCTCACGTCGGAGATCGCCCTCGATGTAATCGCCACCGCCGGTGAAGGCCCCGAACGGGAGGAGCTCCATCCGACCCGTGTAGGCGAGCCCATCGCTCCCCGGGCTCGGATTCCGCCCTTCGCCCGAGGTGATGGCTCCGCGCAGGATGAATGGAAGGGGCGCATCCATGCGGGTGTAATGCGCAAAGAGCCCCACATCGCGATCGATGGTGAAGGCCCCATTCACGATCGATCGATCCGCGAACTGGAGTTCACTCGAGGAGTTCACCCGCTGGCGATTGCCCGGGAGCTTTCCCTGCCCCCCGACCAAGGCGAGGTGCGGTGTCGCCTGCCAGGTCACATAGGCATCGCGGAGGACATTGGGGAAGTTCGAGGCCTCAAAGTCCTGATCGCCACGCGAGAAGGAGAGCTGAATATTGACCTTGAGCCGCGGATCGACGAGCACGGATTCGATCCGGAGCCGCATCCGGCGCACGGCGAAGTTGGTTGCGGCGATCGAGAGATCGTCATCGCTCTCCGTCGTCGCCGAGGCGAGCTGCTGCACACGAAAACGGAAGGCCACGTAGGAGAACGCATCGGTCCCGCGGACGAGGATCCCCTTCTCTCCGACCTCAAGCGCCGGCCGGTGCACGGCGTCCGTCGCGGCCTGGGCGTGTCCAAGTCGCGTGACGCCGAGGACGAGGAGGAGCAGACAGAGCGCAAGTCGCATCGGGGGAGGATACCACGGTCCGGACGCTGACGCGACCACTCAGCCCCAGGGCGACCGCATCAGATGCTGGTGGCTCGCGCGCTCCTCGATTCCCTCCGCCCGCCGCTGCACATACTCGCTCTCGGGGGTGAGGTCCCAGGCGGCACGGTGGTCGGCGAGGCAGCGCTCGAGGACCCCGCGGAGCTGGCGTCGGTGCGATTCCGACTGTACTGGGGCGACGACCTCGACCCGCCGATCAAGGTTGCGCGGCATCCAGTCCGCCGACCCGATGAAGAACTCCGACGCCCCCCCGTTCTCGAACATCCAGATCCGCGAATGTTCCAGGAAGCGTCCGATCAGGCTGATGACACGAATCCGTTCGGAGAGTCCCGGCACCCCGGGACGCAGACAGCAGATCCCGCGGATGATGAGGTCGATGGTCACGCCGGCCTCCGACGCCGCATAGAGCGCATCGATCACCTCGTGGTCCACCACGGCGTTCATCTTGGCGATGATGCGCGCGGGCCGACCCGCCCGCGCATGCGCCGCCTCGCGCGCGATGAGCGCAAGGAGCCCGGTCCGCAGTCCCTGCGGCGCGACCAGCAGACGCCGATACGAGGAGAACCGGGAGTAGCCGGTGAGCAGATTGAAGAGATCGCTCACGTCAGCCCCGATCGCCTCATCCGAGGTGAAGAGGCCCACATCGGTATAGGTCCGTGCCGTCCGCGAGTTGTAGTTCCCCGTCCCGATGTGCACATAGCGACGGATCCCCTCCGCCTCCCGTCGCACCACGAGCGCCGTCTTGCTGTGCGTCTTGAGCCCCGGCACACCATACACGACATGCACGCCGAACGACTCGAGCGTCCGCGCCCAAGCGATGTTGTTCACCTCATCGAAGCGGGCTTGGAGCTCCACGAGCACCACCACCTGTTTCCCACGCTGCGCCGCCTCGGTGAGCGCCTTCACGATCGTCCCATCGCCGGAGGTGCGGTACAGCGTCATCTTGATGGCGAGCACCTGCTCGTCCCGTGCCGCCGCCTCGACGAAGGCGACCACGGAGGCCGTGAACGACTCGTAGGGATGATGCACCAAGAGGTCATGCTCACGGATCACCTCGAAGATCGACCGCGTGGTATCACGCAGGGCGGGCGGGACCTGTGGGGTGAAGGGGGGATCCCGAAACTCGGGGATCTCGAGCGCCGCGATCGCATGGAGATCGGCCATGTCGAGCAGCGGCCCCGTCTCATGCACCTCCTGCATGGTGAGCGGCACCATCGCCGGCTCCTCGCTCTCCTGCAACTCGTCGAGCAGGCGCTCCCGTAGATGGATCGGCATCCCCGGCTCCACCTCCACGCGCACCACCTCGCCGAACCGCCGTTGAAAGAGCTGTTCCTCGATCGAGGCGAGCAGATCCTCCGGCTCCTCCTCTGGCGAGATCTCGAGATCGGAGTAGCGCGTCAGTCGAAAGCCATGCGCCCCGAGCACCTGCATCCCCGGGAAGAGGGCATCGAGCCGCGCGCGGATCAACGCCTCCAGTGGGACGAAGGTGTGAGGTTTCCCGGTCGGGACCCAGCGCGGGAGGGTCTTGGGGACCTTCACACGCGCAAAATGGATCTGCCCGTCCTCCGGATCGCGAAGCTCCACCGCGAGGCTGAGCGAGAGATTCGAGATGTACGGGAAGGGGTGCCCCGGATCGACCGCGAGCGGCGTGAGCACGGGATAGACCTGGGCATCGAAATACTGATCGACGCGGGCCCGCTCCCCCGGATCCAACGCCTCGACCTCAGCGAGCGTGACCCCGATCGACCGCAACTCGGGGATCAACCCCTCATGCAACGTGCGTCGAGCGCGGGCGAGCATCCGGCGCACCGCCTCATCGATCGCCGCGAGCTGATCCGCGGGACTCCGGCCAGCCGCATCCGGGTGCTGGACGCCGGCGGAGCGCTGCCGCCGCAATCCGGCCACGCGCACCATGTAGAACTCATCGAGGTTCGACGCGAAGATCGCGAGGAACTTCACCCGCTCGAGAAGCGGGGTCCGCATATCCTCCGCCTCGTGCAACACCCGCGCATTGAAGGCGAGCCAGGAGAGCTCGCGGTTGAGGTAGCGCGGCGGCCGCGACGCTGCGGCGGTCGTCATCGGTCAGCTCAGCCGCGGATCGCGGCGACGACCAGATAGGAGAGCGACGCCACCAACGCCGAGGCGGGGATCGTGATGATCCAGGCCCAGATCATCTGCCCCGCCACCCCCCAGCGCACGGCGGAGAGGCGCGTCGTGGCTCCCACGCCGACGATCGCGCCGGAGATGGTGTGCGTGGTGCTCACCGGGATCCCGAGGGCGGTCGCCAGGAAGATCGCGCTCGCACCACCCGTCTCGGCGCAGAACCCGCCGAGGGGACGCAACTTCGTCACGCGCGACCCGAGGGTGTGGACGATCCGCCAGCCACCCATCAGGGTACCCATCGCGATCGCGAAGTGCGCCCCGACTTTGATCCAGAAGGGGATCTCGTCGCCAGAGGTCAGGTAGAAGTGCCGCAGGAACCCCGTCTCGTTCGCGAAGTGTACCTGCCCGGCCACCAGCAGGGAGACGATGATCCCCATCGTCTTCTGCGCGTCGTTCGCCCCATGCGAGAGGGAGAAGAGCGCGGAGCTGGTGATCTGCATCCCACGCAGGAGCGGGTCGACGGTGGCGGGGCGCGCCTTCCGGAAGGCCCAGGTGGAGGCGATCATGAGCGACCAGCCCGCCGCCATCCCCACCAATGGCGAGACCACGATGAAGATCAGGGTCTTGGTCCACCCGGAGGCGACGATCGCCGCGAAGCCCGCCTTGGTGATCGCCGCACCAGCGTAGCCGCCGATCAGCGCATGCGAGGAGCTCGAGGGGATCCCGTACCACCAGGTGACGAGATTCCAGGTGATCGCGCCCAAGAGCCCCGCCAGGATCACATCGGGATTCACGATCGCGATGTCGATCATCCCCTTCCCGATCGTCTTCGCCACGCCGGTATCGAAGAGGAAGAGTGCCGCGAAGTTGAAGGTCGCGGCCCACACGACGGCGGTGAAGGGACTCAGCACCCGGGTCCCGACGATCGTCGCGATGGAGTTCGCCGAGTCGTGGAACCCGTTGATGTAGTCGAAGATGAACGCGACCAGGACGATCGCGAGGATGTACCAGACCACGGTCAGGAATTCTTGAGGGAGATGCTCTCGAGCACGTTCGCGACATCCTCGCACTCATCGACCGCGTGCTCGAGGTTATCGTAGATCTCCTTCCACTTGATCACCTCGAGGGGGTCCGGGCGTCCCTCGAAGAGCTCGGCAATCGCCGTCGAGTAGATCTGATCGGCTTCTTCCTCGAGCTCCTTCACCCGCCGCGCCACGCGGTGCACCTCGGCAGGCTTCCGGATGTGCTTCACCCCGTCGGTGATCGCCGCGGCGGCCGACCGGAGCACCCGCGTCAACTCCGACGCCGCGGCCCGCGGCTCCGTGATCCGATACATCGTGACGCGGCGCGCCGTCCCATCGATCAGGTCCACGACGTTGTCGAGTCGGTTGGTGAGGAGATGGATATCCTCGCGATCGAGCGGGGTGACGAAGCTCCGGTCGATCCGCTGCAGCACCTCGTAGGTGATGGCATCGGCGGCATGCTCCTCTGCCTTGATTCGGACCGTCAGCACCTCGCGCTGCGACGGGTCGGCAAAGAGGGCCTGCAGCTGCTCGGCGGCGGCGTTGAGCCGGCTCGAGAGCTGATCGAAGAGGGTGAAGAACCCCTCATCCTTCGGAAGGAAGCGCACGTGGTGCTCGGCTAAGGTCGGAGGTCGGCGCTCGCCATCACCAGATCGCGAGCGCGCCGGTAACGCGAGGGGAAAGCTAGCCGCGACCCGACGGCCTCGCCAAACCAACCTGCCCCCTTTGTAACAGAACTGTTACATCCTCACGAACGACCCTGTGCAAGCAGACGGCGATGCGCCCGCTCACGCTCGGGGCGAACGAAGAGGCGCACCACCAGCAGCCCCGCGACGAATCCTCCCGCGTGCGCCCAGACCGCCACCCCACCTGCCAGGTCCCCGACCCCCACCAACTGCGGGAGCCCCGCGATCACCTGCCAGCCGAACCACCAGAGGAGCACCCCCCAGGCCGGGAGGGGGATCACCCGAAGGAAGATCCCGAAGAAAAAGAGCATCCGCACCCGGACCTGGGGGAAGAGCAGCAGGTAGGCTCCCATCACGCCCGAGATCGCCCCCGAGGCACCCACGGTGGGGAGGATCGAGGCAGGGTCGACCGCCACATGGGCCCCTGCCGCCGCGAGGCCGCAAAGGAGATAAAAGACGAGGAATCGCCCCGCCCCCATCAGGTCCTCCACGTTGTTCCCAAAGACCCAGAAGAAGAGGACATTCCCGAGGAGGTGCCCCCATCCGCCATGCAGGAACATCGAGGTGAGGGGGGTGAGGCGGTTGATCGGCTCCGCGTCGACGACGCACATCAGGTTGGAGGTGATGGCCACGCCGGCCCCCACCTCGGCCCGCCCCGTCAGCTCCCCCGGAACCATCCCCAAGTTGCAGACGCTCCGCACGAGCTGATCGGTCAACCCCGCCCCCTGCACCACGACCCAGGTCGCCCCGATCCCCAGGAGGATCAGGAGGGTCATCACCGGAGGATGAACGGTCGGATTGTCGTCACTCAGTGGGATCATGGCACCTCCATGCCACCATGACTGCTAATATCACCACAAAACATGCCATTTCGGCGCATTTCCTTGGCCCCGCCCTTGCCATCTAATGCATCAGACGCCGGTGGAGGCAACCGCCCCCGCCCCGAGCATCTCACACAGACGAATACTCCACTGAGGACCACATGGCAGACAAGGTGATTGGCATCGACCTCGGCACGACGAACTCCGTCGTCGCCGTCATGGAAGGGGGCGACCCCGTCGTCATCCCGAACGCGGAGGGGGGGCGGACCACCCCATCCGTCGTCGGCTTTAGCAAGGACGGCGAGCGCCTCGTCGGCCAGATCGCGAAGCGCCAGGCGGTGACCAACCCGCAGAACACCGTCTTCTCGATCAAGCGCTTCATGGGCGGGAAGATGTCCGAGGTGCAGACGGAGACCTCGCGCGTCCCGTACAAGGTCGTGAAGGGGCAGAACGACCTCGCCGCGGTCGAGGTGCAGGGGAAGACCTACACCCCGCCCGAGATCTCGGCGATGATCCTGCAGAAGATGAAGCAGACCGCGGAAGATTACCTCGGTCACAGCGTGACGAAGGCGGTCATCACCGTGCCCGCCTACTTCAACGACTCGCAGCGTCAGGCCACCAAGGATGCCGGCAAGATCGCTGGCCTCGAGGTGCTCCGCATCGTCAACGAGCCGACCGCGGCGGCGCTCGCCTACGGACTCGACAAGGGCAAGACCAAGGACGAGAAGGTCGCGGTCTTCGACTTGGGCGGCGGCACGTACGATATCTCGGTCCTCGAGCTCTACGAGGTCGAAGGGACGCGGCAGTTCGAGGTGAAGTCGACGAACGGCGACACGCACCTCGGCGGCGACGACTTCGACCAGAAGGTGATCGACTGGCTCGTCACGGAGTTCAAGAAGGATCAGGCGATCGATCTCTCCAAGGACCCGATGGCGCTCCAGCGCCTCAAGGAGGCGGCGGAGAAGGCGAAGGTCGAGCTCTCGGGCACGACCTCGACCGACATCAACCTCCCCTTCATCACGGCGGACCAGTCGGGGCCGAAGCACCTCAACTACTCACTCACGCGGGCCAAATTCGAGCAGCTCGTCGACGATCTCGTGCAGCGCACGATCCCGCCGATGCAGAAGGCGCTCAAGGACGCGGGGCTCTCGCCGTCGGAGATCGATGAGGTGATCCTCGTCGGTGGCTCGACGCGCATGCCGCGGATCCAGGAGATCGTGAAGGAGTTCTTCAAGAAGGAGCCGAACAGGGGCGTGAACCCGGATGAGGTCGTGGCGGTCGGCGCGGCGATCCAGGGCGCGGTCCTCACCGGCGAGCAGAAGGATGTCCTCCTCCTCGACGTGACGCCGCTCTCGCTCGGCATCGAGACGCTCGGCGGGGTCTCCACGGTGCTCATCCCGCGGAACACGACCATCCCGACGAAGAAGTCGGAGACCTTCTCCACCGCGGCGGACAACCAGACCGAGGTGGAGATCCATGTGCTGCAGGGGGAGCGCGAGCTCGCCCTCCACAACAAGACGATCGGCAAGTTCCAGCTGACGGGGATCGCGCCGGCGCCGCGCGGGATGCCGCAGGTCGAGGTGACCTTCGACATCGACGCGAACGGGATCCTCCACGTGATGGCGAAGGACAAGGCCACCGGGAAGGAGCAGAAGATCCGGATCGAGGCCTCGAGCGGGCTCTCGGACGCCGAGATCGATCGGATGGTCAAGGACGCCGAGGTCAACGCGACCGAGGACAAGAAGCGTCGCGAGGAGATCGAGACGCGGAACCGCCTCGACTCGCTCGCCTTCCAGGTGGAGAAGGAGTCGAAGGAGTGGGCCGACAAGATCCCCGCCGAGGTGAAGTCGCGCCTCGAGGCGGCGGTGGAGCGGGCGCGGAAGGCGCACCGCGGCGAGGACATGGCTGAGGTGAACGCGGCCCTGACCGAGCTCACCGAGGCCTTCTCCGCGGCGGGGCAAGCAGTCTACGCCGCCCAGCCGGCGCCGGGCGCCGAGGGGGCTGAGGCGGGAGCCGCCCCGCCGAAGGATGACGCCGTCGAGGCGGACTACGAGATCGTCGACGACAAGAAGTAGGACGGGGAACCCTTGGTCCCCCGAGGCAGTATGCTTCGGGGGACCTCTTCCATTCATCGGATTATGACCACCGTGATCTCTCGCACGAAACTCGTCTCGTTAGCCGTCCTCGCCTTCGTGGGCGGCATCTTCTTCGCCTCTTCTATGGAGTGGACGGAGGGGCTCTTCGCGCAGGGGGGCGGCACGCGCCCACGGGCCGACCAGGTCCAGTCCCTCGCCGATGCGAGCAACGCCTTCGTCTCGATCTCCGAGGCGCTCACGCCGGCGGTCGTCTCCGTGCAAGCGGAGCGGATCGCCCGCCCGAATGCGCGGCGACCGATGCAGGTCCCGCCCGGGTTCGAGGAGTTCTTCCGGCAGTTCGAGGGGCCGCAGGCGCCGCCGCGCACGCAGGAGTCGAGTGGCTCCGGCTTCCTCGTCTCCAAGGACGGCTACATCCTCACCAACAACCATGTCGTCGAGGGGGCGGACAAGGTGAGGGTCGCGATGCAGGACCGTCGTGTCTTCGATGCCAAGATCATCGGGCGCGATCCGACGACCGACGTGGCGGTCCTCAAGATCGACGGGAAGTCGTTCACTGCCGTGAGCTTCGGGGATGATGCCGGCCTCCGCGTCGGGGAGTGGGTCCTCGCGATCGGCAATCCCTTGGGCCTCGACTTCACCGTCACCGCGGGGATCGTCAGCGCCAAGGGGCGTGGCCTCAACGGACTGCAGCGCACGCAGTACGACATCAGCGACATGATCCAGACCGATGCGGCGATCAACCCCGGCAATTCGGGGGGGCCGCTCGTGAATGCCCGTGGCGAGGTGGTGGGCATCAACTCGGCGATCGCGAGCCAGACCGGGTTCTACTCGGGGTATGGCTTCGCGATCCCGATCACCCTCGCGAAGCAGGTGATGGATGACCTGATCCAGCATGGGGAGGTGCGTCGCGCGGTGATCGGTGTCGCGATCAACGAGGTGACGCCGGAGGATGCCGCGGTCGCGGGGCTTTCACAGATCGCCGGTGTGAAGGTCGGGGGCTTCTCGGGTGAGGACTCCCCCGCCATGAAGGCGGGGATCGAGCCAGGTGACGTGATCATCAAGGCCGATGGGAAGCCGGTGGACCGCGTGAGCTCGCTCCAGCGCGTGATCCGCGCCAAGAAGCCGGGCGATGTGGTCCCGGTCGAGGTGATGCGGTACGGGAGCAAGAAGAACTTCCAGATCCGCCTCGGGGCGGCGCCCAAGGACAATGGCGTGGTCGCG
>JBEGVM010000074.1:0-18932 GCA_041178365.1 Gemmatimonadota bacterium | reverse complement strand
CACGTCGGCGTCACGGACGCCCTGCCAGGCCTGGATGTGGAAGCGCGTGTTGAAGCCGGAACCGATGAAGCCGACGCCGAGACGAGAGGCAGACATGAGGGATCAGGGATCAGGTGACAGGTGACAGGTGCTGACCGGTAGAGAGATAGCCTCTCCACGCACCGCTCACCAGCACCTGACTCCTGGTACCTGGTACCTGGTACCTGGTACCTGACCCCTGCCTCTTTAGAAGAACATGAACTGGAACCGCCCGCCGCTCGAGCCAAGGGAGCTGAAGCGCTGGTTCACAATCGTGTTGTAGATGGAGCCGAAGGTGTAGCGCACCCCGATGTTCGTGGTGATGCGGAACCCCGTCTGGAGCGCTTGGCGCTGGAGGAGGATCTCCTCCTCCGTGTTGCCGGCGCCCGGAAGGTAGATCTGGTCGCGCACGCGGGCGGCGGACCCGTTGATGTTGAGCGAGAAGCCGCGGCCCAATCGGAGATCGGCGTTGCTCGTGAAGGTCAGCGCGTGCCGGTCGAAGTCATGCAGGTAGTTCAGCCAGTCGAGGGAGAGATTGAGCGTCCCCCACTGCTGACGCGAGACGAACGAGGTGGTGAGCTGCTGCGAGAACCGGAGCTCCGAGGTCTCCCCGAAGACGGTCTCCCGCTGGTAGTCGTAATAGTTCGGCCCGACGTTGTAGAGCACCGTCAGCTGTCGACGCGTCTGTTCGGTCCACGGGAAGACATTGTACTCGATCGCCGGCTGCATGCGGATCGCCGCATCCTGGTTCAGGAAGTCCGAGTAGCCGGCCCCGAGCTTCATCCCCGCCGACCAGTGGGTGTTCAGCGAGCGCACGATCAGCGAGTTGAGATTGTAGGTCCGCTGTTCGTTGGTGACGGTGAAGCCCTCGCGTGTCGCCGTCGCGGGGATCTTGAACTTCGCCTCGTTGATGTTCCCGCTCACGGAGAAGTTGAGCTTCCAATCGGTGGTGCTGCGGTTCGCCGCCAGGGAGAGGGAGCCATTGATCTGCTGCTGCCGGTCCTCGGCGCGCACGAAGGTGTTGAAGTTCGTGGAGTAGGTCCAGAGGTTCCACGGATCCTTGAGGTTCGCCGCCCCCACCTGCGTCTGGCGCGCCGACCCGCTGGGCACGGCGTACGCGATCTGCACGCGCGCGGCGATCGGGGAGCGAGCCACATAGCGCGTGAGCCCCAGCTTGAAGACGCGCGCGAGCTCGCGGCGCACCTTGTCGTCGGCATCGTTGGGCAGGGTGTTGAGCGTCAGGGTATCGGCCATTCCCTGAAAGCGATTCCGGCCGATGAAGGTGATCGTGAACTCGATCCCGCCGCCACCATTCGTGAGCGCCTGCGAGAGGATCTGTACGTCGGCGTCGAAGCGGTCCCGCATCCAGTTCACGAAGTTGATCTCCGTGACGAAAAAGTCGCGGTCGCAGCCGCGCGCACGACCCTGGCAGTCCAAGAAGACGCGGATCGCCTGCGCCTGCAACGTCAGCGAATCGGGTCCGGCGGCGGGGGCCTGGGCCCCGGGCATCCCACCCATGACGCCGGGAGGGGGCCCGGCGGGGCGGGCCGGTGCCTGCGCACGCAGGGCGGGGACGATGGCGACGAGGAGGAGCAGGACGCGTGTGAGGAGGGGCATGATGGCAGTGCGGGTGAGAGGCGTGGGGCCTGAGACACCCACAGCTGTGTTGAACTCGCCAGCCATCGAATGAGTTCCTCAGCGCGCGAGACGCTCCACCAACCGTCGGGTGAACTCCACGAGCCCCTCATACGCCACCAGCGGGACCCGTTCGTCGTTCGCATGGGCCGTCGCCACGAGCGCCTCGGGCACGAAGAGCCCGATCACCCCGAAGACCGGGATCCCCGCGTTCCGCAGATAGACCCCATCGGTGGCCCCCATCTCCATGTAGGGGATCACGGGGACCACGCCGACCGTCTCACGGAGCGTCGCCTCGAGGGCCCCTCGGAGCGTGGGCGGGAGGATCGACGGCGGGCTCGCCGTCGCGGGCCACCGCACCGTCACCTCCACATCGAAGGGGGCAACCAACCGCTGGATCACCGCACGCACCGAATCGGCGGGGTCGGTCGGGACGATCCGGCAGTTGACGTTCGCCTCCGCCGCCGAGGGGATCGCGTTGGGCGCGGTCCCACCGCGGAGGAGCGTGGAGATACAGGTGGTGCGCAGGGTGGCATTGAGTTGTGGGGAGCGCGCGAGCACCGTCGCGGCCGCGGTGTCGCGCGGATCCCGGGCCAGCGCCGCCATCGCGGTGCCGGTCTCCCCGCCGGCGAGTGGCGCTCGCTGGCGGAGGTATTCCTGGACGACGGGGGTGAGGCGCACGGGGAAGGTGTGACGCCCCACGCGGTCGAGCGCCCCAGCCAACCGATCGATCGGCGATGGACCGTCGGGGAGGGAGCTATGCCCACCCGGGCCCCGCGCCGTCAGCGTGAGATCGAGATAGACCTTCTCTGCTGCCTGCACGTTGAAGGCGATTGGCCGCCCCTCGAGCACCTCCCCTCCGCCGCCGTCCGCATTCACCACGAATTCCGCGCGCACGAGCTCAGGACGATTCTTGACGAGCCAGTCGACCCCGTTGTCCTCACCGGACTCCTCGCCGGCAGTGAGGGCGAGGATCAGATCGCGCTCCGGGACGATTTTCCGCCGCACCAGATCAAGGAAGGCCGCCGAGAGCGCGGCGGCGGGACCTTTGTCATCCTGCACGCCACGCCCGTAGAGCATCTCGTCGCGCTCGGTGAGCGCCCATGGATTCGTGCGCCAGGCCGCGGAGTCGACGCCCACCACATCCAGATGCGCGAGGAAGAGTCGCGGCAGCGCCGCCCGATCACGCCCGCGGAGCCGTACGACGAGGTTGCGGTTCCGCTCCCCCGCGCCGAGGACCATCACATCGGCGGCAGGGACACCAGCGGCGCGGAAGCGCTCGGCGAGGGAGGCCACGAGCGGGGTGGTGCTCCCCTCTACCGTGGTGCGCGCGGCGATCATCTCGGTGAGGATCGTACGGGCGAGGGACGCGGTGGGGGAGGATGGCTGTGCGGAAGCTTGAACGGAGAACGCGAGGAGCAACCCGATGAGCCCATGCACATACGCACCGCTCAGCCGGATGCTTCCGATGCCCGTGGTCACGCCCGCTTGAGCCACGCCATCACCTTCGGCGGGGTCCCCTCCCACTTGGCCACCGGGACGTTGCCCTGATAGCCCAGATCCTTCACCCCGATCCGACTCGACCAGAACCCGCTCGCGGTGAGATTCCGCAGGTTGTTGAAGAAGTCGACCCCGGGCTTCATCGCCGCCGTAGCCTGCTTGGGATAGGCGATCGCATCCAGCACCTCACGCCGCTGCGCATCGGTGCAGCTCACGAATCCCGTCCCGAATCGCGACCGGCACTCGGCGTTCATCCACCCGAGCCCGTTCTTCATCCAGGTGCGCATGCTCGCGTACTCCCCGAGCATGAAGTCCATGAACTCGGGGACCCCAGCGTCGGTCGCGCTCCCAGAGCGCGCATCCCGCGGGATCACATAGTCCACGAGCACACGGAGAAGTCGCCACTCATCGGTGGTGAACTGCTTCGGCTGATACGCAGGGCGGCGGGCCGGCTTCGCAGGCTGCTGCCCCTGCGCCCCCTGTTCCTCGGGATGGGCTGGACCAAGCACCGCCTCCACATGCGCCGCCGCCCGCTCCACCACCTCCGGTGCGATCACCATCCCCGCGGGCAAGGCGAGGAGATGCTGCAATGCGTCCCGTCGATTCATCTCGGACATCTTAGAGGGCCCCCGCGCGGCGCTGCCGGATGATGTGGTCGCTCGTGCGCATCGAGAGCGCGAGGATCGTCCAGGTGGGATTCTTGTCCGCCTGCGAGACGAACGGCGCCCCATCCGCGACGAAGAGATTGTCGCAGTCCCACGCCTGACAGTTGGCGTTGAGCGCCGAGTCGTTCGCGCGCTTGCCCATCCGCGCCCCGCCAAGCTCGTGGATGATCGCGCCCCCGTTGGCGATCCCGTACCCCTGCTCCTTGGTCGGCATCGCACTCCAGACCTCGCCGCCCATCTCGGCGATGATCGCTCGGAAGGTCTCCTGCATGTGCTTCACCTGGAGATACTCACTGTCGCGCCACTCCCAGTGCACGCGGAGCACGGGGATCCCGAAGCGATCCTTTACCGTCGGATCGATCTCGACGAAGCTCTTCTCGTTGGGGATCATCTCCCCACGACCGGAGAAGCCAACAGTGGCCCCCCAGTACTTGCGGTACTGCTGCTTGAGGTCGGCGCCGTAGCCGCCACCCTCGGGATAGCTCTGGATCCCCCCCATGAAGCCATAGCTCGGCATCCCGAGCCCGCCCCACACCTCGATGTGATACCCGCGCGGGAAGTCGAGCTTCTTGTTGTCGAGCCACCAGGGCATGTAGATGTGGCCGCCCCCCACGCCATCGGCGTTGTGGCGCGGGACATCCACGAGGCGGGGGATGAACCCCGCCACATCGCTGCCGGTGGTGTCGGTGATGTAGCGCCCCACGACCCCACTCGCATTCGCGAGGCCGTTCGGATGCCGCGACGACTTGGAGTTGAGGAGCAACCGCGCCGACTCGAGCGCACTCGCCGCGAGCACGACGATGCGCGCCCGCACCTCGCGATCCTCCCCCGTCTTCTTGTCGACATACGCGACGCCGGTCGCGCGCCCATCAGGCCCCGTCATCACTTCACGCGCCATCGCATCGGTGATCAACGTGAGGTTCCCCGTCTTCATCGCGGGAAAGATCAGCACGTTGGGCGACGAGAAGTTGGAGTTCGTCATACACCCGCGATTGCACTGCCCGCAGTAGTGGCAGGGCGACCGCCCATTCAGCGGCTTGGTGATTACCGAGAGCCGCGCCGGGATACAAGTCACCCCCATCGTGTCGCAGGTGTCCTTCACCACATGTTCGTAGTAGCGTGGCGCCGGCGCGGGATGGAAGATCCCGTCCGGATCGTTCGGGAGGTTCTCGAGGCTCCCGAAGATCCCGATCAACCGATCCACCTCGTCGTACCAGGGCTTGAGGTCGTCGTAGCCGATCGGCCAATCGTCCCCCATCCCGTCGAGCGACTTGCGACGGAAATCATCGGGGCCGAAGCGGAGCGAGATGCGCCCCCAGTGATTCGTGCGCCCACCGAGCATGCGGCCACGCCACCAATCGAACTTGGTTCCCTCCGCCTTGGTGTACGGCTCGCCAGGGATCGTCCATCCGCCGATGCAGGCATCCCACTCGCCGAAGGGGCGGTCGGGGGTCGAGGCCCCACGCCGCGGCGAATCGTACGGCATCTGCAACATCGCCGAGTACTTGGGGTCGGCGTTGTCCCACCAACTGCCGGCCTCGAGCATCACGACTTTCGCGCCGGCCTTGGTGAGTTGATACGCCGCCATCCCGCCGCCGGCGCCGGAGCCGACGATGGCGACGTCATAGACAGTGGAGCGAGGCTGAGTCATGGCAGGTGTGGGGGGAAGGTCAGTAGCCGAGCGACTGCAGATAGGTACGCCCAGCACGCGCGGTCGCCCACGCATCTGTCGGGGCATCATGCTCCACGAAGACATGTGCCACGCGCCCCGCGAGCGCGGTCCGCAAGAGTGTCCGCCAATCGATCACCCCAGCACCGACATCGCGCTGGGCATACTCGGGTGCGGCGGTCGAATCCTTCAGATGGAGCATCGTGATCCGGTCGCGATACTTCGTGAGCAGCGCGATCGGATCCACCCCCGCCTTGAAGGCCCAGAAGCAGTCGAGCTCAAGGTCCACCACCGCGGGATCGGTCTCCGCGAGGAGGATCTCGATCAGCGTGCGATCCCCGAAGCGCTGGAACTCGTAATCGTGATTGTGATAGCCCACGCGGATCCCGCGGGCCGCCGCGGTACGCCCCGCCGTCGTGAGCGCCGCCGCCGAACGCTGCCACGCCTCGAGCGTCCCATTCTGCGCCTTGCTCGTCGAGGCGACGATCAACGTGCGCTGCCCCATCACCTCGGCGGCGTCGAGCACCGTCGGGAGGCGATCGGGGAGGAGATCATCGAGGCCGTAGTGCGAGGCGGGGGAGCGAAGCCCATGCGCGTCGAGCGTCGCGCGGAGCTGTTGCGGCGTGCGTCCCCATCTCCCCCACCACTCGATCTCGGTGAACCCCGTCTGCGCGATCTTGGCGAGTGTTCCCTCGGGGTCGGTGCGCATCGCCTCGCGCAGCATGTAGAGCTGCACCCCCACGCCCCGAAGTGGGGCTCCGTCCGTCAGCGTCATCTCCGGCATCTCCATCGCAGGGAGGGCTCGCAGAGCCAGTGGGGCGAGGGCCGAGGCGCCGAGCCCGAGGAGGAAGTGGCGGCGAGAGGTCATAGGGAGATTCTACCGCTTAGGCGTACTGGGCGGGATACCTGGCCATGGCGCTGGAGAAGTTCGCCCGGAGTGCCGTGAGGTCTCCCTCGAGGTCCCCCGTGGGGTGAAAGAGGGGGAAGAACCGGATCTCCTTCCGCGCGTAATCGAAGGCCACGGGGCAGATCGGCATCCCCCCCTGCTGGGCGATGCGATAGAACCCCGTCTTCCACTTCGGGGTGAGTTTCCGCGTCCCCTCGGGGGCGATCACGATGATCGCGCGATCCATGCGCTGCGCGATCTCGACCGTCTGCCCCACGACATCCTGACTCGCCGTGCGGTCCACCGGGATGCCGCCCAAGAAGCGCATCACGATCCCCAAGGGGAAGCGAAAGAGCGTGTGCTTTCCCAGATAGGTCCCGTGGATCCGCAGGGCGTACATCGCCATCACCCCGAGCGGGAAGTCCCAGTTGGAGGTGTGCGGTGCGACGATCAACACCATCCGTCGGGCATCGGGGAAGTCGGCGCCGGCGAAGCGCCATCCCGTGAGCCGGAGCAGGGCGATCATGCCACGCTGGATCAGCGCGTTCCCTCGGTGCGGCGTCCCCGGCGGGATCCGCGGGACGTTCACGCGCCCCCCGATGCGTACCGCGGGTGTGGAGGAGGTGGTCGACGGGGTCATCGTCATCTCAGGTGGTCTCCCATTCGCGATTGAGCCGCCCGAGGACCCGCCAGCTCACGAGCCCGAGCGCGACGAGCGCGATCCCCACACTCGAGAAGATCGTCGCCCACGCCGGTTGGCCACCAGCCCCGCGGAGCCCCTCCACGAGGAGCCCGCCGACGATCGGCCCCGCGAGGAATCCGAACGACCCCGCCACCTGAAACACCCCGAAGAGCCCCTCGCCCGCCCCCCGCCGCGCGAACTCGCTCACCAGCACGAGACTCGGGGAGAACATCAGCGCGCTCAGCCCCCCGGAGACGACCATCGCGATGGGCAACCACCCGAGGGGGAGGATCCCGTAGGTCGCGTAGAGGAGGCCGAAGCCGATGTTCCCGACGAGGATCGGGCCGAACCACCCGAAGCGATCCGCAGCGCGACCGGCGGGCCAGCAGAGCAGGGCAAAGGGGAAGAGGAAGAGCGACATGAGCATCCCGCGCTTCGCGGGATCGAGCCCATGCACCTCGGTCAGGAAGATCGTGAAGGTCGAGGAGAAGACCCCGATCAGGAAGCGATCGGCGAAGCCGTACGCCAAGGGCATCCAGCTCGCGAGTCGTGTCCGGTCCCAGGCATAGCGGGAGCGCGGCCGCTCGGAGCGCAGCATCGCGGTCGGGGTGGCGAGCGCCGTCACCGCGGCGATACCGAGCAAGGCGGCCCCCACCGGGTAGACGAGGTGCGGGTCGCGGTTCGCGAGGATCCCCCCCACGGGGAGCCCGACCCCGACGCCGATCATCAGCGCCGTCGCGACGATGCCCAGCGAGGCCCCACGGCGCTCCCCTCCCGCACGGTTGGCCGCGATCATCAGGAAGCTCAGCGCGGGGAGGTGGGCGAGCCCATCGACCGCACGCCAGGCGAAGAGCGCCCCGAGGGAGTCCGCCGCCCCCATCCCGAGGAAGGCGATCGCATCAAGGGCCAGGAGGATCGCGATCCAGGCGCGGGTCTCCCCCCCAGTGGTATCCCGCCCCGCCTCGCGGCGGCGCTTCACCCACTGCATCGCGAAGGGGACGGCGATCACCCCGGCGAGCTGGTTGAGGGCCACGAAGAGATGCGCCTGAAAGCGCGTCCCCCCATGCCGATCGACGACCAGCTCGGTCAGCGCCGGGACGAGGAGGGTGACAGGGACCAAGGTCAGGAAGGTCGCGGCAGCGACCGCACCGAGCCGCGGCGAGGTCCGGGGGGTATCGGACATCGCGGCAATCTAGCAGAATGCACGCATCCACTCCCACCCCAGACCGACCATGCGCACCCTCTCGCTCGCCCCGATCGCCCTCGTCGTGCTCACCGCCTGTCAGTCGGCGGGGACGATGTCGGCTCCCGCCGCCGCGCCGACCCCGGTGGCCGCGCCCGCGGCGGCACCGGCGCCCGCGGCTTCTCCTGCGCCGGCCGTCGCCAACCCCGCTGGCAAGTGGGTCCTCGGCCTCAATGCGATGGGGCAGCAGCTCGAGGTCACCTTGGACCTCTACACGCTCTCCGACGGGAAGTGGGCTGGCACCGTCTCCAGCGCGATGTTCCCCCCCTTCCCGATCAGCGAGGCGACGCTCACCGGTCGTCGCATGGTCATCGGTTTCGTCGCACCCACCGGCGACCCCGCGAAGATCACCCTCGACTTCGACGGCGACGTGGCCGAAGGGGAGTGGACGATGGCGGGCGACGGATCCAAGGTCGTCGGGCGCCGGAACAAGTAGTCAGTCGCACCCCGCCGCGCGGGATCACCCCCGCGCGGCACCCGGCGTCGGCGCGCTCGGCGGTTCCCCCGTGGTGAATTCTTCCCCGGGGTTGATGAAGAGGTCGGTCTCCACCTCATGCTGCGTGTCATGCAGCTCGCGGTAGCGCCCACCCACCGCCATCAGCTCGGCGTGGGTCCCACGCTCCACGATCTCTCCCTGTTCCAAGACGAGGATCTGGTCCGCGCTGCGGATCGTCGAGAGGCGGTGCGCGATCACGAAGGTCGTGCGACCAGCGCGCAGCGCGCGGAGCGCCTCACGGATCTCCCGTTCGCTCTCGGAGTCGAGGGAGGAGGTCGCCTCATCCAAGATGAGGATCTGCGGGTCGGCGAGGATCGCCCGCGCGATCGCCACGCGCTGCCGCTGTCCTCCCGAGAGCTTCACCCCGCGCTCCCCGACGACGGTGTCGTACCCGTCGGGGAACCCCTGCACGAACTCCTCACAGTGCGCGATGCGCGCCGCCGCCTTCACTTCGTCGAGCGTCGCCCCCGGCTTGGAGAAGGCGATGTTGTCGGCCACCGAGCCGTCGAAGAGGAAGTTGTCCTGCAGCACCACCCCCACGCGGGAGCGATAGTCCCGCAGCTTGAGGTGCGCCAGATCCTGGCTCCCGATCAGCACGCGCCCCGACTTCGGTCGCGCGAAGGCGAGGATCAGTGAGATCAGCGTGCTCTTCCCCGAGCCGCTCGAGCCCACGAGCGCCGTCGTGGTCCCCGCCCGCGCGGCGAAGGTCACCCCACGGAGCACCGGGACATCTGGTCGATACTCGAACCAGACCCCATCGAACGCCACATCGCCATCGGGGTGCGCGAGCGCCTCGCGCTGGGCGTCATCGTCGTCCTCGGTCGGGGTGTTGAAGATCTCATGGATCCGGTCGAGCCCCGCGAAGGCCTCGGTGATCTGTGTCCCGATCGACGCCATCTGCACCACGGGGAATGACACGAGCCCCACGAAGAAGATGTAGGAGACGAGATCACCCAACGTCATCGTCTCCGCCACCACCGCCCGCCCACCGACGGTGAGGATCAAGACCCCGACCGCCCCGATGATCACCGTCGAGATCGCCGCGATCGCACTCGTCCCGGTGATCGTCGACGCCACATTCCGGAAGAGGCGGTGTGCCCCCTTGCTGAAGACGATCTCCTCCCGCTTCTCCGCGGTATAGACCTTCACCACCCGCGCCCCGCCCATCGCCTGCCCAAGCCGCCCCGAGACTTCGGCCTGGATCTTGGAACGGTCGCGGAAGATCGGCCGCAATTTGTTGAAGGCGTACGCCATCACCCCGCCGAAGATCGCGAGGAAGCCGAGCGTGCAGAGGGTGAGGAACCAGTTGAGGTAGAAGAGGTACCCGAGCGCGATGACCGCGGTCAGCATCCCCCCGATCAGCTGGATGATCCCGGTGCCGATGAGGTTCCGGATCCCCTCGGCATCGTTCATCACGCGATTGATCAGCACCCCGCTCTGCGTGGCGTCGAAGAAGCTGATCGGGAGCCGGAGGAGCCGCGCCTGCACCCGGCGCCGGAGCACGGTGATGGCGCGCTGTGCCGCCACCGAGATCACCTGCGAGAGCGCGAAGGAGCTCCCTGCCTGCAAGACCGTCGCGATCCCCGCCGCGATGGCGATCGGGGTCAGGAGCTCGGTGCGTCCGCGTCCGAGCACCTCGTCGATGATCCACTTCACGCTCCCGGGGAGGACGAGCCCCGAGAGTCGGTTGACCAGCATGAGGAGCAGGCCGACGCCCAGCGCCCCGCGGTGCTGCCAGACGAGGACCTTGGTCTCCGCCCAGGCGGCGGAGTAGTTGGTCTTACGCTTCTCGGTCGGGGCGGGAGGCATCGCAGGGGGTCGGGCCGGGGTGGAGATGGTGGATGGAAGATACACGAAGCGGGGTGGGCCTCTCGGCCCACCCCGCTTCGACCAACCTGGGACCCTGTGCGGGTCTTAGAACGTGTACGAGATGCGGGTCGTGACCATCCGGCCGACCGCCGGGACTCCGATGAAGGAGTTCACGCGGTTGTCGAGGAGGTTCTGCCCATTGAGCGACCACCGCGCCTTCGCGAGGAAGGGGAGCTTCATCGACACCCCCGCGTCGAGGAAGAGGTTCTCCGGCACCTCGCTGTACGGGATCGCCGTGCCGACGTTGTAGCTGTTGTAGACGCCCGAGTTCACTGGGAATCCACCGGTGTAGCGGACGCGGAGCTCACCCGTCATCCCGCGGGTCTGGTTGTCGTAGCGCATGGTGACCGTCCCGCGGTGCTTCGCGGCGTTGGCCGTCAGCGGGTTGAGCGGCGTCGCGTTCGGCGCCTTCTCCCAGACGTTGCGGTTGAGGTTCGAGTAGGTGGCGGAGATCGAGTAGGTGTCGTTGATCAGGTAATCCGCCGCCACGTCGATGCCACGGACGTCGATCTGCCCCTGGGCGTTCTGGTACGTGAAGACCAGGTAGTTCTGATCGTAGAGCGGATTGTCGAAGTTGAGTAGACCGCCGGGGACCTGCGCGAGCGAGGTCACCCAGTTGGTGATGACGGTCGGGACGGCCGCCGACGGGACGCCGTTCGCGACGAGCGTCGGGCCCATCGCCGCGCCCAGGTACGAGCCGAGCGTGGTCGGGTCCATGAAGACCGCGTCATCGAGGTTCACGACCTGCGTCGCGGGGTCGGCCGGCCGGATCTGATACCAGAAGTCGACCGCGAGGCGGAGGTTGTTGTTGAAGACCCCCTTATACCCGACTTCCCAGGTGTTCGAGAAGTTCGCGCTGAGGGCACCGAGATCCACCGGGTTCGTCCAGGGGACGATCGGGGTGCCGGCGGCGCCAAGGTTGCGGAGCACACCCTTCACCTGCGTGGCCGTCGGAGAGAGACCGCGCAGCGCCGCGGCGACGTTCGCCACCTGCGCGGACGGGAGGCCGAGGGCGGCGAGGCCACCCGCGAGCTGACCGGCATAGGCCTGCATGATCCCCGGGACCATCACGTGGCCAGAGGCCGTCACCGGGTTCGGCCCGCCGAATGGCGAGCGCATGCAGAGCCCACCATTGATCGCCGCATCACAGCCGCGATCGTACTTCCACCCTTCCTTCGCCGGGTTGCCGAAGATCCGGACCTGCGTGTTGCCGAGGGCCGGTCCGAGGTTCACGTTCTGCCCCGAGAACTGGTCGAGGAAGAAGGCGAACGAGGCGGGGGAGTTGAAGGCCCGGTTGTAGGTCAGGCGCCAGCTCTGCGTCGGCGTCGCCTTCCAGACGAAGGCGGCACGCGGGGAGAACTGCGTCCCCTCGATGCGCGAGTTCATGTCGCCGCGGACGGCGCCGGTGAACTCCAGGTTCTCCGAGAGGTTCCGGGTGAACTGCAGGTACCCACCCATCTCGGTGATGTTGTCATCATCCTCGTTGCGGCCCATGATCGTCCCCGCCGTCACCGGCGTGGTCGCGATGTAGTCCGCCCCGGCGGTGAACTTGGTGTCCCCGAGGTTGAAGCCCTGCTGGAGCTGGCCGACGAGGACGGTCGAGTTGTCGACGACCGGGAGCCCCGTGCGGAGGTAGTAGGTCCCCTGGTCATCCGCTGCGTCGGCGTTGCCGGCGTTCGACCCGTTGTAGAAGACCTGGGCGAAGAACTTCTTGTGGCGGAAGCGCTGCTGGACGTTGAGGTAGCTCCAGTTCTTGACCTGCGCGCCGCCGAAGGTGCCCGTGATCTCGAGGGCGCTGGCGACGTTCGAGTAGCCGACCGTCGTGATCGCCTCCGTGTTCTCGCTCGGGCGGTAATCGATCCGCGCCTCACCCGAGTACTTCTCGAGGCCGTAGTCGCGGAACTTCGCCACGCCGCTGCGCGACGCCGGAACGCCCGGGTTCACCGCCCCCGTCGGGGTGCGGCCCCAGACGGCATAGTTGGCACGTGCCGTCGGGGTCGCGTTCGGGCCGAGGTCGATCTCGTTCGGGTCCGTGTACTCCCAGTCCTGCGCGGTGAAGTACTCGCCGGAGAACTTGTAGCCCCACTTGTCGCCCATGGTGCCGGCATGCCGGAGCCCGACGCGGGCGAGGGAGCGCTCCCCGCCGTCGAGGGTGATCTGGCTCCCCTTCGAGGTGAACGGGGACTTGGTGATCACATGGAGGACGCCGGCGCCGGAGTTCGGGCCGTAGAGCGCCGAGGCCGGGCCCTGGAGGATCTCGATGCGATCGATGTCGTCACCGGTGCCGGTGAAGAGGAAGGGGACGTTCACGCGCAGCGACGGGACACCGGCGAACCGGTAGTCCTGCAGCATCAGCATGGAGGTCGAGAAGGCGTTGTTGAAGCCGCGCGAGACGATGTTCGCCTGCACGATGCCGCCGTTGGAGATCGAGACCCCCGGGACCGCCTTGATGTGGTCCACGATCGAGGCCGCCGGCCGCTCAGCGATCCGCTCCGAGGTCACCACGGAGATCGCGTTCGGTGAGTCGAGGATCTTCTCCGGCTCGGCCCCACGCGTGCCGGTCGTCACGACCTGGTTCAGCAGCGCCGCCAGCTCGGAGAGGGAGACGTTCACCGTCGTCGTGGCGTTGGCCGCGACGCGGATCCCCTCCACCCGCTTCTGCGAGAAGCCGATGCGGGAGACGACCACGGCGTACGTCCCAGCCGGCACATTGCCGATCCGGTAGTTGCCGTCGTCGCTGGTCGTGCCCAGCGCCACCCGGGTCGCCCCGGAGACGATCTGGACCTGAGCACCGGGGATGGGGGTCGTGCCCCCCTCCTGGGTGACCCGGCCGGCCACGGTGCCGGTCTGCGCCTGAGCGGTGCCGACCGCCGAGACGAGACCGAGCAGGGCAAGCGCCGAGCTGAGGAAGCGAATTCGCATACGGGGAAGACCTCGGTGAACGTGATGAAGGCCCCCGGGGGACCGGGAGTCCGCGAGTTAACATCCCACCCGTTAGGGGTCGGCGTCAATACTACGGGATGTCAGCCGAACCCTGACGAGCCTACGGGCAGGGGAGTAACCAGGGGTCAGGGGCCAGGGGTCAGGGAACCTGTCCGCTGACCCCTGTCACCTGATCCCTGCCACCTTATGCCCCTGCAGGGAGAGTCGCCACTTTGGGTGCGCCAAGCAGTACGCCACCGCTGCCGCCGTATTCGCCGCGAGGTCAGGGCCGTCCATGGGTTGTAATAAGAAGTGCCGGAATCCCAGCCCCTCGAATCGCTCCGGCATCGCCTTGGGCTGAGGGTACACCAGCTTGAGCTCGTCTCCTTGGGTGGCCACCAGAGGGGCATCGGCCTTGGGGCTCACGCAGACCCAGTCGATCCCCGAGGGCACCGGCTGGGTCCCGTTCGTCTCGACGGCGACCTCGAATCCCTTGGCGTGGAGGGCCGCGACCGCCGCCGCATCCAATTGAAGGAGGGGTTCCCCGCCCGTGCAGACCACCAGCGGTTGCCCCCCCGCAGACTCCGGTCCCACCGGCCACCGCGACGCGACCGCCTCCGCCAGCGCCTCCGCCGTCGCGAACTTTCCTCCATCCGGGCCGATGCCTACGAAGTCGGTGTCGCAGAAGGTGCAGACCGCCGTCGCGCGATCCGCCTCGTGCCCCGTCCAGAGGTTACACCCGGCGAAGCGGCAGAAGACCGCCGGACGCCCCGCCTGGATCCCCTCCCCCTGGATGGTATAGAAGAGCTCCTTCACGGTGTATGTCACGCCCGCCGCCCCAACGCCTCGGCGAACCCCTTCGCGCGCAGCGCACAGGCATCGCACCGCCCGCAGGGGGTCCCGTCCCCCTCGGGGTCGTAACAACTAATCGTCTCGTCGTAGTCCACGCCGAGGGCGAAACCCGTGCGGATGATGTCCGCCTTGGAACAGTCGATCAGCGGGGTGAGGATTCGCGTACGCACGGCGCCCTCGACCCCCGCCTTGGTCGCGAGATTCGCCATCTGCTCATAGGCGGCGATATACGCTGGCCGGCAATCGGGGTAGCCGCTGTAATCGAGGGCGTTCACCCCGATCAGGAGATCGGTCGCGCCGAGCACCTCCGCCCAGGCAAGGGCGAAGGAGAGGAAGATCGTGTTGCGCGCCGGCACGTAGGTGATCGGGATCCCCTCGGTCATCGTCGCGGCGTCGCGGTCCTTTGGGACCTCGAGGTCCGCGGTCAGGGCGGACCCGCCGAAGAGCCGGAGATCGATGTCGACCACGATGTGTCGGGCCACCTGATAGCGCTCGGCGATCCGTCGCGCGCGGTCGATCTCGATCCCGTGCCGCTGCCCGTAGCGGAAGGTCAGGGCATTCACCGCATACCCGGCCTTGGTCGCGAGGGCGAGGACGGTGGTGGAGTCGAGTCCCCCGCTCAGGAGGAGGACGGCGGGGGTGCCCGCCGGGACGGGGGGAAGGGTGGCGAGGGGCATCGGGTTACGGCGTCGTCGCCGCCGGCTGCTGTTGCGTCAGGCAGTGCAACGTCCCCAACCCCCACACCAGATCCACCGCGTGGATCCCGACGATCTCCCGCGTCGGGAAGCACTCGGCCAGGGTGTTCAATGCGATGCGGTCATTGGCGTCGTTGAAGGTCGGGACGATCACGACCCCATTGGCGATATAGAAGTTGGCATAGCTCGCGGGGAGCCGCGTCCCATCCATCACCACCGCGCGCGGATAGGGGAGGGTGATCACCTGGAGTGGCTCACCCCGCGCATCGGTCGCGCGCTGCAGCCGGTGGAGGTTGTCGAGGGAGCGCGCGTGGTTCTCGTCGGCGGGGTCCTCCTCGTGCGCGAGGACCACGACCCCCGGGGCGACGAAGCGCGCGATGTCATCGACATGCCCATGGGTGTCGTCGCCGACACATCCCTCGCCCAGCCAGATGGTCTTCGTGATCCCCAGCTCCGCGGCAAAGGCGCGCTCGTAGTCCTCGCGGGTGAAGCCCGGATTGCGCACCTGCACATCGGAGAGGAGCCACTCCTCGGTGACGAGCATCGTGCCGAGGCCATCGGTCTCGATCCCACCCCCCTCGAGGATCAGCCGCCCACGCCCGTCCTGTCGCTGCGGTTCGGTGCGCGCGAGCCCCGTGCGATCGGCGATGAAGGCGCCGATCTGCGCATCGCGCGCGAAGTTGTCGTACTTGGCCCAGGCGTTGAACCCCCAATTCGCCCACTGCACCGACCCATCGGCGAGGAGCACGCCGGTCGGCGCCGAGTCGCGCAGCCAGACCCGATCTGACGGGCAGCGATGCAGATGCACGCGCGGTTCCCGCACCTCGTGCATCCGCAGGCAGTGCCAGGCCTGCGCGTCGGTGGCCTCGTCATGCACGAGGATGTGCACGCGCTCATGTTCGGCGATGGCGCGTGTGATCTCCGCGTACACCCACGGGATCGGCCCGAACTTCCCCGGCCAATCGGGCTCATGGTGCGGCCACGAGATCCAGGTGGCATCGTGGCGCTCCCACTCCGCCGGCCAGCGCACCCCGGAGGCGCCGACCGCGGGGCGTGCTGGCGAGCGACTCACGCGCCGAGCCAGCGGCTGAGGATCGGCCCGTAGGCGTCCACGCGTCGATCCCGGAGGAAGGGCCAGTTTCGTCGCGTGTACTCGATCAACCCCGGATCGCAGGTCGCGATCAGCGTCGTCTCACCGGTCTCTGCTTGCGCGATGTACCGACCGTAGGGATCGCAGATGAACGAATGCCCAAAGAACTCGAGCCCATCGGTCCCCGCCTCGGCCTCGAACCCCGCACGATTCGGCGCGGCGACGAAGACCCCGTTGGCGATCGCATGTGCGCGTTGTGCGGTGCGCCAGGCATCGACCTGCGCCGCCCCCCACTCGGCCTTCTCCGCGGGGTGCCACCCGATCGCCGTCGGATAGAACAGGATGTCGGCGCCGAGGAGGGCGGTGATACGCGCTCCCTCGGGATACCACTGATCCCAGCAGATGAGGACGCCGATCGTCGCATAGCGCGTCTTCCAGACCATGAACCCCGACGCCTCGGCGTCGGGGCCACGTGCGCCCTGGGGTTGCACCGCCCCACCGGCATCACCCGGCGCGAAGTAGTACTTCTCCTCGAAGAGCGGGTCGTGCGGGATATGCATCTTGCGATAGAGCCCAAGCAGCGCGCCGTCGGCATCGATCACCGCCGCGCTGTTGCGATAGACGCCTGGCGCCTGCCGCTCATAGAACGGGACGACGAGGACGATGGCGAGCTCCTTGGCGAGCGCCTGGAGCCGCGTGACGGTCGGGCCCGTCACATCCTCCGCGAGATCGAAGCGGCTGGCATCGAGCGTCTTGCAGAAGTAGGGGGCGTTGAAGAGCTCCTTCAGGCAGATCACCTGCGCCCCCTTCACCTGCGCGTCACGGATCCGCCGCTCGGTGGCGATGAGGGTGGCCTCCGCGGTGGACTCGACCCCGTCTTGGATCACTGCGACGGTGAAGGGCGCGCGCGCGCGCCCGACCGTGGGCCCCGCCGTGCTCACTTGCCGCGTGCCTTCTTCACCGCGGCACCGAGTTCGGTGTACGCCTCGGCTGAGAGCTCGCGGAAGGGGCGCATGATATGCTGGATCCGTCCGTCGGGACCGATCACGAAGACCACGCGGCGGTAGAAATTCACGGCAGGGAACTTCACGTCGTACTTCTCTCCCAAGACGCCCCCGGTATCGGAGGTGAAGGTGTGTGGGAACTTCTTCTCCGCCGCCCAGCTCTGGAGGGTGGAGATCTCATCGGTGCTGATGGCGAGCAACGTCACCCCGTCACCGTTGTTGAAGAGCGTGGCGTACTGATCACGGTACGCCTCCATTTGCGCCGTTCAGCCACCGGTCCTCGCCTTCGGGAAGAAGGCGAGGACGACGGTCTGCCCGCGCAGACCGCTGAGGGTGATCGGCTTGGGCCGGAGGCCGGCCTGCGTCGCCGCAGGGAGGGTGAAGTCGGGGGCGAGATCGCCCACCTTGGGGCCGCTGTCCTGCGCCGCCAACGCCCCTGGGGTGACCAGGGCGACGAGGCTGCGGAGGGCGTGCCGGATGAAGGAGGATGTCATAGGGTGAAGAGTGTCTGGGACGGGCGGCCACCGCAATGTGTGGTACCGCTCAGTCGACGATGAGCCGCAGGGCTCCGGAGACGCTCACGACCTCCACTGCAGCGCCCGGCGCGCGTCGGAGCTCCCCATCCACTTCGATCCAGGGTGCGGTCTCGCACATCACCCGAAAGGCGGTGGCTCGCCGATGGGTACAGGCGGGATGGCCCAGATGCCCCCCGCGGAGGGCGGAGAGGAGAAGCGGTAAGCGCCGCCACCGCGGCACATCGGTGAAGGCGACGGCATCGAGGCGTCCGTCGTCGATCCGCGCCCCCGGCGCCACATGGAATGCCCCACCGAAGTGCGTGCCGTTGGAGAAGACGGCGAGGAGATGGGGACGCATCGCCCCACCGTCGAACCCCAGCGGGACAGCTCGATAGCGCACCGCCTCGGCCACCGCGGCCGCGATGTAGCGTGGCGCGCCAGGGAGGGGGCGTAACCGCTCGGCGAGACGGTTGCACGCCACGTCGAAGCCGATCCCTGCCACGTTCACGAACCAGTGCCCCCCGATGCGTCCCATGTCGACACGGCGCTCGCTCACGGCGTCCTGCGCGAGCCGCTCGGCCAGTCGGTGTGCGCGCTCCGCCGGGGTGGCCTGGATCAGTCCGAGGTTCTTCACGAAGTCGTTCCCCGTCCCGGCAGGGATCAGCGCGAGGCGGAGCGGGGCACCCGCCGCGGCGATCGGTCCCGCACAGTTGGAGAAGGTCCCGTCCCCACCGACCACGACCAGCGTCTCGACGCCATCGGCGATCGCCTCGGCCACGAGTCGCGCCTCATCGCCGGCACGCCCGGTGGCGCGAACATCCAGAAAACCGAACCGGGCGAAGGCGGCACGGATGCCGACGATCGCCCGGTCGCCGCGGCCCGAACCGGCCGCGGGGTTGTAGAGGACGCGAACCGCGCTACCGCCCACCGGCGAGCTGCCGCAGCACGTACTGCAGGATCCCACCATGCTTGAAGTAGTTGAGCTCCTCGGGCGTATCGATCCGGCTCCGCGCCTGGAAGGTGGTCGTCCCCTTGGCGCCGACGGCCTTCACGGTGAGCGTCGCGCGCGGCGCCATCGTGTCGGAGAGTCCTTCCACGGTCAGCGTCTCGAACCCGGTGAGGCCGAGCGACTGCCGCGTCTCGCCCGCCGCGAACTCGAGCGGGAGCACTCCCATCCCGACGAGGTTCGAG
>JBEGVM010000073.1:0-7093 GCA_041178365.1 Gemmatimonadota bacterium | reverse complement strand
CGGTTGATCACCGTCTCCCCCTTCACGCGGCCCACGCTGCGGGCGGCATCGAAGAAGACGAGACGGGTGGGGATCGTGACGCGCTTGGTCTTGCCGCGGACCGTGAGATCGCCGGTGATGTTGAGGCGGTCCTCGCCCGTCTTGTTCACGATCGTCGACTTGAAGCTCGCGGTCGGGAAAGAATCCGCCGCGAAGAAGTCCGGGCTCTTGAGATGCGCGTCACGCCGCTCGATGCGGGTGTTGATCGTGCGGGTGTCGATCGTGATCACGACCGATGAGGCGCCCCAATTGGCCGGATCGAGCGAGATATCGGCTTCCCACTTATCGAACGTGCCGTGCGCGTCGAGCATCCGCGACTCGGCGACGAAGTTGAGCTGCGAATGCGCCTGATCACGCACGTACTGCTTGGGGGCGATGACCGCAGCGGCGGTGAGGGCCGGGATCGCGACGAGGGCGAGCATCCAACGCTTCATGACGGTGAGACTCCAGCAGAGGGTGACATGAGCCGATTCGGCTTCCTGTCATGAATGCTGGAGAGAGGTCAGCGGTTCCCGCGGCCCGCCTTGGGGATGGGCGCCCCATGGGGGTCGTGCGCCGGATCGCCGAGGGCCTCCGCCATCGCGGCGATCAGCGCATCGCTGGCGGCATGTTCGAGCCGCTCCGCCTCCTCGTGCACGGCCTCGCCACGAAACCCAAGGCGTTCCACCAGATAGCTCTCGATGATCCGGTGCCGCCGGACGAGGGCGAGGGCAGCGCGGCGCCCCGCCGCGGTGAGCCGCGCCCCTTTGTAGCGCTCTACACTCACGAGCCCGAGGCGCGACATCCGACGGAGCATCCCACTCACGCTCGGTGCGGCGACCCCGAGTCGGCTGGCGATGTCATTGGTCCCGGCGGGCATCCCGCCACGCGCGAGCGCGTGGATCGCCTTGAGATAATCCTCCGCCTGCCGCGTCAGCGCCCGCGAGGTCACTCCGACGGTCCCCAGCGTGTGGCGATCAACGCCACGACGAGCCACCCCATCCCGGCCGCGAGGACTACATCGCTCAGGAAGTGTGCACGATGCAGCACGCGACTGAGCCCGCAGCCGGCGGCCAGGGTGTACCCCACCCAGCGCGCACGGGGATAGAGTCGCGCCAACATCGCCGCGCCACCGAAGGCGACCATCGTGTGCGAACTCGGGAGCGCGAGGCCCGCCGAGCTGAAGGTGCGTTCGGCAAAATCACGGAAGACATGGAGCCCATCGTGCGGCCCCGGCCGCTCACGTCGCAGCGTGAGTTTGAGCAACTCCGCCGCGATCCCCGATCCTGCGGCGCCCCAGAAGAGGAGCCACCCGCGACGACGCGCACGGGGACGCCTGGCGATCTCCGCGCCCTCGGCGAGCGCGATCCCCGCCGCGAGCGCGATCCAGGTGGGGAGGAAGCCGACGATGCGCAGGAGTCGCCCCCAGTCCTTGTCGTACACGGTGGGGAGTGAGACGCGCTGATAGACCTCACGGTCGACCACCCACGCCAGCGCGAAGAGCACCAGCGTGATTCCGAGCCCACGCCAGAGATCGCGCGGCTCGACCCGCTGCGCGAGCAGCGCTGTCCCAGTACTCGATTCGGCGCTCATGGACCGATCACCTCGGCGAAGCCCGTGAGGATCCGCTCGGTCATCCCCCACACGACGAACGCCTCATGCCGAAAGGCCTCGACCTGAAAGGTCATCCCCCGGACCGTCACCGCCGTCTCCACGCGCGAGCTCGGCGACATCAACGCATCGAGCGGGACCCAGCGCGCCTCCGCCACCTCACCGTTGGGTCGCAGGGCGATCGGTTCATGCAGGACCGCGACGAAGGGACGGACGATGATCGGTGGGAGATGCGGGGTACGCGGCCGCAATTCGTCGAGCACGCCGAGGATCGCCCCGTGTCGGGTGAGATCGATCCCGACCTCCTCCTGCGTCTCACGAATCGCCGTCGCCTCAAGGGAGGGATCCGTGGGATCGATTCGCCCACCCGGCAAGCCGATCTGGCCACTCCAGGGATCCCCTTCACGTTCGGCACGCCGGATGAGCAGGAGCTCGGCGCCGGCGGCCGGGGTCGGTCGCAGGATCAACGCGACCGCGGCCTCGCCAAAAGGGGCGTCTCGCTCAGCGCGCCGAGCCTCGCGTGCCTCGAGTGCACGCGATACGCGGGCGACGAAGGGATGGATCGTCGCCGACGTCACCTCACCCCTCGACGGCGCCGCCAGCCGCCACCCAGGCGCCCCAGCCACCCGCCATCGAGGCGACGTTGGCATACCCCATCTGCTGGAGCGTATCCGCCGCGAGCGCCGAGCGATTCCCGCCGGCACAGTAGATCACGAGCGCCTGCTCACGTGGGACCACCGCCTCGATCTTCGTCTCCAGCGTCCCGCGCGGGATCACCACCGCGCCGGGGATCCGCCCGAGGTTCGTCTCGTTGGGCTCACGGCAGTCGAGCACCACCGGGGCACCGGCCCCGGCGATCGACTGCTGCAGCTGCTGGACACTCACCTCGCGGATGCGGGTCTTCGCCTCCGCGATCATCTGGGCACCGGACTTGATCGTCATCGACTTGCTCTCTGAGAAAAGAAGGGGGTGAGGCTCAACGCGCGGCGGCGAGCTGCGCGACCACATCGGCGAGCGCCTTCACCCGCTTGGCATCGGCCGCGGTGCGGGCATCCTGCTCGAGCGACTTGGCGAGGGCCGTCAACCCGGTACGACGTGCGGCACCGGTGGCAGCCTCCGCTTCAGTGAGCTGCCTCATCACCGTCTCGAGACGCGCCGCCGGCAACCCGCCCCACCGCGCGAGTTGATCGACATACGCCTTCGCCACCGGGAAGGCGGCAGGCCAGCTCATTTTGCGCTGATCCTGCGGATTGAAGGTCTCGACGCGCGCGAGCTTCGCCGCATCGATCTCGTTCTGCGTGAGCTCCCCGCTCGGCGTCAGCTCGAGGATGTCGAGCCCGCGCGCGATCTCCGATCCGTAGATACGGCCGTTGTGCCAGTAGGTGGACCACTGCCCTGAGAGGACCAGACGCTCACCACTGAGCGGACCGCGGTCGAAGTGGGCGATCTCACGGACGTGGTCGGGATCGGTGAAATCGGTCACTGAGATCCCCCCCTGATACCACGACTGGACGAAGAGGTCGCGGCCAGGCACCGGGATGATCGAGCCGTTGTGCGCCACACAGTTCTCCAACTCAGACTGCGCCGCGGGTAGCTTGAAGTACCCGGCCGGTGTCAGCTGCTTGGTCTTGAGATCGAGCCGGTAGTACGCGTTGCCGCCCCAGAGCAGGTTGTCGGTCGCGCGGCAGCGCGGTGCCACCCCGCCCCCCCACTCATCGGTGAAGAGCACGGTCGACCCATCGTTGTTGAAGGTCGCCGAGTGCCAGTACGCGAAGTTCGGATCGCTCACCTCGGCGATCCGCTTCGGGTTGGCGGGATCCTTGATGTCGAGGAGGATGCCGTTCCCCGAGCAGGCGCCCGCGGCAAGATCGAGCTCCGCATAGACCGTGATGTCGTGGCACTGGTCGGTCTCGGCCGTCATCTGCGCCGTCTCGTTGAGCTTTCCACCCCTCCAGAGCCCCGCCATGTTCCCCGCCGCATCGGCGAAGACGCGCGGCGAGTTCACGATCGCGGCCTTCGCTGGATTCGCGAGTGGGACCCTGATCACGTCGATACGGAAGTACGACGTGGTGGCCGAGGTCTCACGCGGATCGCAGCCCGCGAGCTCGGAGGGGGAACGCGAGGGGCTCGTCCCCGAGACGTAGACGTAGGCGTTCTGCTTGTCGCGCGGGCTCACCAAGAGGGTGTGTGTGTGCGATCCACGGCAGGTCTGCACCGCGGCGACCCGGACCGGCTTGCTGATGTCGCTGATGTCGAAGATGCGGACGCCACGGAAGCGATCGGCACTGACCGAGTCACGAACGCCCTGGGTGCCGCAATCGACGCGCCCACGTGGCTCCTCGACCGACATGAACATCAGGTTGCCGTGCACCGAGACATCGCCCTGCCCGCCCGGGCAGGCCATCGCGGTCACGAGCTTCGGCGCCTTGGGATCGGCGACGTCCCAGATCTGGACGCCGAAGTACCCGCCCTGGAAGACGTAGGTCTTATGGAAGGCGAGATCGGCGTTGACGAAACCGAAGTCGCCGAGGTTCGCCGGATTGGTGAAGCTCGCCGATCGCGGGGTGGTGGAGACGAGCTCCATGTTCCGGATCGCAACGCCCGCATCGAGGTACCCGGCCTTGAGCGAGGCGCGCGGGTCGGTGGTGCTGGCGCGGGGTCCCGACGGCTGCGCGGGGGCCAGCTGCGCGGCGAGGGGGGCGGCGAGGGGGGCGGTGAGGAGGAGGGCGGAGAGGGCGACGAGTGCGCGCATGGACGGATAAGGGCGAAAAGGGGATCCCAACGACATCCCCGATATGTATCCGAGCCGCGCCCGAGGCGCCATCTTTCCAAGAATGTCGCTCACTACCCAGGTCCTCCTCGCCCTCGCCGCCGGCTTCGCCCTTGGCCTCCCCCTCTCCGGGGCGGAGACTGGGATGGGGGCGGCGCTCCTCAAGGGGCTCGACCCCGTCGGGACCCTCTTCATCAATGCGATCCGGATGACGGTGATTCCCCTCGTCGTCTCGAGCCTGATCGTCGGGGTCACCTCCGCTCCCGACCCCAAGACGGTGGGACGGATCGGGGCGCGGGCGATCCTCCTCTTCGTGGTGGTGCTCGCCGCGGCGGCTGGGGTCGGGATACTCGTCGGCTACCCACTCCTCGGGCTGCTCCCATTGGATCCCGCGGCGGTCGCGACGATGCAGGCGAGCGCCGCGAGTGCGGGGGCCGCAGCCGCCGAGGGGGCGAAGGCGGTGCCGACCTTCGCGGAGTGGGTGGTTGGGTTGGTGCCGCCGAATCCGATCAAGGCCGCCGCCGACGGGGCGATGCTCCCCCTGATCCTGGCCTCGGTCGCCTTCGCGATCGCGTTGCTGCAGGTCCCCCTCGAGCGGCGGACCCCGGTGATCCGAGTGCTCGATGGGGTGATGGAGGCCTCGCTGATCCTGGTGCGGGCGATCCTGCGGCTCGCGCCGGTCGGCGTCTTCGCGTTGACCGTGGGGCTCGCGGCGAAACTCGGCGTGAGCGCGCTCGCCGCGCTCGCGGGCTACATCGGGCTCGTCTCGGCGATCTGCGTCCTGTTCATGGGCGGGGTGCTCTACCCCGCGGCGGTGATCCTCGGGCGCACGTCGTTCCGGGAGTTCGCGCGCGCCGCGCTCCCCGCACAGACGATCGCGTTCAGTTCGCGCTCCTCGCTGGCGGCGTTGCCCGCAATGCTCGAGGCGGTGCGCGACCGGTTACGTCTCCCGCCGACCATCGGGAACTTCCTGATCCCGCTCGCGGCGACGATGTTCCGCGCCGGTGCGGGGATCGGACAGACCGTCGGCGTGCTCTTCATCGCACGGCTGTATGGCGTGGATCTCAGCGCCGCACAGCTGCTGACGATCGCCCTCACCTCGGTGGTGACCTCGTTCTCCGTGCCGGGGATCCCGGGCGGCTCGATCCTCGTGATGGTCCCTGTGTTGATGGCGGCAGGGATTCCGGTCGAAGGGATCGGGATCCTCCTCGGTGCGGATACGATCCCCGATATGTTCCGCACGACGACGAATGTGACGGGGCATATGACCGCTGCGGTGATCCTCTCGCGCGGCGAGACGGCTACCGACACAACACACGCCTCGTGAGTGTGACGCGCCCGCTGACCGTCCTCTTCGATCTGGACGGGACGATCGTCGATTCGATCGAGCTCCTCAACGCGTCGATGGAGCATGCCTTCGCGGGGCGCACACGGCGTCCCACGGTGCCAGAGTGGGTCGCGGGGATCGGTCGGCCGCTTGATGAGATCCTCCGGCCGTGGAGCGCCGATGCGGGGGATCTCGATCAGCTGCGGGAGCGGTATCGCACCTTTCAGCGCGCCAACCATGATGCGATGACCACGGCGTATCCAGGCGCGGTGGAGACGATCCGCGCCTTGCATGCCGATGGGCATCCCTTGGGGATCGTCACCTCGAAACTCGAGGTGGGGGCGCGGCGGTCACTCAAACTGATCGGAGTGGAGTTGTGCTTCGGCGTGGTGGTCGGGATCGATGCGACCACGCGACACAAGCCCGATCCCGAGCCGGTGCACTTCGCGCTGCGTGCGCTCCAGGAGCCGGCCCCCACGCGCGCGGTGTTCATCGGCGATTCGACGCACGACATGCACGCTGGACGCGCCGCTGGGGTGCACACGGCGGCCGCGCTCTGGGGGCCGAATGCGCGCGAGGCGTTGGAGCCGACCTCGCCAGATCACTGGCTCACCGCCTACGATGATGTGCGCACCGTGGTGCGCATATTGAACGGTACCTGAGGCGAATCTGACGTGATGGTGCGGTAGCACCACGCGTTCCGAGGGGCGGGGGCGCGCTCACATGATGTCGCGCTACCCTCTCTCCATCGAGAGCCTGTGCGGGTGCTCACCACCCGCCACGCCTCCACGCTCCTCACCCAACTCCGGGACGGCGCCCCACTCTCGATCCTCCTCCCCGCCCTCGGCTTCTCAGATGCCGTACGGATTGGCGGGCGAGAGATCCAACGCCTCGGCCTCCCCCATGCGCCCGCGGTGGCGCGGCTCGCCGCGCGCGGATCGTTACGCGCCTTGGTCTGTGAATGGGATGAGGCGCCGGTCGATCGGGGGGCGGTGCTCCGTGCGGCTCGACAGATCGCGCGGGAGCGCGCGACGCTGTACTGGGTGATCCTCGCGCACTGGCGCGCCGCACGTACCCTGATGATCTGTGCGCCGGCGATCGGGGAGACGACGGCGACCGCGGCACTCCAGGTGGATCTCACGCAACCCTGCGCCTCCGACGCGGAGACCATCGCCGCCCTCGCCGCCGACCTGCGTGGCCCCGAGATGGCCGTCCATCTCCGCTGGCGCGAGGCGCTCGGACGTGAGGCCTGAGAGCGCCAGCGAACCCCCGGCCCAACGACTCCGGGATCAGGATCGAGGCCCTCCTTCTGATCGGCCCCCATGAAACACCGGTGGCCGCGCCAACGTACGCTCCGGTATCAGCAG
>JBEGVM010000072.1:0-5147 GCA_041178365.1 Gemmatimonadota bacterium | reverse complement strand
CCCCGCCGCCGCGTCTCGCGCCGCACGATCCCGCCGCGCAGGCGGCGGCCGAGGCCGAGTCGCTGTACGACCTTCTGCCGAACGACCATCGGATGTCGTACGACATCCACGCCGTGTTGCGAGCACTGGTCGACGCCGACTCGCTCGATGAGTTCCAGCCGAATCTCGCGAAGGAACTCCTCTGCGCCGATGCGCGGATCGAGGGGATCCCCGTCGGCCTGATCGCGAACGCCCGTGGCCTGATCAAGGGGCGCGCCGGCGAACCGCCGCGCTTCGGAGGGATCATCTACCCCGAGAGCGCCGAGAAGGTGGCGTTCTTCATCGATCGCTGTGACCGCCAGGGGATCCCGCTGCTCTTCGTGCAGGATGTGTCGGGCTTCATGGTGGGGAAGGAGGCGGAGCAGGAGGGGATCATCCGGGCGGGGGCACGGTGGGTGGAGGCGATGGCCACCGCCTCGGTCCCGAAGCTCGTGCTCACGATCAATCACGCCTCCGGCGCGGGCTACTACGCGATGGCGGGGCAGGGATTCGATCCAGATTTCATCTTCTCCTGGCCCACAGGACGCATGGCGGTGATGGAGGGCGAGGCCGCGGTGGCCGCGGTGCATGGCCCGGCGCTCACCAAGGCGAAGCAGGCGGGCGTCGAGCCGACCCCTGCGCTGCAAGCGGCGGCCGATGAGATGCGCGCCGACTACGAACACCAGCTCGACGCCCGCTATGCCGGCGCGCGTGGCTACATCGATGCGATCGTCTACCCCGAGGAGACGCGCGCGACCCTCGCGATGGCGCTGCGCGCCGCCTGGCAGCACGCCGGATCTCACCTCGGCCCCTTCGTGCTCCCATGTCGCTCCTGATCTACGGTGCCACCGGGTACACCGGCCGGCTGATCGTCGACGAGGCGCTCCGCCTCGGCCTCCGTCCGATCCTCTCAGGTCGATCGGTACCAGCGGTCCGTGCCCTCGCCGAATCGGTAGGGTGCGAGGCGCGTCCGGCGGCGCTCGATGATTCGGCAGCGCTCGACGCGGCGCTGGAGGGCGTCACGGTGGTGCTGCACTGTGCGGGTCCCTTCTTTCGCACCGTCGATGCGATGACCGCGGCCTGTCTTCGGCGTGGGGTCTCATATCTCGACATCACGGGAGAGATCGCGGTCTTCGAGCGGGTGGCGGCGCTCGACGCGCAGGCCAAGGCGCGCGGGGTCACGATGATCCCCGGGGTGGGGTTCGATGTCGTCCCCACCGATTGCCTCGCTGCGCATCTCCATCAGCGCCTTCCCACGGCGACGCATCTCGAGCTGGCCTTCTCTGGCGGGACGGGGCCCTCGCATGGAACGGCCCTCACGGTGGTCGAGGGGCTTGGGATGCCTGGTGCCATCCGGCGTGAGGGGAAGATCGTCCCGGTGCCGCCAGCCTGGCGCACGCGCGAACTCCCGCTCGGTGGGAAGTCGCGCCTCTGCGTCTCCATTCCCTGGGGCGATGTCTCCACCGCGTATCACAGCACGGGGATCCCGAACATCATCACCTACATGGCGAGTAGCGCGGCAGGGATTCGTGCCATGCGCCTCTCGCGCTGGCTCGCCCCGCTCTTGCGCACCGAGTTCATGAAGCGCCGCGCGCGGGCCCGTGTGCGGGCGATGCCGAGCGGACCGAGCGCCGAAGCGCTGCAGCGCACGCGGAGCTACGTCTACGGCGAGGTACGGGATGCCGAAGGGCGCACGGCCCGTGCCACGCTCGAAGCACCCACGGGGTATCTCCTCACCGCGCAGGCCGCCGTGCGCGCCGCGATGCGGATCCTCGCGGGTGGGGTACCTGCAGGATTCCACACCCCGTCGCGCGCCTTCGGTGCGGAGTTCGTGCTCACGATCCCGTCGGTCGTGCGTACCGATCTCGCGTAGGAGACGGCGCAGGTGACATCGAGCGCGTTGCGGTACACCGTGCGCAATCGCTTCCCCGGGGAGCAGTTGCTGCGCACGCGTGGGAATCTGCTTCGCAATCTAGAATTGATGGCTGCGTCCCACCCTGACCTCGCCGTCTCGCGGGCGCTGGCGGGCCGGACGATCCTCCTCGCCACGCACCCCGACCTCGTGCGCGAGGTCCTCACCGGGCATCCGCGGAGTCTACGGAAAGGGCTCGGTCTCCAGCGGACCCGATTCGTGTTGGGCAATGGGCTCCTGACGAGCGAGGGAGAATTCCACCTTCGTCAGCGCCGGCTCGCGCAACCGGCGTTCCATCGCGAGCGCATCGCGCGGTACGCGGAGGAGATGGTGGTTCGCACGGAGGCGCTCTCGTCCGGATGGCGGGATGGGCAGGCGTTCGACATCGCACGAGCGATGCATCACCTCACCCTCGACATCGTCGGTCGTACGCTCTTCGGCGTCGACCTGCAGGGGCGCGCCGCCGAGCTCGGCCGTGCCCTCACGGCCGTGCTCGACTCGTTCTCGATCTGGCTCATCCTCTTCGGGGAGCGGCTCTACGACCTCCCGATCCCCCGGATGCGCCGAGCGAAGCGGGCTGTTCCCGCACTCGATGCCGCGATCTATGAGATCATCGCGGCGCACCGGGCGAGCGGACGTGACGAAGGGGACCTCCTCTCGATGTTGATGGCCGCGCGTGATGCGGAGGGCGACGGGTCAGGGATGACCGACGCACAGCTCCGTGACGAGGTGATGACGCTGATCCTCGCGGGGCACGAGACCACCGCGAATGCGTTGGCCTGGACCTGGTGGTTCCTCGCGCAACATCCCGCGATCGATGCCCGTCTGGCCGAGGAGGTACGCGCGGCCTGTGGGGACCGCCCGATCACGATGGCCGATCTCCCACAGCTGCCGTACACGCGAGCGGTCTTCAGCGAGGCGATGCGACTCCGCCCACCGGCCTACGCCACGTCACGGGAGGTCATCGCGCCCATCGTGCTTGGCGGGCAGGAGATCCCGGTGGGGGCGCAGGTGATCGTGAGCCCCTGGGTCACGCAGCGAGATCCTCGGTGGTGGACGGAGCCGTTGCGCTTCGATCCTGACCGATGGCTTCCGCCGCGCGACGAACCGTCGCACCGCCACGCCTACTTTCCCTTTGGCGGCGGGACCCGCGTCTGTATCGGAGAGCAGTTTGCCTGGACGGAGGGGATCCTCGTCATCGCGGCCCTCGTCCGTCGCTGGCGTTTTCGACTCACTGTGCCAGCGGACTCGGTGCGTCCACAAGCGGCGGTCACGTTGCGTCCGACCCCCGGGGTGCCGGTGGTCTGTGACCGGCGTCCCTAATCCCTGAGGTATCTGATGCTCACCATGCCTATCGATCCCCGCGTTCGTCTCATCGAGGCGGAGTTGGTGCGTGTGATGGCGGCATTCGACGCGATCCTTGATTCACTGACGGCAGAGGAGGCCGATCGGGCACCGGAGGGGCGGTGGAGCGCGGTGCAGATCATCTGGCATCTCTCCAAGGTGCAGCACTGGGTGACGCGCGGGATCGAACAGGGGGCGGCATCGCTCCCCAGGATGGCGACCGTCCCGCCGGGGCCCTCGCCCGACCGGTTGATGGAGTCGATCGACCGGTTCCCCGTGCGCGACCGCTCCCGCAAGGTCGATGCCCCTGAGGGGATCCTCCCACCGGCCGGGCTCGATCTCGCCACCGAGCGCGCACGGTGGCGCGAGGGGCGCGAGGCGCTCGTCCAATGCCTGCGACGCCTCGGGCCGCTGCTGACCAGCGTCTCGGCTGCGCATCCGATGTTCGGTCCCCTCGATGGGTGGCAGTTCGCCCTCTTCGTCGCGCGGCATGAGGAGCGGCATCTCGAGCAGCTCCGCGAACTTCTGGCCGCACGCGGATAACTTTGGGGGATGTCCGCATCCCGCCAGATCCCCGAGCTCCTCGCCCCTGCCGGCACCCTGGAGGCCGTCCGGGCCGCCGTGGCCAACGGAGCCGATGCGGTCTACTGCGGGGCCTCGCGCTTCAATGCCCGCGATGACGGGGCGCAGCTCACCCTCGATGAGCTCGAGCAGGCCTGCCTGATCGCGCATGAGCGGGGGGCGCGGATCTACCTCACGCTCAACATCCTGATCAAGCCGGCGGAGCTGAACGAGGCGCTCCTCTATCTGGGGGAATGCATCGACCGTGGGATCGACGCGGCGATCGTACAGGACATCGGGCTGATCCGCGCGATCCAGCGCGCCTATCCGACCTTCGAGGTGCATGGCTCGACCCAGATGACGGTGCACGATGCGTCTGGGGCCAAGGTCATGGAGCGGCTGGGAATCGACCGGGTGGTGCTGGCACGCGAGAACTCGCTCGACGACATCCGCGCGATTCGTGAGGCGGTCCCAGGGCTCGGGCTCGAGACCTTCATCCATGGCGCGCTCTGCATCTCGTACTCGGGGCAGTGCTACATGTCGGGGATGATCTCCGAGCGCTCCGCGAATCGCGGGTCATGTGCACAATCGTGCCGCAAGGATTACCTCCTGCACGATGCGGCGACGGGTGCAGAGCTCGATCGGGGCTATCTGATCTCCGCGCGCGACCTCGGGGCGTGGGAGCATCTCCCGGAGATCGTCGAGGCCGGGGTGGGGTGCCTCAAGATCGAGGGGCGCAAGAAGAAGCCGGAGTTCGTGGCGACGGTGACGCGCGGGTATCGCCAGTTCTTGAAGGACATCCAGCAGGGGGTCTTCACCACGCCGACCGTGGAGGAGGTGCAGCCGCTCGTGCAGATCTTCTCGCGTGGATTCACGGGGGGCATGTACGGCGGGCGTGAGGGACGGCACTACATCACGCGCACCCAGCCGGACAATCGGGGCGTAGAGCTCGGCGTGGTCGTTGGGAGCGCCGATGGCGAGGTGATCATCGAGGTCGCGGCCCCCATCGAGGCTGGCGATGGGCTCGGGTTCGAGCCACCGGCCGGCGGGCATCTCGAGAGCATGGGGTTCGCCGCGGGCACGGTGCGCACACTCTCGCATCAGCCGGGGCTCTGGCGGCAGGCCATCACGGCGCGGCAGCGCGTGCCGATGGGGTGGCGGGTGGTGCGGAGCTCACACGCCGCCCTCCTCGAGCGGGCCCGTGCGTCCTTCGCGCACGTCGGTCGCGAGACGCTCCGCCGCCGCACCCGGCTCGACGTTCGGTGCTTCGGCGCTGCCGGGTCACCGCTCAAGGCGATCTTCACCACGGCGG
>JBEGVM010000071.1:0-30696 GCA_041178365.1 Gemmatimonadota bacterium | reverse complement strand
TGATCGTCCTTGGCGCAGTGTCCATCCTCTCCGTCTTCTCCTTCCGCTGAGGCCCGATCGATGACCGCATGGTTGGAAGGGATCGGCTACAACGGGTGGGTGCTCCCCATGTTGCTCGCGTTGCCGCTCCTCGGGGCGGTGACCGTGGCGGTACAGGGCATCGGCGCGCGCGGGCAGGACCCACTGGTGCAGATGCAGCAGGCACGGCGGACGGCGTTGCTGTTCTTCCTCGCCGAGGCCGTGCTCTCGCTCGGGCTCTGGTGGAGCGTCGACGTCAACAACATCGCCTGGCAGGGCCTCTTCGACATCCCGTGGATCCCGCAGTGGGGGATCCGCTTCACGGTCGGGTTGGACGGGATCGCGATGATGCTCGTGCTGCTCACCACGCTCCTGATGCCGCTCGCGGTCCTCGGGAGCTGGACGAGCATCCGCGAGCGGACGCATAGCTATTACGCCCTCCTGCTGATCCTCACGACGGGGATGCTCGGCGTCTTCCTGGCGCTCGACCTCGTGCTGTTCTATGTGATGTGGGAGGTCATGCTCGTCCCGATGTACCTCATCATCGGGGTCTGGGGCGGCCAGCGACGGCTCTATGCCAGCCTCAAGTTCTTCCTGTACACGATGGTCGGGTCGCTCCTGATGCTGGTGGCGATCGTCTGGCTGGGCCTCTTGGCCGGTCAGTCCACCGGCGCACCGACCTTCTCCTACGACGCGATCCTCCAGATGTCGCGGACCACGCAGGTGACGGGAGCGTTCTGGCTCTTCGGCGCTTTCGCGTTGGCCTTCGCGGTGAAGGTGCCGATGTGGCCCTTCCACACCTGGCTCCCGGATGCCCACGTGGAAGCGCCGACCGCGGGCTCGGTGATCCTGGCCGCGATCATGCTCAAGATGGGGACCTTCGGCTTCGTCCGCTTCGCGGTGCCGCTCTTCCCGGAGGTCGCGATGCACCCGACGGTGCGGGCCGTGATCCTGGCGCTCGCGGTGATCGGGATCGTCTACGGGGCGTTGGTGGCTTTGGTGCAACCCGATGTGAAGAAGCTCGTCGCCTATTCCTCGGTCTCGCATCTGGGCTTCGTGATGCTCGGGATCTTCGCGATGACGGTCGAGGCGATGCAGGGCGCGCTCATGGTCACGATCAGCCATGGCATCTCGACCGGGGCGCTCTTCTTGTTGATCGGGATGCTCTATGAGCGGCGCCACACGCGGCAGCTCGCGGACTTCGGTGGCATCGCCAAGGTGATGCCGGTCTTCGCGGTGATGCTGACCGTCGTGGCGCTGAGTTCGATCGGCGTGCCCGGGACCAATGGGTTCGTCGGGGAGTTCTTGGTGCTCCTCGGCTCCTTCACCACCCGGCCCGTCCACGCGGTGATCGCCGCGACCAGTGTGATCTTCGCGGCGGCCTATCTCCTCTGGGCGGTGCAGCGCGTGATCTACAACCCGCTCACGAAGCCGGAGAATCAGGCGCTCAAGGGGTTCGATCTCAATTGGCGTGAGATCGGGCTCATGACGCCGCTCCTGATCGGGATCCTCTGGCTCGGGGTCTATCCCAAGCCGGTGTTGCAGAAGACCGAGGCGGCCGCAGCGCGCTTGGTGCGTGCGGTCGATGTCGCCGTCTCGAATGCGCGTCGGGTCGGAGGCCTGCCATGACATATGATCTCGCGGTGCCATCGCAGCTGATGGCCGCCCTCCTCCCCGATCTCACGCTGATGGGGGGGGCGATCCTGCTCCTGCTCGCCGCGGCGTGGCGCCCTGAGTCCGATGCCCATCAGCGGCTGATCGGTCGTGGGGCGATGGGACTCGTCGTCCTGACCATCGGGTCGGTCATCGCGACGGCCCTCCGTGGCGGGTCGGTCACCGATGGCCCGATCGCGATGGACGGGTTTCGGTGGACCATGGACCTCGTGATCCTCCTCGGGGCGTTGGGGACGATCGCCGTCTCCACCGAACAGCATGCGCGCGACGGCATCAAGCATCCGGAGTCGCATGTGCTCGTCCTCCTCGCCGCCTCGGGGATGATGCTCCTCGCCGCGGCGCGTGATCTCATGGTGATCTTCCTCGCGATCGAGATCATGTCGGTCGCGGTCTATGTGCTCGTCGGTCTCAACCGTCGCAGCGCGCGCGCCGCCGAGGGCGCACTCAAGTACTTCCTCCTCGGGGCCTTCGCCACGGGATTCTTGCTCTACGGGATGGCGTTGATCTATGGCGCGACGGGGGAGACGCGGCTCGGTGAGATCGCCGGGGCGCTGATCCGTCACTCGCTCGCCCTCGATCCGATGTTCCTCGTGGGGATGGGCCTCCTCCTGATCGGCCTCGCGTTCAAGGTCGCTGCGGTCCCATTCCATATGTGGGCGCCGGATGTCTACGATGGGGCTTCGGCGCCGATCACCGGATTCATGGCGGCGTCGGTGAAGGCCGCGGCCTTCGCGACCTTCCTGCGGATCTGGTACGAGTCGTTCTACACCGTGTACGGTCTCTGGGCGAATGCCATCGCGTGGATCGCGGTCCTGACGATGATCGTGGGCAACGTCGTGGCCCTGTCGCAGACGAACATCAAGCGCATGCTCGCCTACTCGAGCATCGTCCACACGGGATACCTCCTCGTCGCAGTGACAGCCGGGACGGCGGTCGCGAGCGGGGCGGTGACCTTCTATCTCATGGCGTACACCCTCGCCACGCTCGGCGCCTTCGCGGTGGTCGGCGCGATGCAGCCGGCGGGCGAGACCGATGCGCCGATCAGCGCGTACGAGGGGCTCTGGGCGGTGCGGCCCTGGCTCGCGGTGGGGATGGCGATCTATCTGCTCGCCTTCCTCGGCTTCCCCGTCTTCGGGGGCATGGGCTTCTTCGCCAAGTGGTATCTCCTCTCGGCGGCGATCGCCTCCCCGGGACGGCTTGTGCTCCTCTCCGTCATCGTGGTGCTGACCTCGGTCATCTCGGCGGGCTACTACCTCTCGATCATCCGCGCGATGTTCATGAAGCCGCGGGGAGAGGGAGCGGCGGAGATCCCAGCGGCAGGGCCGATGACGCGCACGGTGCTCGTGGTCGCTGCGGTGTTGATCGTCGTACTCGGGATCCTGCCGGGCCAGATCACTCCGCTCACGGCGCGGTCGACCTTCTCGCCACATCCGGTCGATCCAATCCTCCTGTCGATCCCCGCGCAGCAGCCATGATCGCGCCAGGCATCTTCCGGCAGTATGACATCCGCGGCATCTACGGCAGGGATCTCACCGTGGAGGCCGCGGAGGCCATCGGGCGGGCCTATCCGCTGATCATGGCCGAGCGTGGCGTGCACGGGGCGGTCGCCGTTGGTCGGGACAATCGGCCAAGTGGGAAGGCCCTCCGCGATGCGCTGGTGAAGGGGCTGACCGCGAGTGGGGTGGATGTGATCGATGTCGGCGAGGTGCCGACACCGTTGCTCTACTGGAGCCTCCATCACCTCCCGGTCGCCGCGGGAATCCAGATCACCGGGTCACACAATCCGCCGGAGTACAACGGCTTCAAGTGTTGCATCGGGACGGGCTCGCTCCACGGCGAGGGGATCACGCGGCTCCGCGATCTGATCGGCGCGGGCGCCTTTCCCTCGGGGCAGGGCACGGTCCGCCATGAGGCGATCGTCGACCGCTATGTCACCGATATCGTCGCGCGGATCGGTCCGCTCCCGCACGATCTGAAGGTCGTGATCGATTGCGGCAATGGGGCAGGGGCCATCGTCGCCCCGCAGCTCTTCGAGGCCCTTGGCGTCCGGGCCACGATGCTCTTCGCCGAGAGCGACGGCACCTTCCCGAACCATCATCCCGATCCGACGGTCGAGGCGAATCTCCAGGATCTCATCGCATCAGTGCGCGCGACGGGGAGTCAGCTCGGGATCGGTTTCGACGGCGATGCCGATCGCATCGGGCTCGTCGATCAGGATGGGACGATCATCTGGGGGGACTACCTCCTCCTGCTCTACGCCCGCGACGTGCTCGCCCGCACGGGGCAGGGACAGTCGATCATCTTCGACGTGAAGTGCTCGCAGGCCCTCGCCGACGGGATCGCACAGGCCGGTGGGACCCCGGTGATGTGGAAGACCGGCCACTCCCTCATCAAGGACAAGATGAAGGCACTGCATGCCCCGATCGCCGGGGAGATGTCGGGCCACATGTTCTTCACCGAGGGGTTCTATGGGCACGATGACGCGCTTTACGCGGCGGCACGCCTGCTGCGCATCGTGGCGGATGCCGGCCAATCGGTGAAGGCCTTGCTCGCCGATGTCCCGCGCCTCGTCTCGACCCCCGAGCTGCGCATCGATTGTGCCGACGATCGGAAGGAAGGGGTCGTCCGTGACGCCCTGGCCCACTTCCGCGCGCGGTATCCGGTCTCCGATGTGGACGGGGTCCGCATCCTGTTCGAGGGGGGATGGGGGCTCATCCGGAGCTCGAACACCCAACCGATCCTCGTCATGCGATTCGAAGCCGATTCCGCGGCGCGCCTCGCGACGATTCGTGATGAGGTGGAGGCCTGGCTGACCGCGCAGGGGATCGACGTCACACCCGGCGTCGGGCACTGAGATGATCCAGCGGCATCGCCGCTGGTGGGCGTTCGTCGGCGTCCTCGCGGCTCTCGCGATCGGACGAGGGATGGCGGGATTGATCGCAGGCGCGGCACAGGCCGAGGCGCTCGGCGTCCGACCGAGCTGGCGATTGTTTGCTGCGATGGACCTTTCCCTCCGCGTGGTGATCGCGGCGGTGGCCGCGCTGGTCCTCTTCACGAATCTCCTCGCGGTCCGGCATTCGATCGTCTCGATCGTCCTCCCAAGACAGCTCGGGAACCTGCGCTTCGGTGAGGCGATTCCGATGCGTGTGCTGACCTTCGGCGCCGCAGGCTTCGCGCTGGTGATCGGTGGGCTCTTCGCGAGTGTCGACCTCGACGTCCAGCAGATCCTCCTCGCGCTGCATGGGGTGCGATTCGGGGAGGTCGATCCGATCTTCGAACGCGACATCGCCTGGTATCTGATCGGACTGCCCGTCGAGCGGGCGGTCTGGGACCATGTCCTGTCGATCGTCGCGGTGGCCAGCCTGCTGACCATCGCCCTCTATGCGGGGACGCCGAGCTTGCGCGTTCGCGAGGGGCGAGTGGTCGTGACGGGGTGGGTGCGACGACATGTGGGGGTCCTCGGTGGGGTCGGGCTGGTGTTGCTGGCCTGGCATTGGCGGCTGGAGCGCTATGAGGGGCTCGTCACGGGGAGCGGGGTCTCGCAGGGGTTCGGTGCGGTCGATCATCGGCTCGTCCTGCCCTATCTCCTCGGCCTCTCGATCCTGACGGTGGGTATCGCTGGGGCCTTCGTGAGTGCGGTCTGGGCGGGGGCGACGCGCCTCGCGATGGGATTACTCCTTGCCGTGCTCGTGGTCGGGCCACTCGGGCGTGTCGCGCTCGTCACCTTCGGTCCGAGTCTCGGCCTGACGACGCGAGGGATTCGCGAGCGCGAGGCATCGTACGATGCGATGCGATCACGGTTCACCGCGCGGGCACATGGCCAGGCCATCCGATCGGTCAATGGTGGCGCACTCGCGCTGGATTCGTTGCAGCGACTCGCCCCTGCAGGGGCGATCATCCTGCCCGATGGTGGGCGCTACCGGGTGGTCAGGGATACCACGGGGCGCGTGGCGGCCCCCTCGCTCACGACCTGGGGCCAGCGGATCAGTCAGGCGTGGGCGCTGCAGAATCCACGGCTCGCAGGGGCCGGTGGTGCGGCGGAGGATCGTCTCCTCCTGGGCGCGAACCCCTGGTCGCGGGTGACGCGCCTCGCGCCCTTCCTCCGCCCCGCGCCGACCCCTCGGGCGGTCGAGCGGGATGGGGGGTTCTACTGGGTGCTCGACCTCACGATCGAGGGGGAATGGTACCCCCTCGCGGATCTGCTCCCTGAGCGCGGTGATCCGGTGCGCTATCATCGCCCTGCTGGGGTCGCGGTGGTCGATGCGATGACCGGCGCGGTGCGGATTCTCCCGCCCGCCGAACCCGATCCGATCCTCCGGGCGTGGATGGCGCTCGTGCCTGATGTCTTCGCGGCGGGTGAATCGGTCCCGGAGGACATCGCCGATGCCACGCCGCTCACTGTGGCCGCTACGGTGGCCGCTCGCTTCGATACGTCGTCCATGCCACCCGGCACGCTCCGTGCCGAGGCCGCGGTGCTGTACGACGCCATGGAGGCGGCACGTCGCGCGGGAGATTGGACGGCCTATGGTGCCGCCTGGCGTCAGCTTGGGGTGCTCCTCGGGCGACCCGCTCCCTGACGCGCTCACGGTGCGGTCACTGCACCGGTCTCCTCCTATCCACTATCTTCCGATGCTGTATCACATCCCCTCTCTGGAGTCTGTGTGAACCTCCACGAATTTCAAGCCAAGGAGATCCTCCGCGCGCATGGCGTGAACATCCCGCCGGGCCGCGTCGCGACCACTCCCGCCGAGGCCGAGGCGATCGCCACGGCGTACGGCGTCCCCGTCATGGTGAAGGCGCAGGTGCATGCCGGCGGCCGTGGCAAGGCCGGTGGGGTCAAGTTCTGTAAGACCCCGGCGGAGGCGAAGGAGAAGGCCACCGCGATTCTGGGGATGAAAATCAAGGAACTCACCGTCGAGCAGGTGCTCGTCACCGTCGCGGCGGATATCGGGAGCGAGGCCTACGTCGGGATCATCGTCGATCGCGCGACCAAGAAGCCGGTCTTCATGGTCTCGGCGGCGGGCGGGATCGACATCGAGGAGGTCGCCGCCTCCACGCCGGAGAAGATCCTCTACGTCCCGGTCGATGTCCGCTACGGGCTCCCGACCTACGATGCGATGCGGATGGGCTTCTTCCTGTACGCGGATGTGAAGCTCGCGCGGGGTGCGGCGAAGATCATGCAGCAACTCTACGCCGCCTTCATGGCGAGCGGGTGCTCCCTCGCGGAGATCAATCCGCTGGTCGTGACACCGGCCGGTGAGCTGGTGGCCGTGGACGGGAAGATGGTGATCGATGACAACGAGCTGGAGCGTCGTCCGGAGATCGCCGCGCTGCGCGACGAGCGGAGCGAGGAGCCGTCGGAGGTCGATGCCCGTCATGCCAACCTGACCTTCATCAAGCTCGATGGGGATGTCGGGTGCGTGGTGAACGGCGCGGGGCTCGCGATGGCCACGATGGACCTCGTGAAGTACTACGGCGGAGAGCCGGCGAACTTCCTCGACATCGGGGGCTCGTCGAACCCCGAGAAGGTCGTGAATGCGCTGCGCATCATCACCGCCGATCCGAAGGTGAAGGCGATCCTCTTCAACATCTTCGGCGGGATCACCCGCACCGACGACGTCGCCAACGGCATCGTGACCGCGACCAAGGCGAATCCGCTGAAGGTCCCGATCGTCATCCGGCTCACCGGCACCAACGAGGAGATCGCGATGAAGATCCTGCAGGAGAACGGGTTCACCGCGTCGAGTGACATGGACACCGCGGTGCAGCAGGCCGTGGCGCTCGCCAAGGGAGGGAAGTGAGATGAGCGTCTTCATCGACAAGCACACCAAGCTCGTCATCCAAGGCATCACGGGCCGTGATGGCTCGTTCCATGCCAAGCAGATGATGGAGTACGGGACACAGGTCGTCGCCGGCGTCACCCCAGGGAAGGGGGGGCAGAAGTTCGAGGGGACGGTGCCGATCTTCAATACCGTCGCCGATGCGGTGCAGGCGACTGGCGCGAACACGAGCGTCATCTACGTGCCGCCGCCATTCGCTGCCGACGCGATCATGGAGGCTGCGGCCTCCGGGGTCTCCCTCGTGGTCTGCATCACCGAGGGTGTCCCCGTGCTCGATATGACGAAGGTCTATCCCTTCGTGCAGGAGCACGGCGTCCGCCTCATCGGCCCCAACTGCCCGGGGCTCATCACGCCGGGCGAGGCGAAGGTCGGGATCATCCCGGGCCGGATCTGCACCCCGGGCCCCGTGGGTGTGGTCTCGCGCTCGGGCACCCTCACCTATGAAGTCGTCTATCAGCTCACCCGCGCCGGGATCGGCCAGACCACCTGTGTCGGCATCGGGGGCGACCCGATCAATGGGACCAACTTCATCGACTGCCTTGCGGCGTTCGAGAAGGATCCGGCCACCAAGGCGATCGCCATGATGGGCGAGATCGGGGGCACCGATGAACAGGAGGCCGCTGAATTCGTCAAGCAGCACATGAAGAAGCCCGTCGTCGGCTTCATCGCCGGGCAGACCGCGCCGCCAGGGCGTCGCATGGGGCATGCGGGCGCGATCATCTCCGGGTCATCAGGCACCGCACAGGAGAAGCTCGAGGCCTTCGCCGCCGCCGGGATGGGGATCGCGAAGCGCCCGATCGACTTCGTGGAACTGATCCAGGCGCGACTGTAGTTCGTCAGGAAGCACACGTCCATTCACCTCTCATCACGACCATCCGATGGCACTCGACTATACCTTCTCGATCATCAAGCCCGACGCCTTCAACTCCGGCAAGGCGGGGAAGGTCCTCGCGCACCTGGAGGGCCAGGGGTTCACTCTCAAGGCGTGCCGGGTGATCCACATGACCAAGCGGCAGGCGGAGGAGTTCTACGCCGTGCACCGCGGGCGCCCCTTCTTCGCGGACCTCGTCGCGTTCATGAGCTCGGCTCCCTGCATGCCGTTCATCCTCGCCAAGGACGGTGCGGTGCATGCCCTGCGTGACGCGATCGGCGCGACCGATCCGGCGGAGGCCGCGGCGGGCACGGTGCGGAAGCTGTTCGCGGAGTCCAAGGGGCGGAACGCGATCCATGCCTCCGATTCCGATGAGAACGCGGTGCGGGAGAGCCGGTTCTTCTTCACTGAGGCGGAGGTCGTCTGAGTCGGCGCTAAGTGCCTGTCAGACCGTAGGTTGGGCCCTTGCTTCGGCAGGGGCCTTTTCGTTATGATTCAGAGCTATGCTGTCGTTTCCCATCCGCGAATTGGAGCACGGAGCCGTGCAGGTCGCAGGGGACCTCGCTCCGGTCGATCCGGTCTGGTTGGAGGGCGACAGTCGTCCTGTGCAGGGCGTCCGGGTCACCGGTCGTCTGAGCGGGGCGGGCAGCGGTCGGTACTACTTCAGCGGTGCCCTCTCGGGGGTGGCCTCTGGCGAGTGCCGACGGTGCCTCGCACCAGTGGAGATCGCCGTGCAGTCTGATCTGCAAGCGCTCTTCGCCGATGCGAGCGACGAGAACGCCGATGAGCCGGATGTCCTCCCGCTGGGTGAGGGGGGGATGTCGGTCGACCTGCGTCCCGCGGTCCGTGAACAGTGGGTGCTCGAGACCGCGGTCCTCCCGTTGTGCCGGCCCGACTGTCTCGGGTTCTGTCCGACGTGTGGGGCTGACCGCAACTCGGGGCCCTGCGCCTGCACGCGTTCTTGATCCATCCCTTTATCCGACAGGTTCTCCGATGGCCGTCCCGAAGCGTCGTACCTCGAAGCGAAAGAAGCGCGCCCGCAACACCCACAAGGTTGCCCCGGCCATCAACATCCAGGCGTGCCCGAAGTGCGGCGCGATGAAGCGTCCGCACCATGTGTGCGAGGACTGCGGGTTCTACGCCGGCACGCAGCGCGTCGCAGCTCGCGACGCGTAAGCCATGGCGCGGATCGCGCTGGACGTCATGGGGGGCGATCATGCCCCTGAAGCGCCCGTCGCCGCCGCGCTCCTTGCCGCCCAGGAGCTCGCGCCATCGCACGAGTTGCAACTGGTCGGCCGCGAGGCCGTCATCCGTGAGGAGCTGAGCCGCCAGCTCGTCGGCGCCACGCCGCTCCTCCGCGAGGCGGTCTCGCAGTTCGCCATCATCGACGCCCCCGAGGTGATCGAGATGACGGACAAGCCCTCCGTCGCCATCCGCGGCAAGCCCAACTCCTCGATGGCGATCGGCCTCCGGCTTCAAGCCGAGGGGCACTCCGACGCCTTCGTCTCGGCCGGCAACACCGGGGCCCAGATGGCGGCCTCGACGTTCATTCTGCGCCTCCACGCGGGGCTCTCGCGTCCCGCGATCGCGACGGTCCTCCCGACCGCGCGACAGCCGGTGGTGATGCTCGACGCTGGCGCCAACGTGGACTGCTCCGCCGCCGAGCTCGTGCAGTTCGCACGCCTCGGCCATGTCTTCGCCAAGGACATCCTCGGTCGTGCCACGCCCGCCGTCGGGCTCCTCTCCATCGGTGAAGAGGCCGAGAAGGGGAACGCCGCCGTGAAGGAGGCGCACCAGAGCCTGCTCGGCGCGGGACTCCACTTCATCGGCAATGTGGAAGGGCGCGACATCCCGATGGGGGCCTGTGATCGTGGGGACATCGACGTCGTCGTCTGCGACGGCTTCACCGGGAACGTCCTCCTCAAGTTCTATGAGTCGGTCGCGCCGCTGATGTACGGCCTGCTCAAGCAGGTCGGCGTGACCAAGGAGCAGTTCGGGATGGCGATGCAGTCGTTCGACTACGCCAAGTACGGCGGCGCGCCGCTCCTCGGCGTGAAGGGCGTGAGCATCATCTGCCATGGCAAGTCGAGCCCCGAGGCGATCAAGAATGGGATCCTCGCTGGCCTCCGCGCCTTCGAGTCCGAGATGAGCCGCCACGTCGGCGAGCAGCTCAGCGCATGAAGCGTCCCGTCGCGATGCTTGCGGCGACCGCGCATGCGGTGCCGAAGCGGGTCTTCACCAACGATGACTTCGCGTCGATCGGTGTGGAGACCTCGGACGAATGGATCCGCGAGCGCACGGGGATCCGGCAGCGCTTCATCGCCGGTGAGGGGGAGACCCTCACCTCGCTCTGCACCGAGGCGGCGCGCAAGGCGATGGCGCTCGCCGGGGTCACCGCGAGCGAACTCGACCTGATCATCCTTGGGACGGCGAGCCCGGATCGCCTCCTGCCCGCCACGGCAGTCGAGGTCCAGGCCGCGCTCGGGGCCTCGCGTGCCGCGGCCTTCGATCTTGATGCCGCCTGTTCCGGCTGGCTCTACAGCTGCCAGGTGGCCGAGGGGCTGATCGCGACGGGGAATTACGAGACGATCCTCGTGATCGGGGGCGAGGTCCTCTCGCGCATCATCAATTGGCAGGACCGCAACACCTGCGTCCTCTTCGGTGATGGCGCGGGGGCGACGATCATCAAGCGCAGCACCAAGCATCGCGGGATCCTCTCGGCCTACATGCGCTCGGACGGCACCCTCGCCGATCTCCTGCAGCGGCCCAAGGGCGCGGGGGCCTGCCCGATGACCAACGAGATCCTCGCCGAGGGCTCACACTTCATCACCATGGCGGGGCGCGAGGTCTTCAAGAACGCGGTGCGCTCGATGGCCGATGCGGCGGACCGCGCGCTCGATGGGGCGAAGCTCTCCTCGACGGACATCGATCTGCTGATCCCGCATCAGGCGAACATCCGGATCATCGAGGCGACCGCGAAGCATGCGAACATCCCGATGGAGAAGGTGTTCGTGAATGTCGACCGCTTCGGGAATACCTCGGCGGCGTCGATCCCGATCGCGTTGAGTGAAGCGCAGGCGCAGGGCTTGGTGACGGAGGGCTCCACGGTGATGTTCGTCGCCTTCGGCGCGGGCTTCACCTGGGGCTCGATGATCGTCCGGTTCTAGCGCATGTTCTTCCTGCTCTTTCCTGGTCAGGGCTCACAGAAGCCCGGGATGGCGAAGGACCTCGTCGAGGCGTTCCCGGCGGCGCGTGAGACCTTCGCCGCCGTCGACGCCGCGCTTGGTACGTCGCTCAGCGTGCTCTGCTTCGAAGGGCCGGCGGAGGAGCTGACGCTCACCCACAACGCGCAGCCCGCGCTGTTGGCGCACGGCGCAGCGGTCTGGGCGACGGTGCACACGCACCTCGCTGGGCGTGTGGTCGGGGCGGCGGGGCACTCGCTCGGCGAATTCTCGGCGTATCAGGCCGCCGGGGCCCTCGGGCTCGAGGACGCGGTGCGCCTGGTGCGTCGGCGCGGCGAGCTCATGTATCAGACCGGGGTGGAGCGGCCGGGGGCGATGGCCGCGATCCTTGGCACGCTCACGACCTCCATCGACGAGATCTGTGCTGCGGCGTCGGCCCAAGGGATCTGCGTGCCGGCGAACTACAACGCGGATGAGCAGATCGTGATCTCAGGGGAGGTCGCGGCGGTCGAGGCGGCGATGGAAGGGGCGAAGGCGGCGGGGGCGAAGCGAGCGCTGCGCCTCCCGGTCAGTGGCGCCTTCCACAGCCCGCTCATGCAGCCCGCTGAGGCGGGGCTGACGGCGGCGATCGACGCCGCCGACTGGCGAACGCCGGCATTCCCGGTCTGGAGTAATGTGACCACCGCGGCGGTGACCGATGTGGCCATGGCGCGCCAGCTTCTTGTGCGGCAGCTCACCTCGCCGGTGCGGTGGGTCGAGCAGGTGCGGGCGATCTCGGCGGCACACCCTGGGGTCACCTTCGTCGAGATGGGACCGGGGGCGGTGTTGACCGGTCTCGTGAAGCGCCTCGCGCCGGGCCGTGAGTATCTCACCTGCGGCACCGCCGCCGAGGTCGAGGCGCTCCTGCAGCGCTGATCACGGGTGGGCCATCGGGGCCCCCCTGCCACCCTCCACTGGACGGCTCATGGCACTCTCCATCGATCTCACTGGGAAGGTCGCACTCGTCACCGGGTCCACGCGCGGGATCGGCCGGACGATCGCGAAGACGTTGGTCGACGCCGGGGCGAAGGTCGCGGTCGTCGGGCGTGACGTCGCCAAGGCGGAGCAGGTAGCGGAGGAGCTCGGTGAGGCCCGCGGTTTCAGCTGCGACGTAGCCGATCCGGCGAGTGTGACGATGCTCGTCCAGACGGTGGAGGACGCCTTCGGATCGTTGGACATCCTCGTCAACAACGCGGGGATCACCCGCGACAATCTCATGCTCCGCATGAAGGACGAGGATTGGGACACGGTGCTCGATACCAATCTCCGGTCGGCCTTCGTGGCGATCCGGGCGGCACAGCGGGGGATGATGAAGCGGCGCTGGGGCCGGATCATCAACATCGCCTCGGTGGTCGGGATCATCGGCAACAAGGGGCAGGCGAACTATGCCGCCAGCAAGGCGGGGATGATCGGGCTGAGCAAGTCGGTCGCCAAGGAGCTGGCGAGCCGGAACATCCTCTGCAATGTGGTCGCGCCGGGGTTCATCACGAGCGATATGACCGATGCGATGACCCCGCAGGCGGTGGAGGCGCTCGCCGCGCAGATCCCGTTGGAGCGGTTCGGGGTGGCGCAGGACGTGGCGGGGCTGGTCGCCTTCTTGGCCTCGGAGCATGCCGCGTATCTGACCGGGCAGGTGCTGGCGGTGGATGGCGGCCTGGCCATGTGAAATGGGCACCGAATTCGGTGCCGTTCCCCCCGCCTCAATCGTTATATTTCTGGGTCGCCGGAGCGTGCTTCGGCGGCCTTGTTGGTTCCACCCTCTTGGAGTTCTCGACGCATGGCTGACCATACCGCGAAGGTGAAGGACATCATCGAGAAGGAGCTCGGGGTCGAGCGTGAGAAGCTGACCGACGGCGCCAGCTTCATCGATGATCTCGGCGCTGACTCGCTCGACATCGTCGAGCTGGTGATGGAGTTCGAGAAGGAGTTCAACATCGACATCCCGGACGAGGATGCCGAGAAGTTGAAGACGGTCGGTGACGCCATCGGCTACCTGAACGCCAAGCTCGCCGGCTGAGATGGCGGGGCTGCATCGCCGGGTGGTCCTCACGGGGGCAGGGTGCCTGACCTCCGTCGGGAATGATGTGGCCTCCACCTGGGCGGCGCTCCTCGCGGGGCGCTCCGGCGGTGGACCGATCACTCGGTTCGACGCGTCGGCCTTCAAGGTCCGCTTCGCGCATGAGGTGAAGGGGTTCGACATCGGCGCGTACATGGACCGCAAGGAGGCCAAGCGGACCGACCGCTACACGCAGTACGCCATGGCGGCGGCGGTCCAGGCGATGCGGGATGCCGGGCTCGGTGACGGGACCGGCTACGATCCTGATCGCCTCGGCGTGATCATCGGCTCGGGGATCGGTGGGATCGAGACCTTCGAGGCGCAGCACACGGTGCTGATGCAGGACGGCCCGGGGCGGATCTCCCCCTTCTTCGTCCCGATGTTCATCGGCGACATCGCCGCGGGCGTCGTCTCGATGCGCTTCCAGGCGAAGGGCCCGAACTATGCCACGCAGTCGGCCTGTGCCTCGAGCGCGCACGCCATCGGGGATGCCTTCCGGTTGATCGCCTACGGCGATGCGGACCTGATGATCGCGGGTGGCTCCGAGGCGGCGGTCTCCCCTATGGCGATCGGGGGCTTCGCGAATATGCAGGCGCTCTCGACCCGCAACGAGTCGCCGGAGACGGCGTCGCGCCCCTTCGATCAGACGCGTGACGGCTTCGTGCTCGGCGAGGGGTCGGGGGTCGTGATCCTCGAGGAGCTCGAGCACGCGAAGGCGCGTGGAGCGCAGATCTACTGTGAGGTCGTCGGCTATGGCGCGACGGGCGATGCCTATCACCTGACGGGCCAGCCGGAGCATCACGCCGGCCTGCAGCGGGCGATGCGGCGCGCCCTCGAGGACGCGGGGCTCTCTCCCGCTGACGTGCAGTACGTCAACGCGCATGGGACCTCGACCCCCCTCAACGACTCCAACGAGATCCAGGCGATCAAGGCGGTCTTCGGGCCGCACGCCACGGGGCTCAACGTCAGCTCGACCAAATCGAGCACGGGGCATATGCTCGGCGCGGCCGGGGCGGTCGAGGCGATCTTCTCGGCGCTCGCGATCCGGCATGGGATCATCCCACCGACGATCAACCTGCACACGCCGGACCCCGAGTGCGACCTCGATTGCACGGCCAACACCCCGGCGCGGCGCGAGGTGCATGCCGCCCTCTCCAACTCCTCCGGCTTCGGTGGGCACAACGCCAGCCTTGCGTTGCGTCGCCTGATCGGGTGACGCGATGAGCGCGACGGCAGCAGGGCTCCAGCTCCCTCTCGCACGCCTCTCCGATCCGGCGGTCCGACGGATCGCGGAGAAGGTCGGCGAGGGAGAACGTCTCACGACCCACGACGGGCTCGCGCTCTTCCGCTCGTCCGATCTCACGGGGATCGGGCTCCTCGCCGATGCGGTGAACCGCGCGAAGCACGGGGACGTCGTGACCTTCGCGGCGAATCAGCATATCAATCCGACGAACATCTGCACCCTGCGGACGACCTGCGTCTTCTGTGGCTACGCGCGTCTGCCCAAGGAGGCGGGGGCGTACCGCTACACCCTCGATCAGGTGCTGCAGGAGGCGCGGACGGGGAATGGCGGGATGACGCGCGAGTTCCACATCGTCGGTGGACTCGACATGAAGGCAGGGCTCGCCTACTACCAGGAGATCTTCCGCGCGCTCAAGGCCGAGATGCCACACGTGCACATCAAGGCGCTCACCGCGGTCGAGATCGCGCATATTGCGCGGATCGAGAAGATGAGCTGGGCGGAGGTGCTGACCGCGCTCAAGGAGGCGGGGCTCGATACCCTCCCCGGGGGCGGAGCCGAGACCTTCAGCGCGGCGGTCCGCGAGGAGATCGCGGGGAAGAAGCTTGGCGCGGCGGACTACATCGGCGTGCACCGCACTGCGCATGGGCTCGGGATCCGCTCCAACTGCACCCTCCTCTACGGGCATGTGGAGACGTATGAGGATCGCATCGCGCACATGACGATGCTTCGCGATCTCCAGGATGAGACGGGGGGCTTCCTCGCCTTCATCCCGCTGGCGTACCACCCCGATGACAACGTGCTCGGGGAGCGACTCGGCCGCCGTGGCACCGCGACGTCGGGCGTCGAGGACCTCAAGATGCTCGCGATCGGGCGGCTCTTCCTCGACAACTTCGAACATGTGAAGAGCCATTGGATCATGGTGACCCCGGCGCTCTCGCAGATGGGGTTGCACTATGGGGTGAACGACCTCGAGGGGACCGTCGTCCGCGAGAAGATCTATCACGCCGTGGGGGCCCAGACGCGGCAGGCGATGTCGCTCGACGAGATCCTCGCGTTGATCCGTGGTGCCGGGAAGATCCCGGCCGAACGCGACAGCTTCTACCGCATCATCCGGCGCTTCGACGAGCCGGCGGGGCAGGCCGCGTGATGCGCGTCGGCCGCATCCCGTACATCAACACCTACCCGGTCTACGGGGCGATCGATCGTGGGCTGGTCTCGCTCGACGCGACGCTGGTCGATGGGGTCCCGACCGCGCTCAACCGCCGGATGGCGGAGGGGTCGTTGGATGTCTCGGTCGTCTCCGCGGTGGAGTATGCCCGCGACGCCGAGCGCTATCTCCTCCTCCCCGACCTCGCGATCTCTTGCGATGGGCCGGTCCGCAGCGTGCTCCTCTTCTCGACCGTACCGGCGGAGCGGCTTGCTGGTCAGCGGGTGCTGGTCAGTCGGAGCTCGATGACCTCGGTGCACCTGCTGGAGCTGCTCTTCACGCATGTCTGGCGGGCAGAGCCGGTCTTCGTCCCCGGTGATGCCGAGGCCGATGCGATCGCGCGCGATGGGAGCGACCCCTGTGCGGCGCGGCTCGTGATCGGCGATGCGGCGCTCATGCTGCAGAGTCCGGGGCATCCCCTCGCCGAGGCGCATGGGCGCGCCTATCCCCATGTCTACGACCTGGGGGCGATCTGGCGCGACTGGACCGGCCTCCCGTTCGTCTTTGCGGTCTGGGTCGCCCAGCGGACCGCACCGATCGAGCAGGCCCTCGCGGTGCACGCCTCCCTCATTCGCTCTCGCGAGTGGGGGGTGCAGCATCTCGATCTCCTCTCGGCACAGGCCGCCGAGTCCACCGGGGTCTCGGTGGCGGAGTGCCGTCGGTACTTCGATGGCCTCGATTGGCGACTCTCCCTCAGGGACCTCGAGGGGCTCACCGAGTTCTTCCGTCGGCTCGAGCTCGCCGGCAGGGTGCCGAGGGGCCGGTTGGCGTTCCTGCCTGCCGCGCGTCGAGCGGGGTAGGTTTCGGAGGTTTCGTCCGTCTCACCGTCTTTATCTGCTCCCTGCGCATGTCCTACGAATCCGATCTCCTCGATTACTACACGAAGACCCCGCTCCTCGAGCTCGGTGCCGATGCCGACGCGGTGCGTCGTCGGCTCCATCCCGAGCCGATCGTCTCGTACATCGTCGACCGCAACATCAACTACACCAACGTCTGCGTCGCGGACTGTGGCTTCTGCGCCTTCTATCGCCGTCCCAAGGATGCGGAGGGGTGGACCCTCAGCTACGAGGAGATCGGCGCGAAGATCGATGAGGTGAAGGCGTTAGGCGGGGTGCAGATCCTGATCCAGGGTGGCCACAACCCGTACATCCCGTTCGAGTGGTATCTCGAGCTCCTCAAGTACATCAAGCGGAACCACCCGATCCATGTGCACGGCTTCTCGCCGAGCGAGGTGGACTTTTGGGCGACGCTCTACCGGATGGATGCGCGCACCGTGATCCAGGAACTGGTGAAGGCGGGGCTCGACTCCATCCCGGGCGGTGGCGGGGAGATCCTGGTGCAGCGCGTGCGCGACAACGTGGCGAAGAAGAAGGCGGGCGCCGATCGGTGGCTCGAGGTGATGGAGATCGCGCATGGTGAGGGGCTCAAGACCTCGTGCACCATGATGTACGGAATCGGCGAGACGATGGCGGAGCGCCTCGAGCATCTCCTGCGACTCAAGGCGGTGCAGGATCGTACGAAGGGGTTCACCGCCTTCATCTGCTGGCCGCTGCAGCCGGAGAACACGCCGGCGATGAGCCATATGCCGAAGACCGATGCGGTGGAGTACCTCCGCACGACGGCGTTCGCGCGCACCGTGCTCGACTCGATCCCCAACATCCAGGCGAGCTGGGTGACGATGGGGATGAAGGTCGGGCAGACGGCGCTGCACTATGGCTGCAACGACTTCGGCTCGCTGATGCTCGAGGAGAATGTGGTCTCAGCGGCGAACACCACGTATCGGACGACGACAGACGAGATGGAGCGGTTGATCCGCGAGGCAGGGTTCACCCCGCGCCGTCGCTATCAGGACTACTCACTGATCCCGGCGACCCGGGAACCGGTGGCGGCCTGAGCGCCCCGATGACCACACCCATCCGCGTTGGGATCGGCTATGACTCGCACCGCTTCGTCGCGGGGCATGGCGTGCTGTTGGGCGGGGTATTGATCCCGGCGACCGTGCGCTGCACGGGGCATAGCGATGCCGATGCGGCGTGCCATGCCGTGACCGATGCGATCTTGGGTGGGTCCGGACTCGGTGACATCGGCGAGATGTTCCCCGACACCGCCGCCGAGAACAAGGATCGTGATAGCATCGAGATGCTTCGGCTCGCGGTCGCACGGGTGCGCGCCGCCGGGTGGGCCCCGGTGCAGGTCGATATCACGGTGATCGCGGAGACGCCGAAGGTCGGGGCGCATCGTCCGGCGATCCGTGAGCGGTTGGGGGAGGCGCTCGGGATCCCCGCGCTGGATGTGATGATCAAGGGAAAGACGAACGAAGGGATGGGGTTCATCGGCCGCGGCGAGGGGATCGCCTGCATCGCCGTCGTGACACTCGCGCGAATCAGCGCGTAACCCATGGAGCAGTTCCTTGGGTACTTCGACGGGATCTCTCCCGTCGTGCTCTACGCATTGATCTTCGTGGCGTCGTATCTCGAGGGGTTGCTGCCGATCGTCCCTGGCGATCTCGCGACGGCCTTCTTCGCCTTCTTGGCGGCGCGAGCCGGTGGACACTTCCCCCCGACGATGGTCGCCGTAGTGGTGGGGAGCGTCCTCGGCGCGCTCACGCTCTGGTACCTGGGGATCCGATTCGGTCCGACGCGGTTGACGCACAAGATCGAGGAGATCGGATTCCACAAGACGGGTGAGGGGATGGAGGCGGCCGAGGGGAAGGTCGAGGACGCCTACCGGAAGTACGGGTGGATCGCCCTCCTCGTGGCGCGGATGGTCCCGGGGGTGCGTGCGGTGGTCCCCGCGGCGGCCGGTGTGCTGCGCATCCCCTTCTGGGAGGTCGCCGCGATTATGACGGCGGTCTCGATCGTCTGGTACGGCACGATCACCTGGCTTGCCTTCCGCATGGGGACCGACTGGGCGGTGGTGCAGGCCGCGGTGACGCGCGTGTTGCGGGAGATCGGGCTGGGGGCGTCGGGTGTCGCGCTGATCCTGATCGGGGTGGGTGTGGTGATCTGGCGGCGTCGCCGGCGGCGGTGAGCCCGATGTTCCCTCCGATGCGCGAGGACGCGATCGCTCGAGCCTTCCTGTTGGAGCGCTTCGACGAGTTCCTCACGCTGGAGCAGGGGAGCAGTGCGCGGACCAATGAGGCCTATGGGCGCGATGTCGCGCGGTTGGCGGTCTGGGCCTCGACCCAAGGGGTGCCCTCGCCCGAGGCCCTGACGGCGCCCCATCTACGCGAGTTCGTCTATCACCTGAAGGATCTGGGGCTCGCGCCGAGCAGCATGCGCCGCGCGGTGTCGTCGATCCGCACCTGGTATCGATTCCTCTTGGCGGAGGGGGTCGTCGCGATCGACCCGAGCGAGCGGCTCGAGACGCCGCGGAAGTGGCGCACCCTCCCCGAGGTGCTCACGGTGGATGAGGTGGAGCGCCTGATCGGGGCGGTCTCGCTCGATGACCCGTTGGCCTTCCGGGACCGGGCGATGCTGGAGCTGGCCTATGGGGCGGGGCTCCGCGTGAGTGAGTGGATCGGGATCGGGACGGCGGATCTGGCGCTGGAGGAGCTCGTGGTGCGGGTCTTCGGCAAAGGGGGGAAGGAGCGGTTGGTCCCGATCGGTCGCCAGGCGGTCGGCGCCCTGGCGATCTACCTCCGGGAGCTCCGGCCGAGGTTGGAGCAGGGGGCGGGACAGGGACGGCTCTTCCTCAATGCCCGGGGGAAGCCCCTGAGCCGGATGGGGGCCTGGGGGATCCTCCGGAAGCATGTGGAGGCCTCCGGGATCACCAAGACGGTGACGCCGCACACCCTGCGGCACAGCTTCGCGACCCACCTCCTGGAAGGGGGGGCGGACCTCCGGGCGGTCCAGGAGATGCTGGGGCACGCCGACATCTCCACCACCCAGATCTACACCCATGTGGACCGGGAGCATCTCCGGCAGGTCCACAAGCAGTTCCACCCCCGTGGCTGAGGGGGTTCCCAGGGGCGAATCCAGAGGGCGTTCGCTCTTGTAACTCCCCGTCGGGACAATAGATTGCTCTGGCGTGGATTTTGCGTCCGCGCGGCCTATCCCGGTGAGGCATTCATGAAGGTGCTCGCCGTCATCCCAGCTCGACTGGGCGCGACTCGCCTCCCCCGAAAACCCCTCCGTCCCCTTGGGGGCGCACCCTTGGTGGTCCGCGTCCTCGAACGGGTTCGCAGCCTCGGGCTCGCCGATCAGGTCGTCGTCGCCACGGAGGCCGAGGAGGTCGCCGCCGTCGTGCGTGAGGCCGGTGGGCAGGCGGTCCTCACCTCGGAGCAGCACCTCTCGGGCACCGATCGTGTGGCGGAGGTCGCCGCCCTCCCCGCCTACGCGGGGTACGAGATCGTGGTGAATGTGCAGGGGGATGAGCCCTTCATGCGGGGCGATGCGATGGCGGGATCGATCGCGATGGTCCGCGATCGGGGGTTCGACCTCGGCACCGCCGCGGGGCGTCGCGGGCCGGAGATCCTCACCGATCCCAACTGCGTGAAGGTCGTGCGCGGGGACGATGGGCGCGCGCTCTACTTCTCGCGCGCCGCGATCCCGCACCTGCGGGATGCGGAGGATCGGTCGCTCCGTGATACGCTGGTCTTCCAGCATATGGGGATCTACGCCGCCCGTCGTGAGGCGCTGATGCGCTGGGTGTCGTTTCCGCCGCATCCGTTGGAGTTGGTCGAGAAGTTGGAACAGCTGCGCGCCCTGGCCGGTGGATTGGCCATGGGGGTCGCGATCGTCGAGGCCCCGTCGTGGGGCGAAGTGAATACCGAAGAGGATCTGATGCGGGCCAACACCCACTGGGCTGCGCTGGCAGCCGGAGCCACCGTATGACGCCGAACCCGACGCAGCAGGCGCCGAAGTACATCTTCGTCACCGGCGGGGTGGTCTCCTCCCTCGGCAAGGGGATCGCGGCCGCCTCGCTCGCGCGACTCCTCGTGGAGCGCGGGCTCACCGTCACGATGATGAAGCTCGACCCGTACCTCAATGTGGACCCGGGGACGATGTCGCCCTTCCAGCATGGCGAGGTCTTCGTCACCGATGACGGCGCGGAGACCGACCTCGACCTCGGGCATTACGAGCGCTTCATCGACCGCCCGCTCACGCAGGCGAACAACATCACCACCGGACGCATCTACTCCAACGTCATCACCAAGGAGCGTCGCGGGGAGTACCTCGGCTCCACGGTGCAGGTGATCCCGCACATCACCGATGAGATCAAGAGCGCGGTGCGTCGGGTCGCGCCGGGGAATGACGTGGTGGTCGTCGAGGTCGGCGGCACGGTGGGCGATATCGAGTCGTTGCCCTTCCTCGAGGCGATCCGTCAGTTCCGTCATGATGTCGGCCGCGAGAACACGGTCTTCATCCACCTCACCCTCGTGCCGTGGATCGCCGCCGCCGGTGAGGTGAAGACCAAGCCGACGCAGCACTCCGTGCGGGATCTGATGGAGATCGGGATCCAGCCCGACATCCTCATCTGTCGCGCGGAGCGGCCGCTCGCCGAGGATGTGAAGCGGAAGATCGCCCTCTTCTGCAATGTGGAGTTCGGGGCAGTGATCGAGAGCCCCGATGTCTCGACGATCTACCAGATCCCCTTGGTCTTCCACGAGCAGGGGTTCGATGAGCTCGTCTGCCGCCGGCTGGGCCTCGAGACCACGGCCCCCGATCTCTCCGCGTGGCAGGAGATGGTGCGTCGCGTCACGCATCCCCCGCGCAAGGTGCGGATCGCGGTGGTCGGCAAGTACACCGACTACGCCGACTCCTACAAGAGCGTGCAGGAGGCGCTGATCCACGGCGGGATCGCCAACGAGGTCGGCGTCGAGATCGCCTGGACCTCAAGCGACCTCTTCACCGATGCGGCGACGAGCCGCGCCCTCCTCGCGGGCGTCGACGGCATCCTCGTCCCCGGCGGATTCGGCGTGCGTGGGGTCGAGGGGATGGTGCATGCGATCCGCGCCGCCCGAGAGGGGAACATCCCCTTCTTCGGGATCTGCCTCGGCATGCAGGTGGCGATCATCGAATTCGCACGGCATGCCTGCGGCCTCGACGACTCCAACTCCAGTGAGTTCGCTCCGGAGTGTGGGCACCCGGTGGTCTCCCTGCTCGAGTCGCAGCAGGGGGTGCAGGAGATGGGGGGCACCATGCGGCTCGGGAGCTACCCCTGCCGGTTACGTCCGGGCTCCAAGGCGGCGGAGATCTATGGCCAGCCGGAGATCGCCGAGCGGCATCGGCATCGCTATGAGGTCTCCAATCAATATCGCGACAAGTTCCAGGCGCAGGGGATGCGTCTCTCGGGGCTCTCCCCCGATGGCTCACTCGTCGAGATGATCGAACTCGCCGAGCACCCGTACTTCGTGGCCTGTCAGTTCCATCCCGAGCTCAAGTCGCGTCCCACGCGGCCGCACCCGCTCTTCTCGGCGTTCGTCGCCGCGGCGGCGCAGCGGGCCACCACGCGCGGGGCCACCACGACCGCGGGCACCGTGCGCTCGCTCGCCGAGGCCTCGTGAGCGCGACGGCATTTCCGGCAGGGAAGCTCTTCCTGATCGCGGGGCCCTGCGTCGTCGAGCGTGACGAGCTGCTCTTTCGCGTGGGGGATCACCTCGCGCGGCTCGCGGAGCAGGTGCCGGGGGGGATCATCTTCAAGGCGAGCTTCGACAAGGCGAATCGGTCGAACGTGGGTGCGCCGCGCGGCCCGGGGTTGCAGGAGGGGCTCGCCGCGCTCGAGCGCGTGCGGGCGCGCACCGGGCTCCCCGTCCTGACCGATGTGCATCTCCCGGCGCAGTGCGCCGCCGCCGCGCAGGTGGCCGATGTCCTGCAGATCCCGGCCTTCCTCTGCCGTCAGACCGATCTCCTCGAGGCCGCGGGGGCCACCGGGAAGCCGGTGAATGTGAAGAAGGGACAGTGGATGCACCCCGAGGGGATGATCGGGGCGGTGGCGAAGGTACGAGCCGCGGCACCGGCTGGCACGCCGGTCGCGGTGACGGAGCGCGGGACCTTCTTCGGCTATGGCGATCTGGTGGTCGACATGCGCAGCTTCGCGCGGATGCGTGAGGCCTGCGCCGCCCCGGTGATCTTCGACGCGACGCATTCGGTGCAGCGTCCGGGACAGGGGGCGGGTGGCGCGTCTGGTGGGGCACGGGAGTTCATCCCCCCGCTCGCGCTCGCCGCCTGTGCCGCTGGAGCGGATGGGCTCTTCATGGAGACGCATCCTGATCCGGCCAACGCCCCGAGTGATGGGCCGAACATGATCCCGCTGCCTGAGCTCGATGCGCTCGTCGCGCGGTGCGTCCGCGCCTGGGAGCTCGGCCGCACATGAGCGCCGCCATGACCATCGACCCTGCCGTGGCGCGCCGCATCCGTCTCGTCTGCTTTGACGTGGACGGAGTGCTCACCGATGGCGGGATCATCCTCGGGGATGCCGCGGGGGCGCGCGTCGAGCTCAAGCGCTACGACATCCAAGATGGACTGGGCGTCTTCCTGCTCCGGCAGGCGGGACTCCGGACCGCGATCATCACCGGGCGCGAATCACAGAGTGTCGCGCTACGGGCCGAAGAGCTCCAGGTGGATGAGGTGATCCAGGACCGGCATGCGCGGAAGGTGCCGGCCCTCGCACAGCTGTTGGAGCGGCTTGGGATGCAGTGGGACGAGGTGGCGTTCGTCGGCGACGATCTCCCCGATCTCGGTGTCCTTCGGCGTGTCGGGCTCCCGGTCTGCGTGGGGAATGCGACCCCGGAGGTGCGCCGGGTGGCCGCGGTGCAGCTCACGCGTCGGGGCGGGGCGGGGGCGGTGCGCGAGTTCGTCGAGTTGCTGCTCGGTGCGCGTGGGGAGTGGGAGACGCAGGTCGAGGCCTATGTGGCGAGCCGGGAGCGTGCGTCATGAAGCCAGAGCAGATGATCACCCGCGGGCGTCAGGTGCTCGAGCTCGAGCGCGACGTGATCGCCGCCGCCGCCGACCGGCTCGGCGAGTCGTTCGGGCGTGCGGTCCAGTTGCTGCACGCCTGCACCGGGCGCGTCATCGTCTCCGGGGTCGGGAAGTCAGGACTGATCGGACGGAAGATCGCCGCGACCCTCACGAGCACCGGGACGCCCGCCACCTTCCTGCATCCCACGGAGAGTGTGCACGGCGACCTTGGGATCGTCGGGGCACACGATGTGGCGATCCTGCTCTCCAAGAGCGGGGAGACGATCGAGCTCCTGCCGCTGATGGATCAGCTCGCCCGCTTGGGTGTGCCGTCGATCGCCATCACGGGGAATCTGGACTCCACGTTGGGCCGGCATGCACAGGTCGCGCTCGATGCCGCGGTGCGTGAGGAGGCCTGCCCGCACGACCTCGCCCCCACGACGAGCACCACCCTTGCGCTCGCCCTCGGCGATGCGCTCGCGGTGGTCCTCCTTGAAGCGAAGGGGTTCCAGCCCGAGGACTTCGCTCGGTTCCACCCCGGTGGGGCGCTGGGACGCAAGCTCCTGCTCCGCGTCCGGGATGTGATGTTGGATGACGAGCTCCCGATCCTCTCAGCCACGGCGACGATGCGGGAGGCTGTGGTCGAGTTGGCGAAGCGACGGGGGATCTGCCTGATCGCGGATGACGCGCGGCGACTCCTGGGCGTCGTCACCACCGGGGACCTCTCCCGATTGATGGAGGGGGGGCGCGAGATCTTCACGATCCCCGTCACCGAGGTGATGCATCGTACGCCGAAGGTGATCGGCGTGGATGAGTTGGCGAGCGCCGCGGTCCATCTGATGGAGACCAAGGGCGTGGTGGCCGTGCCGGTGTTGGATGCGGCGCAGCGGATCGCTGGCGTCGTGCATCTGCACGACCTCCTCCGGGCGGGGGCGGCCTGATGCGTATCCCGATCCTCTTACTCGCCGCCTCGCTCATCGGGGCGGCGTGTGGGCGCGGCGAGACCCGCACCTCGGATGCGGTCAGCGGCGGATTGCTCGACACCGCCGATCAGGTGGCGTTCGGCTTTCGCACCCTCGTGACCGATGGCGGCCTCCTCCGGGCGGAGATCTTCGCGGATACCGCCCTCTTTCAGAACCAGAATACGAAGATCATCCTGATCCGCGTGACCGGCGACTTCTTCGGGGCCACTGGGGCGAAGGCGGCGACGGCCACCGCGAAGCGCGGTGCCTTCGATACGCGGTCGAGCACCCTCGAGGCCTTCGGTGACGTGGTGATCACGTCGGTGGATGGGCGTGTGCTCCGCACCCCGTATATCCGGTTCGACCGCTCCTCCAATCAGGTCTACTCGGACTCGTCTTTCGTGCTCACCGAGCCAGGCGAGCGGGAGATGCGCGGGATCGGCTTCCGCACCGATCCGAGCCTGAGTGCGATCGAGGTCAAGCGCATCCGGAGCGGGAAGGGCGGCACGTTCACCATCCCTGACGACTCATGAGAGGGATGATCCCAGTGCTCGTGGGCCTCACCGCGGCGCTCGGCGCCTCGGAGGTCGACGCGCAGGTTGGGACCAAGCGCCCCTGCGTCCTCGAGTTCACCGGCGTGGTCCGACAGGGGGTACTGACCACCTCCATGCGAGTCATGACGTTGGGCGATGGCGCGAAGCACACCTACATCAGCGGTGGGGTCGATGCCACCTGCCGTGGACAGGGGAACCGCCTGCTCGCCGACAGTGCCGAGCATTACGGGGACCGGAAGGAGTTGATCCTCATCTCCAAGGTCCGCTACACCGACGAGCGGATGCGTCTCGATTCCGATCGGATGGTGTACTTCCTGGAGACGGAGCAGCTCGTCGCCACAGGGTCGGTGCGCGGTACCTCGTCCGGCGGGGCGCGCTTCACCGGACCCGAGCTCACCTATCTCCGAGCGCGTCCCGGTGTTCGATCGGTCTCCTCTTGGCGTGCACCCGGTCGTCCGACGGTGCGTCTGGCCACCGCTCGGTCGGACGAGGTGCGCGCGAAGAAGGTCGTGGCGAGCGCCGCGGATTCCATGGATGTCACCGCCGATGTCGTCTGGTCGGAGAACGATTCGCTGGTTTGGGCGCGTGGCAAGGTGGTGATGGACCGCCACGACCTGCAGGCGACCGCCGATTCCGCCTTCCTCGATCAGGGCACGGAGCATGTGCGTCTGCGGCGCTCCCCGAAGATCGTCGGCACGGGGGAACGGGCCTTCACCATGGTGGGGCGCGAGATCGATCTCTGGTCACGGTCGCAGGCGCTCGAGCGGGTGCTCTCCACCGGGGAGGCGCGCGTCGATGGCGATTCTGTGGTCCTGCGAAGCGATACGGTGGATGTCCGCATCACCGATGAGCAGATGGACCGCGTCATGGCCTGGGGGACCCGCGCCTACGCCGAGGCGCAGCAACAGAAGATGGAGGCCGACTCGATCGAGATGCGGATGCCGAGGCAGGTCCTGGAGCAGCTGCAGGCCTTTGGACGCGCCATCACGCGCGCCGAGGTCGACACCGCTCGCATCACCTCCCCCGATCCCGACTGGATCGCCGGTGACACGGTGATCGCACGCTTTGAGACCGTCCCGCGCTCCGCACAGGACACCGCGACGACCACGCGGCTCACAGAGGTCCGCGCCATGGGCTCGGCTCGCGCCTTTCAGCAGATGGCCTCCGCTGATGGCGGCAAGGACCGACCGAATCTGAGCTACAATCGTGGACGCGTCATCGTCGTGACGTTCGAGGGGGGAGAGGTGGTCCGGGTCGATGTCCAGGACCGAGCCTCTGGTCTCTATCTCGAGCCGACCACGGCAACGGATACCGTCCCCCCTCCCCCCGTCCCGACTACTGGGCGACGTACCCCATGACCGATTCTCTGATGCCCGTCGCCGCCGACGAGATGGATGCGACCCTCCACCGTCTGACCGCTGGGGACCGCTCCAGCGCGCTCTGCCTGCTCGCGACGAGCGAGTGGGCGACACCCGATGGTGCCGCCCCGTTCCAAGAGGTCGCGACCGCGTATCGCATGGAGTACATCGCGGCGCTGGCCTCTGAAGGACGGCGCGCCGAGTCGGAGAGCGAGGTCGGACGTCTCTCCCTCGACGAGGTGCGCCGCCATCTGGCACAGGCGGTGGTCCCACGTCTGGTCGCGGCGGGTGCGTTGCTCGAGGCGCATGGTGCGGGGAGCGTCTCGGAGCTCCCCCTGGTGATCGTCCTCGCCGAGCCGCTGGCGCGCTTTCACCGTGCGTCGCCGGAAGCGTTCCGGACGGCGCTCCGTCGCCTCGCGGCCGCGCCGGCGCAGGTGGCGGTGCGCCCGTCGGCGGCGATCCCGCGCACCGGGACCGGGAGCGTGCTCGAGGCCACCGGGTTGATGAAGACGTATCGCGATCGACATGTGGTCAATCAGGTCGCCCTCGAGCTGCACCAAGGGGAGATCGTCGGGCTCCTCGGCCCCAACGGGGCGGGGAAGACGACGACCTTCTACGCGATCGTCGGTCTGATCCCCCCCGATGCCGGCACGATCCGCATCGATGGGGAGGATGTGACCGAGATGCCGATGTATCAGCGGGCGCGGCGCGGGATCGGCTATCTCTCGCAGGAGCCCTCGATCTTCCGGAAGCTCACCGTCGAGGAGAACATCCTCGCGATCCTCGAGACCCTCCCGATCCCGCGCGCCGAGCAGGAGGCGCGGCTCGAGCAGCTCCTCGACGAACTGAGCATCAAGCATCTCCGGGCGAGTAAGGCCTTCGCCCTCTCCGGGGGTGAGCGCCGCCGGCTTGAGATCACCCGTGCGTTGGTGAGCCATCCCAAGTTCATGATGCTCGACGAGCCCTTTGCGGGCGTCGATCCGATCGCGGTGCACGACATCCAGCAGATCGTCGCCTCGCTCAAGGGGCGTGGGATCGGGGTGCTCATCTCGGATCACAATGTGGAGCAGACGCTCGACATCGTGGACCGCGCCTACATCATGTTCGATGGCGCGGTGAAGGTCTCGGGGACGGTCGAGGAGTTGGTCTTCGACGACACCGTCTCGCAGGTCTACTTCGGCCCTACGCTGACCGCCCGCCTCCGCGAGCGCTTCCGCGCCGAGCACCCCGCGTGAAGTCGGGGCTGCAGCAGTCGGCGCGGCTTGGACAGGAGCTGCGAGCGAATCCACGCCTCTATCAGGCGATGGACATGCTCTACATGCCGCTGATCGACCTGCAGCAGCACCTCAAACAGGAGCTCTTGGAGAACCCCTTCCTCGAATTGGTGGAAGAGGGGGAGAACGGGGAGGTCGAGAGCGAGGAGCAGGGGGAGGAGCTCGACGCCAGATCGGAGGATGTGGCGGAGGCCCCGGCGGCGGAGCAGACCGACGACGAGGCGCGATGGGAGGATCTCCTCCTCGATGGCGTCCATGAGGATGGGGCGCGTGCGCCGATGGAGACACGGGAGTATGTGGAGCCCGTCTCCGTGGTGGGGCGTGATCTCTCAGATCATCTCAATGATCAGGTCCGCCTCCTCGACCTGAGTCCGCGCGATCAGCTCCTCGCCGACGAGTTCATCGGGAACATCAACGACGAGGGATACCTCACCGCGACGCTCGAGCAGATCCTCGCGGGAATCAATGCCGTGATCGCGCAGGCCGAGGAGGCGTCGGAGGATGAACGTGAAGCCCCGCGCTTCACGATGCCTGAGGTCGAGCAGATGCTCCGGACGATCCAGTCCTTGGAGCCAGCGGGGATCGGGGCGCGCACGCTGCAGGAGTGCCTCACCTTGCAGCTCCATGAGGCGGGGCTGGTCGATACACTCGCGGAGCGCCTCATCCGTGAGTACTTCGATGATCTCCTGGCGCATCGCTGGGTGGAGATCGGGCGTCGGATCGGGGTGGCACCCACTGAGGTGCAGGCCGCCGCCGACGCCGTCGCGCGCCTCGCCCCCAAGCCGGGCCTCGCCTACGCCTCACGGGCCACCGATTATGTGATCCCCGACCTCGTGGTCGAACTGATCGATGGGAAGTATCTCGTCTTCGTGAACGATGGCGATCTCCCGCGCCTCCGCGTCAGCCGCGCCTATCAGGAGGTCGCGCGGGACAAACGGAAGTTCGACGCGGAGAGCAAGGAGTTCATCAACTCGCGACTCAGCGCGGCCCAATGGCTCATCCAGGCGATCGAACAGCGCCGACAGACGATGCTCAAAGTCATGCACTTCATCGTCGCACGGCAGCGGGAGTTCTTCGAGAAGGGGATCCAAGGGCTGCGCCCCCTCACCCTCCGCGAGGTCGCCGATGCGATCGGGATGCATGAGTCGACCGTCTCGCGCGTGACCAACGAGAAGTTCGTGCAGACCCCGCGCGGCGTCCTCCCGCTCAAGTTCTTCTTCTCCTCCGGGCTGCGGAGCAGCGAAGGGGACGATGTCTCCGCCCGCGGCATCCGGGCCGCCATCGAGAAGATGATCGCCGAAGAGGACCCCCATGCGCCGCTGACCGATCAGGCGATCGTCGAACGGTTGGAGCGCGATGGCGTGCAGATCGCGCGGCGCACCGTCGCCAAGTACCGGGACCAGCTCGGGGTCCTCTCGGCGCGGCTGCGCAAACGTCTCTGAACCCCTGAAGAGCCTCCTATGACCCTCGCTCCCATGCCCCATACCCGTCAGGCCCTCACGCGCCCGGTGCGCGTCTCGGTGCTCGTCCCGGCTAAGGATGAGGCGGAGAATCTCCCGCGCTTCCTGCAGCTCTGCGCCGAGATGATCGCGACGCAGTCGGTTCCCTACGAGGTCGTGGTCATCGACGACGGCTCACGCGATGCGACCGCCGCCGTGCTCGCCGAGGCGACGGCACGATATCCCTTCGTGCAGGTCGTGACGCACCGGACCCAGCGGGGGATCGCCGATGCCCTCCGCTCCGGCTACCTCGCCGCGCAGGGCGATATTCTCGTCTTCTATCCCGCCGACCTGCAGTTCCTCCCCGAGGATATCCCGCGCCTCTGCGCGCCGATCCTCGCGGACGAGGCCGATATGGTCACGGGATACAAGCAGGGGAAGTACGAGAAGGCGTTGGTTTCCGGGATCTACAACAAGCTCTCGCGCTCCCTCTTCGACATTCCGGTGCGCGACCTCAACAATGTGAAGGCGTATCGGCGCATGATCATGGCCGATCAGCCGGTGCGTCCCGATTGGCATCGGTACATGATCGTCTTGGCCCATGCGCAGGGGTACAGCGTCAAGGAGATCCCCGTCGCGCTCTATCCCCGCACGGCAGGGCGGTCGAAGTTCGGGCTCTCGCGGATCCCGATCGGGGTGCTCGACATGTTGGCGGTCTGGTTCGAACTTCGCTTCGGCCAGAAGCCCCTCCTCGCTTTTGGGATGCTCGGCGTCGGACTCTTCGCACTCGGGGTCATCGCCGGCCTCATCGCCTTGGGGATCCTTCTCACGAGTGGGATCGGGGTGCGGTGGGTCTGGACCATCATCCAGACCTCGCTCATCCTCGGCTCGATCTTCTTCGCCGCCGGCCTCCTGGGTGAACAGGTCGCCGTGCTCCGCGCCGAGCAGCGCGAGCTGCGTCGTCGGCTCGACGCGGTCCGTGATCCCCGCGACGGGGCGTGAGCGTACCTCGCATCCTGTTCGTGACCCATGCGTATCCCCGCCATGCCGGGGATGCGCCGGGGTCGTTCGTGCATCG